>JAURFJ010000060.1 GCA_030834365.1 Flavobacteriaceae bacterium | reverse complement strand
TCATCTAACCAGCTACGAAACTTTTTCGAATTTTCCATGATTGTGATTTAAGGCTTTAAAGGTAAAGGGTTTAATATTTTTTCTATGCTATTTATGCGTTTCATTTCTTCGGTAAGGGCCTGTGTGTCTTCGTTTTCGATCAGGTCCTTAAAGGCATTAAGGTGTTCGATAAACGCCTCGAGTGTCTCCAACAAGGGTTCTTTGTTCTGAACAAAAATCGGAGCCCACATCTGCGGCGAACTCTTCGCAAGGCGCACGGTAGAGGCAAATCCACTACCGGCTAAGTCAAAAATAGTGCGATCGTCTTTCTCTTTGCCCATAACGGTCTTTCCGAGCATAAATGCGCTGATGTGCGAAAGGTGAGAGACATAAGCCACATGTACATCGTGCTCCTTGGCACCCATGTATCGCACGCGCATACCCAAGGCAGAAAAGGCATTCATTGCGCGCTCTTGTAGGTCTATGGCCGTTTTCTCGATTTCACAAACTATAGCTAGCTTACCCTTATACAGGTCGGCTATTGCCGCATTTGGGCCTGAAAACTCGGTTCCGGCGATGGGGTGAGCCGCTAAGAAATGAGCTCTTTTTGGGTGCTCAGCCACTGAAGCGCAAATTGCGAGCTTAGTAGAGCCCGCATCCATGACCAGAGTGGTCGGCCCAACGGCGTCCAAAATCTTGGGCAATTCGAGCACCAACTGATCTACCGGAATACTTACAAATACGAGGTCAGCCTGTGCGAGTTGATTGTAATCAACGGCCCGATCAATTATCCCAAGCTTTATAGCCTGCTCTAAATGCTGTTCGCTGCGGTCTACCCCCAGAACCTCGGTGACCAGCGCGTGTTCTCTAAGAGCCTTCGCCCAAGACCCACCGATCAACCCTACACCTACTACAGCCAGTTTCATAATTTCTTGGTTTTTACGCGCATGATAGCCTTCTCAATCTGATCTGCCGTGACGCAGAGCGAAAAACGCACGTGATTCTTGCCTTCAGATCCGAAAATGAATCCGGGTGCACAAAAAAGGGCGTATTCCTTGAGAAGCTTATCGGCAAAAGCCTCGCTCTGCACTCCCTTGGGCAGTTTGCACCACACAAACATTCCAGTCTGACCGGGCTCGACCTCAAGTTTCAATGACTTGGCCAAGAGCTCGACCAATTTTCTGCGCTGCATGTAGACTTCATTGAGTTGAACAAACCACGACTTAGGTTCAGCTAATGCCTTAGCCGCAGCGCGTTGAATGCCAAAAAACATTCCAGAGTCCATATTTGATTTAACCTTTAAAACAGACTGAATGAGCGTCTTAGACCCAGTCAAAGCTCCCACGCGCCATCCGGCCATGTTGAACACCTTGCTAAGCGAGTTGAGTTCTAAAACGTTCTTATATCCCTGGGTGTGTGCCAATATTGAAGTGGGATTGTCGTTTCCAATAAAGCTATACGGATTGTCGTTTACCACCAATAAGTCGTGCCTTTTGGCTAAATCGATGATATACTTAAACCCGTCGGGGCCTATGGTGATTCCTGTGGGCATATGCGGATAGTTCACCCACATGATTACCGCCCGCTCTAACAACTTGGGATCGATGGCTGAAAAATCAGGCAGCCCCTTGTCGTTTAGAGGATAAAATAGAGCCCTTGCACCCACCAATCGAGCGACAGCTTCATAAGTCGGGTAGCCCGGATTCGGAATGAGCACCACGTCTTTGGCATTGAGAAATGCCATACTGATGTGAAAAATACCCTCTTTAGAGCCCATCAGCGGAAGAATTTCGTGGGTCGCGTCTAATTTTACCTGATAGTGTGTTTGGTAAAACTGCGCAAAAGCTACCCTCAACTCATCTCGGCCAACATAGCTCTGATACTGGTGTACGCCCTTTTCAGAGAGTGCCTCTAGTAGCCCGCCTATAGCTGATGACGGAGCCTCCAAGTCTGGACTTCCAATTCCCATGTTAATGATGGGCGATCCGGCAGCTGTGAGCGCCTTAATTTCTTTCAGCTTCTTCGAAAAGTAGTACTCGCTGACCCGCTTCAGTCTCTTGGCTTCTCTCATGATTCGCTCGTTTTAAGTTGATTGGTGTACACTCCCAACAGCGTAAAGCTGTCGGCCATTATCTCAAGAGCAGCAATGGCCTTTTGAAATTGACTAATCTGCTCGAAGGTTACGTCTACAAAAAAGGCATACTTCCACGGGGTTTCTATAATTGGAAGCGACTGTATCTTCGTGAGGTTCAAGTTACAATCACTCATGACGTTTAGTATGGTGGCCAGACTTCCTCTTTTGTGCCCAGTCACAAATCTAAGAGAAGCTTTGTTGGCCTTCGGATCAATGGATCCATCTTCAGCCCCCCTCTTGATGCGCACAAAACGAGTCGCATTCGAACTAAGGGTTTGAATGTCATTGGCCAAAATCTCTAAATTATATAAGGCTGCGGCCTCAGGCGGAGCGATAGCCGCAACACCCGATCGCCTCGCTGCCGAAATGCGCTGGGCCACAGAGGCAGTATCGTCGGCCTCTACTAAGGTGATCGATTTGTGCTGCTCAAAAAATGAAGCACACTGCAATAGCGCCATTGGATGCGATTCAACCCTGTTAATGGCCTCAAGAGACTGACCTGGAAGGGCCATTAAGTTGTGCGAAATGCTCAAGTAAAACTCAGAGATGATCTTAAATTCATTGGTGTAAATCAGCGCGTAATTAGGGAGTATGGCTCCCGCTATTGAATTTTCGATGGCCATGACGGCCTCATCAAAACGCCTATTCTTTAGACCATCCGACAATTCTGCAAACGAATCGCAACAAACGCAATCGAGCTGTGGGCCATAAAATTGAACAGCGACCTTGTGGTGATTAGATCCGGCTATACCCTGAATTCCTACCTTCATAGTTTAATCAAAAAAAAAAGCCCCGAAAAATCGGGACTTTAGTATTTTTTGACACACCAAATGACAAAAGCCCCTCTTATCGCAAACTGCGGTAAAAGCTAAAATAGGCGAATGACTTTTGAAGCGTGTTTTTCATATATCGCGCTAAATACAGAAAAGCATTTATAAAAAGCAAATGTGCACGATTAATTTCTTTAAAAAATAGATTTTTTTGCCTCCCCAAGTGGAGATCAAACATTGGAGAATAGCTATATTGAGGGGTCAAAAAAAGTAGCGTATGCATATCGCGGTTGCGGGAAATATAGGTTCGGGAAAAACCACCCTAACTGACTTACTAGCCAAGCATTACAAATGGGAGGCTCATTTTGAAGAGGTAATTACCAACCCCTACCTCAACGATTTTTACAATCACATGGAGCGTTGGAGCTTCAATCTACAGGTATACTTTCTGAACACCCGGTTTAGGCAAGTGCTAAACATTCGAGAAGGAGGTAAAACGGTCATCCAAGACAGAACCATTTACGAGGATGCTTACATCTTTGCTCCAAACCTGCACAATATGGGACTAATGACTAATCGCGACTTTGAAAATTACCTCAGCTTGTTTGAGCTGATGGAGTCTTTAGTAGATCCGCCCGATATCTTAATATACCTCAGAAGTTCTATAGAAAACTTAGTCAAACAGATACACAAGCGCGGAAGACAATACGAAAGCGGTATCTCTATAGAATACTTGAGTCGCTTGAACGACCGTTACGAAGAATTCATCAAGGGATATACCAAGGGCACCCTTTTAATTTTCGATGTCGATGAGCTAAACTTTGTCGATAATGTCGAAGACCTAGGATTTATCGTAAACCGTATCAATGCCGAAATACACGGACTCTTTAAATAAGATTTTGCAGAAAACGCAAAACAAAAAGCCCGGGCGAATACCCGGGCTTTTTAATACAATCTAATTCGTAATTACGACTGAACAGCGGTGCTTTGGTTTTTTTCAATGTTGAGTTCAATCTCTGGGTGATTCGCTTTCACCTGACTCATTACCTCTTCTGCTGAATGGCCTTCGTAGGTGACCTCTTCAACTTCTTGAACACCATTCACATTGGTAACGGTACGAATTACGGCGTAGGTTTTTGAATCGTCACTGCCCGTTGTGACGCGCACATCTACGGTAACCTCTTTACTTATTTCATCAGAGTTATAAGCGGATAGGGCATCGGCCTCTACTAAACTTGGAGCAATCACCAGCGCTACTACAGACATTAACTTCAACAAGATGTTTAATGAAGGTCCTGAGGTGTCCTTAAACGGATCTCCCACCGTGTCTCCAACAACAGCTGCCTTGTGAGCATCTGATCCCTTGCGTCCTTCTTTTTCGATTGTTTTCTTGGCGTTATCCCAAGCACCACCAGCATTCGATTGAAAAATAGCCATAAGTACACCTGAAGCGGTAACACCCGCTAACAAGCCTCCGAGCATCTCAGCACCTCCAACAAAGCCAATCAAAACAGGAACGATGATCGCCAAAAGTCCGGGCATAACCATTTCTTTGATTGAAGCCTGAGTTGAAATAGCTACACACTTATCATACTCAGCAACTCCATCGGCGGCATCAAAGATCGCTCTATCCTCAGCCGAGGCCTTAGACAGGTCTGAATCGTACTTGCGCATCACCTCAAGGGCAGCCTTAAGAGCAGGGATATCTTTGAACTGTCGACGTACCTCCTCAATCATGGCCATGGCAGCACGACCCACTGCATTCATGGACATAGCCGAGAACACAAACGGAAGCATGGCTCCTATTAATAATCCGGCCATAATAGTTGGCTCAGACACGTCGATAGCTTTCACCTTGGCAGTTTTCATGAAGGCCGCAAAGAGTGCAAGCGCAGTAAGCGCTGCAGAGGCAATAGCAAATCCCTTTCCGATGGCCGCAGTAGTGTTTCCGACCGCGTCAAGGGTATCTGTGCGCTCTCTTACTTCAGCCGGAAGCTCTGCCATTTCGGCAATACCTCCCGCATTATCCGAAATCGGTCCGTACGCATCTACTGCCAATTGAATGCCGGTGTTGGCTAACATCCCCACAGCGGCAATAGCAATACCGTAAAGTCCGGCAAAGTGGTGCGACACGAGAATCGCGGCAGCGATTAAGATGATCGGAATGGCCGTAGACATCATACCTACACCCAGTCCGGCTATAATATTAGTGGCCGATCCGGTTTCAGACTGACGCACGATTGAATTCACAGGCTTAGTGCCCGTTCCTGTATAATATTCAGTAACCTTACCCACGAGAAGACCTGCAACTAGTCCAGCAATTGTAGCCAAGAAAACACCTAAAGAAGTAAAGGTCTTTCCTTGCTCTACCCACGACTCAGGAAGCATCTCGTTGATCAAGAAATAAGAAGTCACGAGCATGAGAGCGGCCGATCCAAACTCACCTAAATTAAGAGCTGTTTGTGGGTTTCCACCCTCTTTAACACGCACAAAAAAGGTTCCGATAATTGACATAATTATACCGGCTGCTGCTAGAGCTAACGGAAGGTAAACCGCACCCAATCCATTAAATGAGCTCGCAAACTCAGGAAGTGTGGCGAAGGCTGCTCCTAGAACCATAGTTCCGATTATAGAACCTACATACGATTCAAAAAGGTCAGCGCCCATTCCGGCAACATCTCCAACGTTGTCACCAACGTTATCTGCAATGGTAGCAGGGTTAAGCGGGTGGTCTTCTGGAATACCGGCCTCAACCTTACCCACTAGGTCAGCTCCAACATCAGCAGCTTTAGTGTAAATACCTCCACCCACTCTGGCAAATAGAGCAATAGAAGATGCACCAAAAGAAAATCCTGAAAGCACGTTGAGCACTTCATCAATTCCCCACCCTTGAGCGCTATAAATAGCAAATAATGAACCTAAACCTAAAACGCCAAGGCCAACTACACCTAGGCCCATAACCGATCCTCCAGCGAAGGCTACTTCTAGTGCCTTAGGTAAAGAGGTGCGTGCGGCATTGGTTGTGCGCACGTTGGCTTTTGTGGCGACACGCATGCCGATGAATCCGGCTAAGGCCGAACAAACAGCACCTACAATGAAGGAGACCGCTACAAGGCCGTTCGATCCGGCCTCGTTTTGACCTTTGAAGAACAGTAGTATAGCAACGGCTGCAACGAAAATGCTAAGAATCTTGTATTCAGCCTTTAAAAAAGACATCGCCCCATCGGCGATGTTTTTGGCGATTCTAGCCATTTTTTCATTACCCACTTCTTGCTTGGTAACCCATGCATTTTTGATAAAAACGTAAATGAGCCCAAGAATCCCAAAGGCCCATAAAAAAGGAACTAATGCCTCCATATAGAATAGTTTAGTTTCGGTTAGTTTTATAACAACGCCCGCAAAAGTAGTAAAAGTTAAACTTTTAGACTGTTGAAATTAGCGCTCTGCCTTAGCGCCTAAAGGCGTAACTTATTTATGCGCACCTAATCGCGGTACAATACCTTTTTAACTGCTTTAACCACATCGTCCTCGTTGGGCAACCACTCTTGCAGCAGCACCGGTGAATACGGCGCTGGTGTGTCAGCCGTGTTGAGCTTCACTACTGGTGCATCAAGGTAATCAAAGGCCTTATCTTGAACGTGATATATGATCTCAGTGGCCACATTTCCGAACGGCCATGCTTCTTCTAAAACCACTAAGCGGTTTGTTTTTTTCACCGATTTAATTATCGTATCGACGTCCATTGGTCTCACGGTTCTCAAATCAATAATTTCAACAGATATTCCTTCTTGAGCCAAGCGATCGGCTGCCTTGTAGGCCTCTTTAATAATTTTGCCGAAAGAGACGACGGTCACATCGGTACCTTCTCGTTTAATATCGGCAACCCCAAGTGGAATGGTGTACTCTCCCTCGGGCACTTCACCCTTGTCTCCGTACATCTGCTCAGACTCCATGAAAATCACTGGATCGTCGTCACGTATAGCTGATTTTAGCAATCCTTTGGCGTCTGCTGGATTCGACGGAACCACCACCTTTAAACCCGGACAGTTGGCAAACCAACTATCAAACGCTTGTGAGTGCGTAGCTGCTAACTGCCCAGCAGAAGCAGTTGGACCTCTAAAAACAATAGGAATATTAAACTGACCAGCAGACATCTGGCGCATTTTAGCGGCGTTATTGATAATCTGGTCAATACCCACCAACGAAAAGTTAAAGGTCATGAATTCGATAATGGGGCGGTTGCCGTTCATGGCTGAACCTACACCAATACCCGAAAAGCCTAGCTCAGAAATAGGGGTGTCGATAACGCGTTTAGGGCCAAATTCATCGAGCATGCCCTTAGACGCCTTGTAAGCACCATTGTATTCAGCTACCTCTTCGCCCATAAGGTATATCGTCTCGTCTCGGCGCATCTCTTCAGACATGGCCTCAGCAATTGCCTCTCTAAACTGAAGTGTTTTCATAGTCTTTTTATACAGTGTGTGGGCAAAAATAAGACATTTTAACCGTTGTCTATACCCCTGAGTCTTCGAATAAATTTATTATGCATGCATAATAAATTAATCGGTTTTAGTATATTTGTTTACAGACGATTAACCCCGATTACCTATGAAGATATTGGTTTGCATTAGTGCGGTTCCGGACACCACCTCAAAGATTAATTTTACCGATAACGACACCCGCTTTGACACCCAAGGCGTTCAGTTTGTCATGAACCCCAACGACGAGTTTGGACTTACTCGTGCCATTTGGTTTCAAGAAAAACAACAAGCAGAAGTGCACATCGCTACCGTTGGAGAGTCATCGGTTGAACCTATTATGC
>JAURFJ010000005.1:18197-28959 GCA_030834365.1 Flavobacteriaceae bacterium | reverse complement strand
TAGAAGAAGTCGGACGCTACGGTCTAATGCTCGTAGAAATTTTCAGAAAGCCTACGAAGTGGAGTGTAATGAAGGGCCTCATTCTCAAAGAGATTGACGAATTGATATTCAATTCTCTGGGCATCATTATTTTCATTTCCTTTTTTATAGGTGGAGTTGTTACCATTCAAACCGCCCTTAACCTCACCTCTCCGTTTTTACCTAAAAGCCTCATCGGTTTCGCCACGCGTCAATCGGTAATTCTAGAATTCGCCCCTACATTTATTTCTGTGATTATGGTCGGAAAGGTCGGATCCTACATCACCTCAAGCATAGGAACCATGCGGGTAACCGAGCAAATAGACGCTTTAGAAGTTATGGGAGTCAATTCGGTCAATTACCTCATCTTTCCAAAACTTATAGCAATGTTGTTCTACCCCTTTGCCATAGCTATAGCGATGTATACGGGTATCTTCGGAGGATGGGCTGCAGCTGTATTTGGAGACTACGCACCCACCGCAGACTTTATTGCCGGAATTCAGGAAGACTTCGTGCCCTTTCACGTTACCTATGCCTTCATAAAATCACTTGTTTTTGCCGTAATCATTGCCACCATTCCAGCCTACCACGGCTATTATTTAAAAGGCGGAGCCTTAGAAGTCGGTAAAGCATCAACCGTATCTTTCGTATGGACCAGTGTTGTGATTATTATCATCAATTATATACTCACCCAACTATTATTAGGATAGATGATTGGGGTTGAGCACTTATCAAAATCTTTCTCAGGCGTGAACGTCCTAAATGACGTGAGCACTTCGTTTGACCGCGGAAAGACCAATTTGATTATAGGCCAGAGCGGATCCGGAAAAACGGTATTCCTAAAGTCTCTAATTGGCTTACACCAGCCCGATTCAGGGCGTATTGCATTCGACGGAGTTTACCTAGACGAGTTAGAACGCAACGAGCAACGTGAATTAAGAAAGGCCATGGGCATGGTCTTTCAAGGAAGTGCGCTGTTCGATTCGATGACCGTAGCCGAAAATGTTTGCTTCCCTTTACAAATGTTTACCACTTATTCAGCAAAAGAAAAGAAAGAACAAGTCGATCGAGTTTTGGACCGGGTAAACCTCATAGATGCCCACCATAAATACCCGGCAGAACTGTCAGGAGGAATGAAAAAAAGAGTGGCTATCGCCAGGGCCATCGTGATGAATCCCAAATACCTATTCTGCGACGAGCCCAATTCTGGCTTAGATCCGAGAACGGCTATTCTGATTGACGATCTCATTCAAGAGATTACCCGAGAGTATGACATCACTACGCTAATTAATACTCACGATATGAACTCGGTGATGCAAATCGGAGAAAAAATCGTCTTTCTCAAAGAAGGCAAATTAGCCTGGCAAGGCACAAAAGAGGAAATATTCGTGACCGACAATCAGGCCATCAGCGAGTTCGTGTACGCTTCAGAATTGTACAAAAACGTTAGAAAGGTCTATCAAGAAAAGTCCAACTTATCGCCCTAATCTTTCTGCTGAAGTAGAATGTTTTGCTCTTGAAGGCGAGTTTTCAGCCAGAGCTCAAGGCGTTCAGAAAGCCCTTGTCTGTCTGCTAAACTAGTAGTTTCTAACCAACTCACCTCAAATACCTGAAGTGTATCTTGGCGTTGGAAATCGGTCTCAATTTTAGACCCATAACTCAAGGTTTTTAGCTGAGGAAACGCCAAGACTAATTCGCTTTTGATCTGCTCAAAAGGCAGCTGTAAGCCCCCTGACCGGCTCATTCGGTCGAGTTCTTGCTCCAGCAGCTGAATCTGTCTGTCTTTAGAAATCAACTCGCTCTTTTTACTCTCGTAAAGCTCCATCACATAGTTGAATTGGGCCTCGGTATCTTCTTGATTAGCCTGTAACACCTCAAAGTTAGCCTCACGCAATCTATCGTATTGCTGTTGCTTTACCTTCCAGGTATTGATCACCTCTTGCGGAATCACCTCATCGCCCAATACCATCACACTTATCTCTGGTGATTCTCCTTGGTTATAACTTAAGGTAGAAAAATCGCGCCTGTAGACCCCGTTGCCCTCAAATGGATACAGTTCAATGGTCTCCTTCAAAAAGGCCTGAGCATCGCGCCTAAAAAGCGATTCTTGTAGCACTCCATAGAACGTGTAGGCGGCTGGAATCATAACGATCAAACTAAGCACATAAGCTATTCTAGAGATCAATCTTCTGCGCGTTGAATTCGCATAGCGCTCCATCGGAAACTTCAAATACTTGATCACTACAAAGGTGGCCAAGGCGATAAATATGGTGTTAATCAGAAAAAGGTAAAGGGCACCAAGGGCATAGCTCCAATTACCTACGGCCAATCCAAAACCCACTGTGCAGAGGGGAGGCATGAGGGCGGTCGCGATAGCCACCCCAAAGATTACACTGGCAATAGTTCCTTTTTTAGCTCGGGCAACTACAAGGGCGACTCCGCCAAAAAACCCAATAAGTACATCGCGAATATCCGGTCGTACTCGCGCAAGCAGCTCAGAAGATTCATCACGCAGGGGAAACAGGGCAAAGAACAGATAGGCCGTTATCACTGAAAGCCCCACCATAACCAAAAAGTTTTTAAGCGAGCGGTTGAGCAGATCTATATCGTTGGTTGCCAATGAGAATCCCAACCCTAAGATCGGACCCATAAGCGGAGAAATAAGCATAGCACCAATAACTACTGCTGTAGAATTAGCATTCAAGCCTATAGAAGCGATGAATATAGAGCTGATTAAAATCCACGAGGTATGCCCCTTAAAGGGTATGTCAGCAATAATCGAATCGCGCGTGGTCTGCATATCGGTATTGGTACGAATGTCCAATAGCTCTTTCAGAAATACCAATATACTCTGCCAAAAACCCTTGGCGTTTTGTTTGATCTGTTCTTCTTGATTAGTCATAATTACTGATAGGCATTACCCGTGCATTAGGTTGAAACAAGTAATTCCTTTTGGTCTCTAGCTCTAAACACTCATAGCGCTTTCTGCGCTTACTTCCTTTTTTAAAAATACGCTTTTCGCGATAGGCAAATAAAGCGCCCTCGGGTAATTCCTCAACAAAAATACCCCTAACTGTTTCATCGTACCGACTGAGTTCGCAGTCTAATCGTGCATCAGCGCTACTACTTGCCTTTGGACTTTTAAAGTGGGTCGCTAGTACGGGTAGTAATTCTTTTGGAAAAACAGCCGGATTAAGCAAGGGTAGCATTAACAGCTTAAAGGTCTGCTTCCACTCTTTTCCATGGGGCCGAATGCGATGGCCGTGTTCTATAAAAGCTACTAGGTGGGCTATCTCATGGATCAGGGTGATGAGAAATCTATAGGGATTAGGACCTGCATTGATGGTGATGAGGTGGCCTCCATCTGGCAACTTACGGTAATCACCATGCCTGCTAAGGCGTTCGTTAACGATCTTTAGGTGAACCCCATACCGTTTTATCTGCTCAAAACAATAAATCAGAGCGGCTTCAGGAACATAGCGACCGAGTATATCTAGCATAGGTATTTTTAGGGAGTAGAACTGCTAACCGGAAGTACTTTTCCGTTGAAAAAACGATGACCCTCTAAGACAAATCGCGCTATATACGCCCCCATCTCAGCAGCACTTACAGGAGCCTTTATCCCAGGAAAGGCAGCTTCGAGCATCTCGGTCTGTACCGCTCCCAATGCCAAGCTATTAAAGCTAACTCCCCTTGACTGATACTCCTCGGCCAATAATTCGAAAAGGGTAATCAGGGCGCCCTTGCTAGAACTATAAGCTGAGAGGCCTGCAAATTTAGAGCTACCTTGAATGCCACCCATCGAACTTATACCCACCACATGTGCGCCTTGCATCAGCTTTCTATCAACTAGGCGGGTCAACTCGGCTACCGCAAATACGTTTACCCTGTAAAGGGCTAAAAAATCATCGGTGGTTGTTTGAATGAAAGGTTTGTGCATAAATGATCCTGCGTTATGAACGATTCCGTCGACCTGGGTCCAGTCTTCAATGGCCTGCAGAACAACCGATAAATTGTCTTGCGCAAGGTCTACAGAAAGGGTTCTTAGCAAATCTAGACGACTATGCTGCAATTTCATTTCAGTTCTTGAAAGTGCGAGTACTTGATGTCCTTGATCGAGAAGCGCATTAACGGTTTCAAAACCTATTCCTCTGCTCGTTCCTGTTACAATTATATTGGCCACAAAAAAACGTTTAGTGATTTAAGACTTTAAAGTAACAAAAAAGCATTCCCTAGAGAATGCTTTTTCGAATATACATGTAGGTGAATTACAATTAGGCGAGCATCGTAACTGGATGCTCTAGATAGGTTTTCAGGGTTTGCAAAAATTGCGCTCCTGTGGCCCCATCAACCGTTCGGTGATCGCATGCTAGCGTGAGCTTCATCATGCTTCGAATTACGATTTGGCTGTCTCTAACTACAGGCTTTTCTACGATCGATCCGACCGATAAAATAGCCGAGTTGGGCTGATTGATAATAGAAGTAAATTCATCTATTCCAAACATACCTAGATTAGATACGGTAAAGGTACTCCCCTCCATCTCAGCCGGAGTTAATTTCTTAGTTCGTGCTCGGCCAGCCATGTCTTTTACTTGAGCCCCTATATTGCTCAAAGAGAGTTGGTTGGCGTGTTTGATCACCGGAACCACCAATCCGTCTTCAACGGCTACCGCTACTCCCAAATGAACGTGGTGATTCACTATGGTATGATCGTCTTTCCAAGTTGTGTTGACTTGTTTGTGCTTAAGCAGTGCCATTGCACAGGCCTTTAAGACCATATCGTTGAAGGAAACTTTTGTTTCTGGAAGTTCATTCATACTCGCTCGTGCAGACTTGGCCTCATCCATTTCAACCTCAATAGTCAAATAGTAATGGGGTGCACTGAATTTTGATTCACTAAGGCGCTTGGCAATGACCTTACGCATCTGAGAATTCTTGATCAATTCAGCGTGTTCCTGACCAACAGCGACAGCAATTGACGGAGCTTGACTAGCTGCGCTTTCAGCCACCGATGTAGCCGAAATCGCACTTGCGGCCTGAGTAGAAGAAGGTCTAGCGCCCTCAAGATCGCGTCTTATGATGCGGCCATTCTCACCCGACCCCTTAAGTTGGGTCAAATCGATTCCCTTATCTTGGGCAATACGTTTGGCCAGTGGAGAGGCAAATACGCGCGAATCAATAACTGTGTTAGGTGCATTTGAGGTAGCTTGAGCAGTAGCTGCCGCAGACTGTTCGGGCTGAGCAATCTGAGACTCGGTCGTTTTCGCATCAGCCGACGATGCAGCTGAGGGTGCTGCTGAAGCTCCTGAGAGAACTGACTGAACATCTGTGCCTTCAGGTCCTATAACGGCCAGTACAGCATCAACTGGAGCAGACTGCCCTTCTTGTATTCCAATGTAAAGTAGCGTTCCGGAGTAAAAAGACTCAAACTCCATTGTAGCCTTATCGGTCTCGATTTCGGCAAGGATATCCCCCTCTTCAACGGTATCCCCTATCTTCTTCAACCAAGAGGCAACGGTACCCTCTTCCATGGTATCACTAAGTCGAGGCATAGTAACAATCTCTACACCCTCTGGAACAGATGGGGTAGGTTGAAAACTCGCTGCGGGCTGCTCTTGGCTAACCGAAGGGGCTTGAGCTGCGGGGGCTCCAGAAATCAATCCACTAATATCTTCACCCTTATCGCCAATGATAGCCAGAAGTGAATCAACGGGCGCACCCTCTCCTTCTTGAATTCCAATATGCAAAAGTGTTCCTGAATAAAACGATTCAAACTCCATCGTGGCCTTATCGGTCTCGATTTCGGCAAGGATATCGCCTTCTTCAATAGTATCTCCAACTTTCTTGAGCCATTTTGCTACGGTACCTTCTTCCATGGTATCGCTCAAACGCGGCATATTTACTACTTCGGCCATGCTAAATCTTTAGAGTTTATGTGCTAAAAACGGATAGTCTTGCTGCTCGTAAACCGTATCGTACAGCTGCTGAATTGGCGGAAAATCAGAGTTTTCTGCAAACTCTTCACATTCGGCCACCATGTCTTTAACGCGCTTGTCAATTTCTTTGATCTGATCTTCTGAGAGCCATTTCTTTTGAAGAATTAGCTCTTTTACTTGAGTGATCGGATCAATTTTTTGATATTCTTGAACCTCTTCTTTGGTGCGGTAATGCTGTGCATCTGACATAGAGTGCCCTCGGTAACGGTAGGTTTTAGCCTCCAAGAAGGTTGGCCCACCCCCAGAGCGGGCGCGCTCAATAGCCTCTGAAATAGCTTCGGCAGAAGCTGCAGGGTCCATCCCGTCAAAAGCTGAACAGGGCATCCCGTAGCCCAATCCGAGTTTATAAATATCAGTGTCGTGAGCTGTTCTAGCCACTGAAGTTCCCATGGCATATCCGTTGTTTTCACAAATAAAAACCACTGGCAATTGCCACAGCATAGCTAGGTTGAAGGTCTCGTGCAATGAGCCCTGGCGAACCGCACCGTCTCCCATATAAGTAAGGGTCACCGAGTCTCTGTCGAAATACTTGTCGGCAAAGGCGAGCCCAGCGCCCAGCGGAATCTGCCCCCCCACAATACCGTGACCTCCGTAAAAGCGGTGTTCTTTTGAGAAAATATGCATCGAACCTCCCATTCCTTTTGAAGTTCCGGTTACCTTTCCGAATAACTCGGCCATTACTTTTTTGGGGTCTACCCCCATTCCGATAGGCTGAACGTGATTTCGGTAGGCCGTTATCATTCGGTCTTTAGTGAGATCCATGGCGTGGAGAGATCCGGCCAAAAGCCCTTCTTGTCCATTATAGAGGTGTAAGAAACCCCTAACCTTTTGTTGAATATAAACGGCCGCAAGCTTGTCCTCGAACTTTCTCCAGAACAGCATATCCTCGTACCACTGTATATAAGTTTCTTTCGTAATCTTTTTCATGAAGTCGCTTTTGATAGTCGCAAAAATAAGACAAAATTAAATCGTTTTAGTATGCTTTACCGGCTTTAATAGTGATAGAAACGCTGTCCAAATCCCAAAGAAATACCGACTCTTAGCGTGTTCTCAAACGGATTGACAACCCTACTCGTTGAGAACAAATACGATACGTCTACAAGTAGGTTACCCCTGCGAACTCCGGCACCTAAGGTGAGGTAGTTTCGATCGGTATTATCGGCCGTGTCTAGATAGTACCCCGAACGCAAAAACAAGTCACTTCTGAACACATACTCGGCACCCAATCCCAAACCCAAGGAGTTATCGCTTACGGCAACGACCATAGTATTGGCCTCAAGCGTAAGTGATAACGATGAGTCGTAATCGTATATAATATCTCTGCCCACTCCAAATCTCAGGGTTGTGGGCAGGGGCGATTCTGGGCCATCTGAAACGTAAGCGATGGGGGTTCCTACATTAGAGAGGGCTACCCCAGCTCTCCAACGCGAGTCGTTACCCTCGGTTACCTGCAACTTAGAGCGGTAGAACACGCCTACATCAGCGGCGAGGGCATTACCGGCCCGGTCACTGGTCAGATCGTCTGGTGTTTGCTGGTTGTCACTGATAAAACGCAGTCCAGCTCCAACCGACCATTCATCATTTAACTGCAGTCCATAAGCCACGTCAAGGGTAAAAGTGTTGGGCTGAACAAGCAAGGCCTCTTGATCTATAGTCTCTCTCAGCTCGACTTCGCCTACAGTAAAATAGGTGAACCCGACGGCCAAGGCACTTTCGTCGTTTATGCGCTTAGCGTAGTTGCCACCGAGCAAAAAAGCGTCGTTAATTAGGGTCCTCAGATACGGTAAATACGAAACACCCAATTCAGATGTATGTCCAAGCCAAACAAGTTTTGCAGGATTCCACCGCGCTGCGTTCACGTCGGCCTCTGTCGCCACTCCCACGTCGCCCATTCCAGAGGCCCTAATGTCGGCCGGAATGCGTATCCAGGGAATGGCAGATTGCGGATCTGACTCCACTTCTTGACCCGTTGCCGAGAATTGAAGACCAATAAATAACAAAAACAGAAGCGCGCGCGGGTGCATAAGCAAGCGATAAAAACGAAGGTTCAAAATACAAACATTCAACCAATTCTTATCTTTAGCTGCAAAGTAATTGCTATGAAACTCCAAGAACTGCACCTCTTATTCTTAAAAAGCAAAGGGGTGTGCACCGACAGCCGAAACTTACTAGAAAATCAACTGTTTTTCGCTCTCAGAGGCCCCTCTTTTGACGCACACGATTTCGCCATTGAAGCACTAGAAAATGGAGCTATTGCAGCAGTTGTAGATCGTCAGTTTGAAAAGGATCACCCTAATCTTATTAGAGTAGATGATCCATTAGAAACACTTCAACAGCTGGCAAATTGCCATCGTAAAACGTTTTCTATACCGATTATAGCCTTAACCGGGAGCAACGGAAAAACAACCACAAAAGAATTGATAAGCGCCGTGCTTAACCAAAAGTTTAAAACGCTTACCACTAAAGGAAACTTAAATAACCACATTGGAGTTCCGCTCACTTTGCTCGAGCTCGATTCGACTCACGAAATAGCGGTCATTGAGATGGGCGCCAACCACCAGGGAGAAATTGCCCAACTCGCTTCAATTGCAGAACCCACCCACGGATTAATCACCAATTTCGGCAAAGCGCACCTTGAAGGCTTTGGAGGGGTGCAAGGGGTAATTAAGGGCAAACAAGAACTCTATAAAAATCTCTTTGCTCGAGAGGGAGTGATTTTTTTTAATGAAAATGACCCTATTCAGGTCGAGGCGCTTAAAGCGTACTCCTCAAAGGTTGCGTACCAGTTGGCTCAACCAAAAACCTCAAACCAGGCAAACGCTTTCGAACTGATTCAGGAATCTCCAACGCTTCGCTTGCGCGTTCAGGGCTTAACCTTTGAAAGTTCACTATTTGGGGCCTATAACGCTACCAATATGGCGGCCGCAATGGCCATCGGCGCTTACTTTAATGTCTCATTAAGCTCGGCTGCTGAAGCCGTAGCCCAATATGTTCCATCGAATATGCGCTCTGAGATCGTAGTGCTAAATGGTAAACGCTTATTGTTAGACGCCTATAACGCCAACCCGAGCAGCATGGAATCGGCCATTAGGCTCTATCAATCATTCAATTGGAGCAAAAAGGCCTTAATTCTAGGGGATATGTTCGAGCTCGGTGATGATGCAGCAGCAGAACATCAAAAAATCGTCGATTTACTCAATGTCCTCTCTTTTGATCAGGTCTATTTAGTCGGATTGCATTTCTCCGCAGCTGTCTCAAACTTCACCACCTATCGTTCAACCGAAGAATTGCTCAATCAGTTTCCTGAGGAGTTGAAAGAATCAAACCTATTGATTAAGGGGTCAAGAGGAATGGCGCTCGAACGAGTGATGGAAAAATTGAAATAGGCATTACCAATCTCCGTACTCGGCGGCGTTCTTTGCCGTTTCACATAAAGTGATGTGCAACTGGTAGTCTGGTCCAAGAATGGGCTTTAGAATATCGTAGATCACTTTAACAAAATGCTCGGTCGAAGGCAAGAGGTCTTGAAATTCTGCGCAATCAACATTGAGGTTCTTGTGATCAAAACGATCTTCTATCTCCTCTTTAATGATTGTTCCAAGTACGCCTAAGTCGATAACGAAACCCGTATCAGGATTGACTTCGCCCCTGACACGTACTTCGAGATCAAAGTTGTGACCGTGAAAATAGGCGCTATTGCACTTTCCAAATACTTCTAGATTCTTCTCTGCACTCCACTTAGGGTTGTGAAGGCGGTGTGCAGCATTAAAATGGGCCTTTCGGCAAATGGTGGCAATCATGGCGGCAAATTTATGCAAATTGCCCTTATGAATTAGGCTTAATTCGGCTGTAATGGAACCTCAATAGCCAACACCTTGGCAACTGAATTAGCGCGAATAGTGAATTCATCGACTTCCCAAATTCCAGCTGCATCTCTACGCGAAAGAGTCACTTCACCCGCATCTAGCTCACCTTCAAGAACAAAAAGATACACTCCGTGCGTCTTTGGTCGCTGCAGGGCATAGTTTAGCTGTTGATTTTCGTCTAGCTCAGCCATAAAAAACCACGCGTCTTGATATACAAAGACCCCTTCGGCACCTTCATGAGGCGACACCAGTTGCACCCAGCGTTTGGCCGGAAAGGGAACGGGCAATGAAACCTGTTGGTATCTAGGAACTACCGCACGTTCACGAGGCATGACCCAAATCTGAAGAAAGGCCACTGCCTCTTCAGCGCTTGCATTGAATTCGCTGTGTTCAATACCACTTCCTGCACTCATCACCTGCACATCGCCTGAGCGAATCACTGCTGAAGTTCCGGTACTATCTTCGTGTTTTAGATTACCTGAAAGCGGAATCGAAACGATTTCCATATCACGATGGCCATGCCTTGGAAAACCAGCTCCGGCCTCTACCCAGTCGTCATTTAAAACGCGGAGTGCACCAAATTGCATCTTATTAGGATCGTAGTACGAACCAAAACTAAAGCTGTGGTATGATTTTAGCCATCCGAAATTGGCCTGGCCCCTTTCGGCAGCTTTGTGAACGAAATACTGCATTTTTGTTTTAAAGGTAAACAGGCCGATTTTTAAGTAGAAAAATCGGCCTGTTTTCTTAAGGAAGGTTAATCTTCAAAATCAACGCCTTCTATAGGCTCTATGCTATCGAGAAAGTCTGCATCCCAAAAGTCTTTAGAAACAGAACCAATCTTTACCAAAAATGAAGTGTCTTCAAAAGACAAGGGCAAGC
>JAURFJ010000005.1:0-18190 GCA_030834365.1 Flavobacteriaceae bacterium | reverse complement strand
GAAGTCTGCATCCCAAAAGTCTTTAGAAACAGAACCAATCTTTACCAAAAATGAAGTGTCTTCAAAAGACAAGGGCAAGCAACTCACTCGAGTTCCGTTGCCCATAGTAAGCGTCATAAGCTCGTTATCTCCGTATCCTTCACTATAAAGATCAGAGAATGCCTGCCTTTGGTCGGCGCTTAACTTCTTGTAATCAATTATAACTCGTTTCATCAGTACCCTAATATATAGGCAAAAACTAAAGGTGCAACAATAGTCGCGTCTGATTCAATAATAAATTTTGGAGTATCGATATCCAACTTGCCCCAAGTGATCTTTTCGTTAGGCACTGCTCCCGAGTACGAACCGTAACTTGTTGTAGAGTCGCTAATCTGGCAAAAATAACTCCAAAAAGGCGTTTGTTCGAGTTCGAGATCTTGATAAAGCATCGGAACCACGCAGATCGGAAAGTCTCCGGCTATTCCGCCTCCAATTTGAAAAAAGCCCACTTGATCTTGTTGTCTATACCAGTCGGCTAGATAAGCCATATATTCGATTCCAGACTTCACAGTAGATGCCTTCAACTCTCCTTTAATTACATAACTCGCAAAGATGTTTCCCATGGTAGAGTCTTCCCATCCCGGAACCACCATAGGCAGATTGTTCTTCGCAGCCGTCATCATCCATGAATGCTCAACCGGAATCTGAAAATGAGCGTCTAGATCTCCCGAAAGTAATAGCTGATACAGAAATTCATGCGGAAAGTAACGTTCCCCTCTATCCTCAGCCGACTTCCATAACTTAAACATGTATTTCTGAAGCACCCGAAAAGCTTCCTCTTCTGGAATACAGGTATCTGTTACGCGATTCAATCCTCTATCAAGCAGATCACGCTCTTGCTCTGGTGAAAGGTCGCGGTAATTCGGAATGCGCTCGTAGTGGCTATGAGCCACCAAATTCATCACATCTTCTTCTAGGTTAGCCCCAGTGCATGATATAATGTGGATCTTGTTTTGTGCAATCATTGGCGTAAGAATGCGCCCCATCTCAGCGGTGCTCATGGCTCCAGCCAGAGACACAAGCATCTTGTTGCCCTGATCAATCTGAGCGATGTAGCCCTTAGCTGCGTCTACTAGAGCAGCTGCATTGAAATGTTTGTAGTGATTTTCGACAAAGGCGCTTACGCTCATAGTTCTTTTGTAAAGTGATAAGATAGTATTTTGTAGTACAATTTGGCCGCTAAAAAGTTTGAGGGTTTTGAAAATTCATTGGGGCAGAGCTCAACGATATCAAAGCCTACCAATTTCTTTTCAGTAATGATGCGCTGCAAAAAGTAAAGCGTTTCGTACCACAACATTCCTCCAGGCTCGGGAGTTCCGGTTGCGGGAAGAATAGATGGATCAAACGCGTCTAGGTCAATAGTGATATACACGTTTTCAGTCATCAAATCGATTGCCTTATCCATCCAAAACTCATCAGCTTCTAATTCATGAGCATAAAACACGCGCTCAGGATCTACGCGATCTTGCTCGAGTTTGTCCATTGAGCGAATTCCCACCTGTATCAGATTGGTAGTCTGCTGCGCTTCAAAGAGTGCACATGCATGATTGTACTTCGACCCTAAATAGGACTCTCTTAGATCGGTATGCGCATCTAATTGAACTACCGTAACGTCGTCAAAGAACTCGGCAGTTGCGCGAATGGCACCTATAGACACGGAGTGCTCTCCACCAATCATGCTCACCAATTTACCACGCGTATACTGATCTTTAAATTTTGCGTAAACGGCCTCAACCATGGCGTCTGGAGTCGAAAACCCTTGGAGGGTTTGATGCAAATAGATGCCCTCTCTATAGACTTCAGACTGCGTCTCAATGTCGTAGAGTTCCATGTTTTCGGCGGCGTCTAGGAAGGCCTCCGGCCCTTTGTCAGCCCCTTTGCCCCATGTACTTGTTCCGTCGTAGGCGACCGGAATGAGTGATACCTTTGAGCGATCAGCTCCGGCGAATTCTACAGGAATTCCTGCAAATGTTTTCATTGCGTATATCCGAGTTGAGTTAAAAATTCTAATGCTGTTTGCTGTTCCTTGAAAAGCGTTGAAGTAAGGTTACCAGCTTCGTCTCGATCTAATAAAACATACTTAGGTTGGGGCACCAAGCAATGCTGAAGCCCTCCGAATCCACCAACCGTTTCTTGATAAGCCCCTGTGTGGAAGAATCCGATATATAGCGGATAAGACTTACTGAAGCGCGGTAAATAAATCGCGTTCACATGCTGTTCTGAATTGTAATAATCGTCACTGTCACAAGTTATTCCACCAAGCAACACACGCTCATAGGTATCGTTCCAGCGATTGAGAGGTAACATGATAAACCGCTTGTTGATAGCCCAAGAATCAGGCATTGTGGTGATGAACGAAGAATCGATCATATTCCACTTCTCTCGATCATTTTGTTGCTTTTGATAAAGGACTTTGTAAATAGTCCCAGCACTTTCTCCAACAGTATAACTACCAAATTCGGTGTACAAATCAGGTACCTCAATACCGGCCTCTTCACAAACAATACGCACTTGGTTTACGATTTCGTCGACCATGTAAGCGTAATCGTAGCTAAAGGCTAATGAATTTTTAATCGGAAACCCTCCGCCAATATTTAGAGAATTGAGCGTAGGACAGATCTTCTTCAGCCCCACATATACTTTTAAACACTTTTGAAGCTCATTCCAGTAATAGGCCGTATCGCGAATGCCTGTGTTGATAAAGAAATGCAACATACGCAGCGAGATCTGCGGATCGTCTTGAATGTATTGCTTATAAAACGGAACAATGTTCTTATACCCTATACCTAAACGAGACGTATAAAACTCAAATTTAGGCTCTTCTTCAGAGGCAATGCGAATACCTACTGAAAACGGTTCGGCGGTCTTAGATTTAATCTGCTCGATTTCTACATAGTTATCTAAGACAGGAAGAACATTCACTGCCTTTGAAGTCATCAACTCGGCTATCTTATCTACGTATTCCTGCTGCTTGAATCCATTGCAAATAACCCAGTCTGTGGGCTTGACCTTTTTTTCATTCAATAGAACATTCACTATAGAGAGGTCAGAGGCCGATGAAGTTTCAATGTACACTCCAGCGTCAAGCGCCCGCTCAATTACGTGCCTAAAGTGAGAACTCTTGGTGCAGTAACAGTAATGGTAGGCACCGTGATAATCGTATTTTCTGAAGGCATCTGAGAACCACTGCTTGGCCTTTGAGATATTTTCAGAGATCTTCGGCAGGTACATAAACTTGAGCGGAGAGCCGTATTGCTCAACGAGTTGCATCAGGTCTATTCCGTGAAACAGAAGATTGTCGTCACGTAGGGTAAATTCTTCTTGCGGAAAGAAGTAGGTCTGGTCTATTAAATCGATGTATTTTGTTTTCATTAATGCATTTAAAGGGGTCTAAAATCAAAAAGGGCTATAAAGTTAGGGCTCTGTTTTGAAGGCTCCACTAAATGCGTATATGTGTGCTCGACTGAGATTGCAACTCAGACAAGCTGAGCACAATGCGCTCGCGCATTAAAAATGAAATCACTTTTGAAGTTAGACCTTTTGCTCGGCGTACTCCACTAAATACGGCTTTTAGGACGAACTTCAACACACCCTTGGGCCCGAGCATAACATTCATTTTCAAAACGTTAAGGTTGCAACCCGTAGGCTACATTTTTCGGCAAAACTAGTTAAAAATGAATTCTATAAAACTCGCTAGCGTTTTTTTTTGAATTTTCTATTGGCAAACTCATTGCGGGTCTGCAAAGGAAAGAGAGTGCTTTGCGAAATAATATGCCACCAATCCCATTACAGCATAGATCAATGGGTTCTTCTGAGCCGCTAGGCTAAACCGAAAATGAAGCAGCTCTATGGCCGCAGATGATAGGCCACACCCCCAACATTCAACCTGAAAAAAGGTCTTGAATAGGCAGGGAATCATGAGATCTATAGCGCTGTATTCCGCTATAAGACCCGTGGTCACTTGATACACTACCACTGCAGAAAGCATAAATTTATGACTGAAAAGTAGTGCGATCGTTCTATCCATTTGCCCGAATAGAAATGCCGTTTGCGTCTTTGAACCCGCCGGTCACAATAAGTATAAAGTCAATAATGACCCAGATACCGCATCCGCCTAAGGTGAATAACTGAATCACTCCAATGGCGGTGTGGCCCGTATAAAAGCGATGCACGCCAAACACCCCCAAAAACCAACACAGAAGAAGTGTAGCCAGAAAACGCGGTTCGGCGTTGAACGGCTGTTTGGGAGCCTCTTCATAAGAGAGCCCACAATTCGGACACATAGATGCCTTTTTGCTGATTAATTTTCCGCATTCAGCGCAATACATTTGATGTTCGGGCTTGCTAAATGGTGAATCACTCATTAGTCTTCTGGTTTACCTCTAAAGTAAAAAAATTAAAACAAGAGCAAACAGCTGCACACTTACTAGAAGTATAAAGGTGAAGTAGGCAAATCTAAACGTGCTCACAAATTCATCTTCTTTGATCATCGGCCGGATGCGACTGCGCCAGATAAATACCAGCGGCCAAAAAAGAATGCTGATCACGAGCTTTAGGCCGCTCACCTCACAGGGAGCAGGTAAGGCCAGGAATTCTTCACTTCGATCGCTACTGATAGATTCTGTCAATTCAGCAATCCGCGCATTTACCGCTGGAACCTTAAGAAAATCTGTTTTTTCGCGGATCAATTGCCATTCAATGTCAACATAATTTTCAGAAGCAATGTGCACCGTGCAAGTCGATAAACGCTGGTGGACAAACGCTAAAATTTGTTTATCGCGTTCTTTCTTGTCGCTAGTTTTGTTATGTGCCTTAACAAATAAGCTTTTGGCATCAATAGCATTGGCGTAATGTATATGTACACGATCTCTAAAGCAGGTGGCATTCTGATAGCTAAGACCTATGGTCACCAGTCCCAAATCGAGATTACTATCTAAGGCAAATGCTTTATCTGCTATATCAATAAAGCCCTTTCGAAGGGGCCTTATGCTCCGTTTAAGCGAGTGATTTCCTTCCGGAAAAAGGAGTACACAATCACCCTTAACCAAAACCTCGGCAAAGAAATTCAGTATAGGCTCATTTTGGCTAACAAGATGCTTACCATCTCGTATGCGGAAAATAGGTCTCAAGCCAAAATAGTGTAATACGCGTGCAACCCACTTGCGTTTAAACACGTCTGAGCGAACCAAAAAATAGGTTTTACGCCGGTTAAAAGCGGCGATGAGCAACGCATCGATTAACGCATTCTGATGGTTGGCCAAAAAGAGCAGCGGTCGCCGTTGATCTATTTGATACGAAGCGTGTCTGATTTCTTTAAAATACAGTCGTAACGCTATGCGCAAGAACCCTTTAACCCCTGAAATGACCACATTAGACACCATCACAACTCATCGTTTTGACCAGAACAAGGCCAAGGACATACCTGAAATAAGGTGCCAAATGCCCCAAAGGGCAGCTACCACGGCCATTCCTTTGTTTTGATCAAAGAAAGTGAATATGAGTAGCAGACCAAGACCTGAATTCTGAATACCGGTCTCTATGCTCAAGGTTCGTCTTTCAGCTAGGCCTAAACCAAACAAAAGAGCAACCGCAAATCCGGTGGCTAAAGCCGCCAAATTGTGGACCACTACTACTGAAAATAAAGAAATAATACTGGCTTGAAAAGCTGATTGATTTTGAACGATCATCAAAACGACTAAAAAAACAAAGAATAACACAGATACCCATTTAAATACGGCCGATAGTCTTTTTGACCATAGAGGTAGAAAATGGGTGAAGGTCATCCCAAGCAATAGGGGGATTCCTAAAATAAGAATGACCACTTCAAACATGTCGAGAAAAGCGATCGAAAAATTCGTAGTAGCTGAGGTAGTCTCTAGATAGAAATAAACCATAGTATTAAAAACCAATGGGGTCATAATCACTGCCGCAACCGATGAAATGGCCGTTAAGCTAATCGAAAGAGCGCTATTTCCGCCTGCAAAATGACTCATGAAATTAGAGACATTGCCCCCCGGGCAAGCCGCCACTAAGAACATCCCCAAAGCAATATCGGTCGCGGGTTCCATCAGCCAAACTAAGGTCAACGTGAGCAATTGAAGGGCGACAAACTGACTGAATAGACCCGCAAAAACGGATTTCGGAGACTCCCAAAGCAGCTTAAAATGCGCGGGCTTAATCTCCAATGCAATACCAAACATGATAAAGCCTAGTGCCAGATTCAATAGCCACAAGGCGTTTGGATCAAACTCAATCTGAATACCGGTCAAATTCAAATCTGACATCTATAGTGCCTTTAATCGTTCGATGACTGCTCGACCCAGAAGAGAAAGGCCTGTATTGATAGTAATAAGTGCAAGAGTGCCCATCCAAAACCAAGGCTCCTCTTTCGATTTTGCGATAATGGCCTCACCCAAAAGTGCCAGACCAAAGCCTACAGTGGCAAGCGAAACCACAGAAAAAATAAACCACTTTTTCATTGTACGTGCATTTGACTCAAAATAGGTATTTTCAATAAGCAAAGCAGTATCCGTGGCCATGAAAAGATTCGTTTTAGTTGTTTTAATAGGGTTCACCTGGGGAGCACTGGCACAAATAGGCATACACTCACATAACGACTATGCCCAGCCACAGCCCTTACACGGAGCTCTTGAAGCCAATGCTTCTTCTATTGAGGTCGATGTGATTTTAAAGGACTCCATTTTATACGTCGCCCACGAATTCGAGAGCATATATTCAGCTAAAACACTTCAATCAGCTTACATAGAACCGCTGTTGCGGTTAGTATTGAATGAAGATCCGAGAGTCAGAAACCTTTGCCTATTGATCGATATTAAAACTGAGGCTTATCAAAGTTTAGAGGCCGTCATTGAAGCAACAGAGGCACTTGAGCCCTTTACCTATCCTTCAAAGGATAGCGGTATGCGATTGGTAATATCCGGAAATAGACCCTTGCCTAAAGACTATTCGAATTACCCAAATCATATATTTTTTGACTGCCAAGAAATAGATCAAACCCCTATAGAGTCTTGGTCAAAGGTGGCTATGATCAGCCAGTCGTTTAGGCGATTTTCCAATTGGAACGGAGAAGCAACACTAACTAAAGACCACCGTAAACGATTGACTTCTTTTATAAAAAAGGCTAAGGCCTATGATAAACCCGTTCGTTTATGGGCTGTTCCTGATACCCCAAAGGCCTGGAATTGGAGTGTAGAGTCAGGGCTCGATTACATCAATACCGATCAGCCTTTAAGGGTGCGTGAATATCTAGATGGCGCGAATTAAAAAAGCCGCTCAAATGAGCGGCTTCTTAAAATTTGAACTCGAAGATTAATGAATAACCTTTATACCTCTTTTGGATTCAAGTTGGCTGATAAACTCATTTAGACTCAACATAATACCATCTAACTCATCCATGTCAGCCTTAAGTAGTTCTTTGGCCTGACTCAATGATCTCTTGTGTAAAGGTGTTGGTCCATAGGTCGTTGAAAATCCCCGAGAGGCCATTCTTAGGTTACTCAAAGCGGTATCCACATCTTTTTCACCAACCTCGTCACGAGAGGGGCTAACAGTACTTTGCTTTTTTAAAGCAGCCAACTGTAAACCCAACTCATTGATGGCCTGAAGGTCTTTTAGGTTATTGAATAGACGTGCGGTATTAGCGCGTAAAACACCTATACGATCTTCAATTGAGTTAAGCGATTGGCTAAATTCCAAATAAGAAGCCTCAACAGCTGCGTAGTCAGATCTAAATGCCTCATAAGTGTTGAAATCTACCCCTTGAAGCACTCCTTCACGTATGGGCTTGACCTCAAAGCTAATCGGGCTAGTTCGAGAAAGTACCGTTCCACCCTTCTCGACAATAAGCGAGGCTTTAAATGTACCAGGTCGTACCATAGGGCCTGCTTCTGTGACGCGAGCATCTTTATCGAGCACGAGAGGAGCAGAGTAAGCATGTCGGAGATCCCACGCCATTCGATGACTTCCCTTTTTTGCTTTTTCGCTTATTTTCCGTACCACATTTCCCTGTTGATCTTGGATTAAAATCCAGGCTAAAGTTTCTGGCTCGAGCAATTCGTCGTCAAGCGTATCATAGCCAACAAATGGAATCGAAGCTTTTGCCGTATTCGCCTTTTTTTCGCGTTCTTGACGCAATTCTCTAGCCGATTTAAAGTCTTGCGACAAGTGGTAAGTAAAAACTGCTCCAAATGTTGGGTTATCAGCGATGTAGAAATCTGCTCCTGTATTTCCTAAGTTGCTTCTTGGTATAAACCATTTTGCCGGTCTAGTATCAAAGAGCGCTGCTGGGTCACTAAGCGAACTAGACTTCATTTGACGCAATGCGCTGTAGTCATCTAGCACATAAAAACCTCGTCCGAAAGAAGCAGCTACCAAGTCGTTCTCACGTTTTTGTATAGTCAGGTCTCTGAAGGCCATATTCGGAGTGCCTGGCAGCTTTTGCCAGTGCCCTCCCCCGTTAAGCGATGTGTATACACCAAACTCAGTGGCTAAAAATAGCAGCTGAGGATCTACGTGGTCTTGCACAATTCGCCATAGTAAGGTGCGCTTCGGCAAATTTGCACTGATCGACTTCCATGTCTTTCCTTTATCGGTACTCTTAAAAAGATAGGGATTAAAGTCACCCTCTTTGTGATTATCGAGAACGACATAAACCGTGTTTTCATCGTGAAGGTCAGCTTTAATATCGTTAACAAAACTGCGCTCAGGTAGCCCCATCTTTGTTACCGGTATAGCTGTCCAATTTGATCCTCCATCTTCGGTAAACTGCACAAATCCATCATCAGTACCCGCATAGAGCAGACCTTCCTTTACGGGTGATTCACTAAGTGAAGTGATCGTATTGTAATTAGACATGGCCATTACATCCCAGGCGTTATCCCATGACTGCTGTCGACCCATGATAGGTAGGTTAAGCCGCTCCTCTTTTCGCGTTAGATCTTTTGAAATCGGTACCCAGTCGTCACCTCTAGATTCTGACTTCCAAACCCGGTAAGAAGCAAAATACAATCGGGCAGGGTTATGAGGAGAAACTAAAATCGGAGCATCCCAATTGAAACGCTCATGCGGATCACCCAAAAATGCTTGAGGCTGAATAGCTAAAGGCTCACCAGTGGTTAGGTCTACCCTGTGAAGACCACCCTGCTGCGTCTCGGCATAGATGATGTCGTTGAACTCAGGGTCGGTTGCCGATTGATGTCCATCTGCAAAGAGTGTCTTATACCAATGCTTATTGCTTATTCCTTGAGCCTCGTCAGTGGCCGAAGGGCCTCCAGCCGATCCATTATCTTGAGTTCCTCCAAAAACATGATAGAAGGGCTCTGCATTATTAACGGCAACCTTATAAAATTGAGTAAGCGGAAGGTTTTTGATGTAGCGCCAATTCTCAGCGAGATCAAAACTCTCATAAATTCCGGCATCGGTTCCGATCATTAAGTAGTTCGGATCGTCTTTTTTAAAGGCAATGGCATGGTTGTCTGAATGCTTCTTTTCTTCTTTTAATTCGGTAAATGTTTTGCCCCCATCTTCAGAAGTAAGCACGCGCACATTCATGAGGTACAGTCTGTCAAATTTATGTGGGCTTGCGTAGAGTTCTTGGTAGTAGTGCGGACCTGTTCCGCCCGAAACCGTATTAGACATCTTAGTCCATGATGCCCCTCTGTCATCCGATCGGTAAACCGCGCCACTTTTTCGGTCGAGCTCAATCGCTGCATAAAGCACATCTGGCTTCTGAGGAGAGATTGCCAGTCCTATCTTACCCATATTAGATGTAGGTAGTCCTTGACTTAGCTTAGTCCAGGTTTCACCTCCATCAGTTGAACGGTGTAATCCAGACCCCGGACCTCCACCCATAAGCGCAGCAACCGTTCTGTGCCTGTCCCAGGTAGCAGCATACAGCACTTCGGGATTTCTAGGGTCGATCACCAATTCTGTAGCCCCGGTCCATTCGTTGTTTCCGAGTACCTGTTTCCAGGTTTTTCCTCCATCAGAAGTTTTATATACTCCGCGCTCTCCGCCTTTGCTCCATAGCGGACCTTGAGCAGCTACCCAAACCGTATTAGGATCGGTAGGATGCACTACTATTTTTGAAATATGTTCAGAAGCCTTGAGACCCATATTGTTCCAACTGGCTCCTCCATCTTCTGATTTGTAAATTCCATCTCCATAGGCAACGTGTCGGCCTCCTACATTCTCTCCAGTACCCACCCAGATCACTTGACTATTTGATGGGTCTATAGTTACGCATCCCGTAGAATAAGAGCCCTCTTGGTCGAACAAAGGCTGCCATGTGGTTCCGGAATTGTCGGTCTTCCAGACTCCCCCCGATCCTACCGCAACAAACCAACGGTTTTCATTCTTGGGATCAATGGCAATATCTGCTATACGTCCTGATAAAAAGGCCGGACCAATATTTCTAAATTTGAAGGCATCTAAGGAGATCTCTGAGGAAGTGTCAGTAGACCCTGAAGTTTTTTTCCGCTGGGCGCTCAGAGGGCCGGCGAATAACACACTCATAAAAAGAGCGAATACTATAGAAAAGTGTCTCATCGGGTGTAGGTATTTTTACAGTTGCACCCAACAAGATAGCATAAAAAGTGAGTCGATCTAGTTTTTAGCTATAACCCTAAACTCTTAATGGCAGCACTCTCTTTGGAATAATAAAGTCCCCTCCAAAAACTTGCCCCTTGACCGTCGTATTTCCATAACACCTGTCCGGATTCATTGACCTCCCAATAACCGAAGTCTCCCTCGCATATTAAGGTGTTTCCGTTAGGCAACCTGACTGCACCTCCTACAATCTCAAAATACATGTCGTCATTAGCATATTCAAAGACTATTTTAGGACTGGGGCCTATCTCTGTTGAGCTACCTGAAAATGTAGGCAATTCAAATTCCATAGCCTTAGAGCGCTCTTCGGCTGCGTTATTATTAAAAATCAAAAGATTAAAAACGCCATTATTGTAGGTGAATGTAGGGTGGTGGTTAAAGTCGAATACCTTAGGGTCTGAAAGGCCCATTGCTGAAGGATTGCCAAAGCGATAAACCAAGTCGCCTCCTAAATTAAAGTTACCTCCAGCACTTGTTTTAGCTTCTTGAGCGCTCGTACTGTGATCAATGAACCAAACTTCGTTATAAAAATTAATGCTAACCGCTAGTAAGTCATTATCCGGCAAATAGGCTATTCCATTAGCGTGCATGATATCGCCAATGGCAATAAAACGATGATAGTCTGATTGATAATTATACATAATATCAATCTTATTACGCTGAGTTTTAGGATCACCAAATGTCGGATGATCTTCTACTTTATTTTGGACAATATGATCCCAGCTGTTCCACTCCCAAACAATTCTATTTAACTCTGGATTAATCTCCACCAACTTTTCTACGAATAAATCATGATCTGAAATATAACCTAGAAGCGCGGCCTCTTCCTTTCGTATTCTATGCCAAACGAGTACCATAAGATTTCCGTTTGGCATAAGCTCTAAATCGTGATGGGTGATTTCATTTTCACTAGATATTTCAAATTCCCATACAACTTGATTTGATTTATTTATTTTTCGGATCAAACCACTCTTTCCTCCAAAGGTTAAGCCTGTATTAGGGTTTGGCACTTGAAATAGACCATATAACGAGCCGTCTGGAGCTAATTCTGCATCTTGGCCTAATGGCAAATCAAATGTCCATGTTCTTAGTTTCTGTCCATTACGATCTAAAAGATAGCAGGTGTTCTTTCCATTTTCTATCGCTAGAATGTATCCGGTGTTATCGACTAGTTCCTCCACAATGTGGGTAACATTGTTGTTTAAGACCTTTACATCTAGTTGAAAGTTAGCCTTAAGTGTCCAAGATTGGTTCATGGTAATTTCAAGAGATTCCGAGGGGTCATCTATCCCCTCCCACCCAATAAAAACATAGCCTCTATTTGCCAAAGCCTTTATATTGACCTTATCGCCCTCGCGATATAATCCCGATACATCTGACACTGTGCCCCCTTCTGATGAAGAGAGAAAAAGCGAATACTGCGGAGCAGTATCTTGTTGTTCCTCTTTATCACATGAAATAACCAACAGCAATAATGCTGCAACCCGAATGAAGAACTTCGAATTCATTTAATAACCTTTTTCACTTTTAACATCATTGAATAGCCCTAAATATAAGGGTTGCAGTGCAATTAACGTCATTCACTAGGAAAGATAAGCTCATAAGAAATGATTACATTGAATTAGAATTAACTAAAAGGTGATATAAAAAGAATTATTTTACTCGCATTACTAGCTTTTTCGCTGAATTCGTGCTACGTGCACAAAACAGTAGTCGGAGAAGGAGCTCAACAAGGATTAAACGTTAAAGCGACTCAGCACAACTTCTTGGGCGGGTTGATCTCTGGAAAAACTCCGGACACTCAACTGCTCGCGGGCGGAGCTAAAGATTATGAAGTAGTCATCAAACATTCATTTTTAGACGGATTGTTGAGCTTTATCACTTCAGGCATTTACAACCCTACCACTATTGAGGTGAAACGCTAAACAAAACCCACACTTGAACCGTAGGATTAGTCGCCGAAAACCGGCGCCTTTTCCTTTGTGCCCCGTAGTCTACACAGAAAAAGCCTGCGCCTTCAGCGCAGTTCGCTTTTTTTATGCGCAGCTCCTTACGCAAGCAAGCTTGCGACGGATTATGCGCATAAAAAAAGCCGATGCAAATGCATCGGCTTTTTGTGCGCTTAAGTGGGCCCTGTAGGATTCGAACCTACGACCCCCTGCTTGTAAGGCAGGTGCTCTGAACCAACTGAGCTAAGAGCCCTAAAAAAGGTCTGCAAATATAGCCTATTTTGAATAGTGGCAAAAGAAAAGGATGAAAATTATACGACCTCAGCAACGGTGAAGGTGCTTCCGCCCACAAACACGATATCGCCCGTTTCTGCGGCCAACTGAGCAGCTCTAAGTCCATCGGCTACTGAGTGGTAGATCTCACCTATTAACTGATGCGCCCTGGCCTTTTCAGCTAAAATGGTGGCATCCAGTCCTCTGGGGACATTGAGCTTAACAAAATAGAAGCAGGCTTCTTTAATGAAAAGGGGCAACACACGACTAAGATCTTTATCGGCTACCACTCCGATTACTAGGTGAAGTCGCTTAGCTCTCAAGCTTCGCAATTGCTCCATTACTGAGGCCAATCCCGCTTCGTTGTGAGCGGTGTCGCAAACGGTGTACTCGTTTAACCACTGCCAACGTCCTTTTAGACCAGTGTTGGCGATCACTTTAGACATACCTGAAATGATATGCCGTTCGGTAATCCCTAGTCCTAGTTCGCTTGCCTTTAAAAGGGCTGTAAGGGTTGTAAGCCTATTTGCTTTTTGATAAGCTCCCTTGAGATCAAAATCTATCTGAGCGGCTAATTCCTGAGCCCTAGAATGGTTCCAAGCCGTAAAGAGCTCGGTATTCAATGAGCGAGCAACTGCCTCAAAGACAGCAAAAGTCTCTAGGTGGTATTCACCAATGACCACAGGGGTATTTGATTTAATAATACCTGCCTTTTCAGCTGCAATCTTAGCTAGTGTATCACCTAAAAATTCCATGTGATCAAAGGCGATGTTAGTGATGACCGAAAGCAACGGGTGAACCACGTTGGTAGCATCGAGTCGTCCGCCCATGCCCACCTCGATAACTGCTATATCGACCTGCTCGCGAGCAAAAACATCAAAGGCCATGGCAACGGTTAGCTCGAAAAAAGAAAGGCGATGAGATTCAATGTAGTCGCGATGCTGATTGACAAAATCAAGAACGCAATCTTGAGTGATCAGCGATCCTGACAAGCGAATACGTTCTCTGAAGTCGCTGAGATGAGGAGAGGTGTATAGCGCTGTGCGGTATCCAGCCTCCTGCAACACGGAGGCTAGGCCGTGAGAAACTGAGCCCTTTCCATTTGTTCCGGCTACGTGAATAGTGGGATATTTGAGGTGCGGATTACCCAAATAATCCATAAGGGCCTCTATGCGATCAAGCTTTAGATGCAGCGCTGACTTACCATCACGCTGAAACATGGGAAGCCGGGCATACAGGTATGCTATGGCCTGATTGTAATCTGTTAGAGGCGAATGCGAATTCATGCCTGTTATTTAGGGGAGACTGCCAGTACAATCTTGTATCCATTGGCATTGGCGATATCAAGCACTCTGACCGCCTCCTTAATCGCCACATCTTCTTGAGTCCTCAGTAATAACGTAGCTCCCGGGCGTTTTTCTAGGGCTTTTTTAAGTTCGAGTTCGAGGTAAACCGGATTGATTTGAGTTTCTTCAATAAAAAAACGAAGACGTCCGTCAATGGAAATCGCGATGGTCTGCGCCTCTGAAGTGCTGTTTCCTTTACCTTCAGGAAGGGTAAGATCAATGGCAGAGCTCACACTTGAAGTTAGCAGAAAAAAGACTAAAAGCAGAAAAACCACATCAGTCATAGAAGACAAACTAAATTGGGCATTTGGCTTGTGGCGTGGTTTGATTTTCATCTCAAAGCTCTTCTAAAACGGCGTTAACCATAGACTCAAACTGCTGGGTAATGCGCTGAAGCACATTCACCAATTGATTGTAAGCGATATAACTAATGATTCCGACTACCAACCCTGCAACGGTGGTAGTTAAAGCGGTATAAATACCTCCGGCTAACTGAGAAATATCGGCCTGACCGGCACTCATCGCCATTTCTTTAAAGGCCAGTACCATACCAATAACGGTTCCTAAAAATCCCAGCATGGGGGCAGCACCGGAGATGGTGGCTAAGGTGTTTAAATGCCGCTCTAGTTGAGCCACCACATAAGTGGTTCTTGTTTCAAAGGTTAGGCTGATTTGATCTTTGGACTTACCCTGATCTAAACGATTGAGAGCGGCCCTGAAAACTGATGCCATGATATGCTCAGACTGTTCACAAAGTGCAATCGCCTTTTTGGTGTCTTTTAAATGGCGCCTAACCTCTTTGACAAACTGATCGTCTTGCTTGAGAACTGCCCTATAGATTAAGAACCGCTCTATAGAGATATACAGTGCGTACATCAGCAACCCAAATAGAACGGTAATGATGAGCACGTTTGCCCAACCTCCACTGAAGATCAGATCAAAAAAAGAAAAGCGATTAGAAACTTCTTGAATTGCCAGCGACATAGGGTCTGAATCAGACCTCTAAAATACGAAATCGCGAAGTGCAATAAAGACTATTCCGCCTGCAATAAATCCGATTAGTGCTAGCCAGGTCATTTTTTTTAGGTACCAGAAAAAGTCGATTTTTTCCATACCCATGGCGACCACTCCAGCAGCCGATCCGATAATCAGCATACTACCTCCTGTACCCGCAGCATAGGCTATAAAATGCCATAACGGGTGATCGGTTGGCTCTGAAAACATGCCTATAGAGGCTGCTACTAGTGGAACGTTGTCGATAACGGCCGAACCCATTCCCAAAAGCAGTACTACTATGTCGGTATTCGGAATGGCCTTATTCATTCCTTCTGCCGCATTGAACAAAATTCCTAAAGACTCCAAACAAGCAACGGCCATAAGTATCCCTAAGAAGAAAAGAATCGATGGCAACTCAATTTTGGTGAGAGCCTTGTGCACAGGGCTGTGGTGTCCAGCATCAGCATGTCCCGTGGCATCCGCCATCTTGAACTTACGATTAGAGAAAATCTCGGCAAAAAGTGCGACTACCGCCAATGAAAGCATCATACCTACATAAGGAGGAAGGTGCGTAACAGTCTTGAAGAAAGGAACAAACACGATGGCTCCTAAGCCTAAATACAACATGGTTCCACTATACTTGGTCTTTTCTGGCTCTATCTCTTCCATATCAATAGAACCCTGGAAAATTTTGAATCGAGAGGCAATCAATGTCGGTATAAGCATACAAGCAATTGATGGCAATAGCACCATCTTTACAAGCGATCCAGCTTCTACTTTTTTAGAAATCCAGAGCATAGTTGTGGTAACATCCCCTATAGGAGACCAGGCTCCACCTGCATTAGCATTAATAATGATTAGGCCCGCAAAAAACAGGCGTAAGTTTCTGTCTTTAATTACCTTCTGCAGAATGGTAATTAATACAATGGTGGCTGTCAAATTGTCTATTATAGCTGAAAGAACAAAGGCGAGAATAGAGAATATCCACAATAGTGCTGTTTTAGAGCGTGTTCGAATGAATCCTTTAATCGTTGAGAATCCGTCGAAATAGTCGATGATTTCAACTATGGTCATTGCACCCAGTAAGAACACCAAAATCTCTGCGGTTTTACCCAAGTGATGTAACAGAATCTCTTCAAGATGAGTGGGTTCTAACTTCTTGAGCTCAGTATTTACCTCGAACATTTCGAGATGTCCTAAAGCGGCCACAGCCCACAATAGGGCCATCATTGCCAATGCCGGAATGAGCTTGTCAACTTTGACGTTGTGTTCTAGTGTAATGAAAAGGTAACCTAGAAAAAAGAGCGCAATGATAATGGATTCCATGCGTTGATCGTGTTGTTGGGCCCTAATATAGAAATTTTTAAAAGGGGATTTAAGGTCTTAACAGGGTTAAGCGCATTGTTAAATTGTTAAAATCACGTGTTTTTATTTTGTAGATTATTAATTAGAATCACAACCGTTCTCGTTGTTGTGAATTATCAAGCGTTTTAAGGCTATTGGTGTATTTTTTTTATAGCTTCAAAAGATTTTGTAAAAATTTCACCTATGCCATTAGAAGCCCAAGGCCTGTATCTTCCTGAATTCGAACACGACAATTGTGGTGCCGGATTTATATGCAGCTTAAACGGAAATAAGAGCAACGATATTATCCACAAGGCGCTGGAGATACTCGTGCGCCTTAAGCACAGGGGTGCAGTTAATGCTGATGGAAAAACAGGTGACGGGGCTGGAATCTTAATTGACATTCCACACAACTTTTTTAAAAGTCAGCTGAAGTTTGAATTGCCGGCGCCAGATAACTATGCGGTAGCTAACGTATTTCTTCCTCAAAAAGAAAATCAACGCCATTTTTGCGAAAACACCTTAGAGACCCAACTTCGAGAACAAGGATTAGACGTTCTAGGTTGGAGAACCGTGCCCGTAAACCGAAGCGTTTTGGGTGAAATTGCCGCAGAGTCTGAGCCTTTTGTGCGCCAGCTATTTGTGGCCAAGCCTGAAGGATTAGATGCCCACACCTTTGAGGTAAAGCGCTATATCGCCCGAAAAAAAGCCGAACACGCAATTTGGAACTCTAAACTCTCAGAGGCTAGTCTTTTCTATATCCCGAGCTTTTCAACAAAGGTGATCATCTACAAAGGACTGCTCAAGCCCGAAGATATCAGCGCCTATTACCTCGACTTAAAAGACGAACACTGTATCACCCGACTGGCACTGGTGCATCAACGTTTTTCAACCAATACGTTTCCTACATGGGATCTGGCTCAGCCCTTTAGATTTATCTGTCACAACGGTGAGATCAATACGCTGCGCGGAAATGTTTCACGCATGCGTTCAAGAGAAGACCTCATGAAGAGCAATTGGTTCACCGACGAAATCAAGAACATCATTCCAATTGTACTTCCAAAAAAATCGGATTCTGCGAGCCTAGATATGGTCGTAGAACTACTGCTCATGACCGGACGCACACTGCCTGAGGCCATGATGATGCTCGTGCCCGAGGCCTGGGAGCGCAACAAGTCAATGGACCCCGACAAACGCGCATTTTACGAGTACAACTCTTGTCTTATGGAGCCCTGGGACGGCCCTGCCTCCATTCCCTTTACCGACGGAACCTATATTGGAGCCGTACTCGACCGCAACGGCCTTAGGCCTTCACGCTACTCGGTGACTAAAGACGGTTACGTAATCATGTCTTCTGAAATCGGTGTAGTAGATATTGCTATTGAAAACATAGAATCACACGGAAGACTAGAACCCGGAAAGATGTTCTTGGTAGACATGGAGGCCGGAAAAATCATTCAAGACGAGGACGTAAAACGCTCAATTGTTAGCAAACATCCTTACAAAGAATGGGTAGAAACCAACCTTAAGCACCTCAAAGACATTCCTTACGGGGCTTGTGAAGTGCACCAGCCCAAAGCAGGGCTAGAGACTAGAGCCAAATTCTTTGGATACAGC
>JAURFJ010000059.1 GCA_030834365.1 Flavobacteriaceae bacterium | reverse complement strand
GGGTTTCGTTGCGGTTTCTTGGGCATGCTGCACATGGAAATCGTTCAGGAGCGCCTAGAGCGCGAGTTTGATATGACCGTGATCACCACCGTTCCAAACGTGAGCTATCACGCCTACACCCGAAAAGATCCGGTAAAGCCCTTTATCGTTAACAATCCGTCTGATCTTCCAGAGCCCTCAGTGCTCGATCGGGTCGAGGAGCCGTACATCAAGGCCTCTATTATCACCAAGTCTGACTTTGTGGGCAACGTCATGTCTCTATGTATAGACAAGCGCGGCCTAATTACCAACCAGACCTATCTCACCCCAGAGCGCGTAGAGCTCAATTTTGACATGCCCTTGGCAGAAATTGTGTTTGACTTTTACGATCGGCTTAAAACCATCTCAAAGGGGTACGCCTCTTTTGATTACAGCCCAATTGGCATGCGTGAGTCTAAGCTGGTTCGCGTAGATATTCTGCTCAATGCCCAGCCTGTCGATGCCCTTTCGGCGCTCGTTCATATTGACAACGCGCATCATCTCGGAAAAAAAATGTGCGAAAAGCTCAAAGAGCTCATACCCCGTCAACAATTTGACATTCCTATTCAAGCGGCCATCGGAGCAAAGGTCATATCGAGAGAAACCATCAAGGCCCTTCGCAAAGATGTAACCGCAAAGTGTTACGGAGGTGACATCTCGAGAAAAAGAAAGTTGCTCGAAAAGCAGAAAAAAGGAAAAAAACGCATGCGTCAAATCGGTAATGTAGAGATACCGCAGCAGGCGTTTATGGCCGTGCTTAAGCTTAACGACTAAGCAATATTTAGTACCTTCAGAAACTCGCTGTAAAAGCTGTTTCGAATGGCCAAAAAAACATCCGATACCTCTCCTCTATTTAAAAAGGTGCTCTTTGGGTTCGCGTTTTCTCCGAATCTCGAAAACAATCTCTTTGAAGTGTTGCGGGTATGTCGGTTTTTAGGGGCAGAACTTACGCTGCTTCATGTAGGTGCCTGCACAGCCGATAAAAAGCAAGCGATCGACGCGCTTCTTGAAAAAATACCTGAGGCTCAAGTTGTTGGCCAGATTCTGTGGCAAGAAGGCGATCCGTATCAGACCATATACGATCAGTGCGCATTGCTTGATATTGACCTTCTGGTGATCGGAGCCCAGCAGCACGAGTCGCTTTTCAGGTTTTACGTCGGATCAGTAGCTCGAAAGCTCACTCGCAATGTGGGTTGCTCTGTGCTGCTGCTCATAAACGCCGCAAAAGAGCGCGTGGCTTGCAAGCATGTGGTCGTTAACGGAATTCTTTCTGACTATACCGCCTCGTCTATCTATGCAGCCTTTTTTATGGCGCAACAATTAGGAGCTCAGCAGCTAACAGTGGTAGAAGAAATAGCGCCAAAGGCTATCAAGGTGGCCGTCGAAGACGACCGAACTCTAATTAAGTCGTTGCGCAAACGTCACCAGCTAGAGGTCAGTGAAGACCGCCGCATTCAAAAAATCATTGAAGAAATTCCTGAGGCACTAAAAGAAGGTGTCAGCCTGCGATCTCAGCCCATTTTTGGCAAGCGCGGGTATTCAATAGGTCATTTCGCAGAAATTAGCAGGGCGGATCTTCTGGTGATGAACGCCGAAAAGCAAACCTCTCTATTCAAGCGAATTTTTACCAGAGATATCGAGTTTATATTGTCTGACCTTCCCTGCGAGTTGCTCATCGTAAGGCCTAAAATAAAGGCGCATGACTAAGTCGACCTTTGTTGGTAGCCTGCACAAGAACATCTTTGCTGGCTTTGTGGTATCGCTCATCGCGCTGCCCCTGGGGTTAAGTTTGGCCATTGCAAGTGGAATGCCTCCGAGCGCCGGAATCGTGTCAGCCATTGTTGGCGGAATCGTTACCGCCCTATTGGGTGGATCTTACGTAACTATCGCCGGACCCGGCTACAGTTTGGTTGTGGTGATGTTGTCTGCCGTTACCACCTTGGCCGGACCCGATTATTATCAAGGCTACCTACTAACCCTGTCGGCGATTGTGCTGGCCGGAGTACTCATGTTTTTATTAGGCCTGCTGCGCATGGGCGGCTTGGCGGCCTTTTTTCCCTCCTCCGCCATTGAGGGCATGATGGCGGCCATCGGATTAAGCCTAATCGCCAAACAATTTCACGTGATGCTCGGCCTAGCAACTCTCAAAAAATCATCATTAGAGCTGCTCGTAGACATCCCTGCCCAACTTTGGCACTTCTTAACCACGGCTGCCTCAGACACCGGACTGCTCATAGCGGGGTGGCTTGGAATCGTTTCGCTGCTCATCTTGCTCTTTAATTCGTACATCCGCAATTCATTTTATCAGCGCATTCCGGCCCCCATGTGGGTGCTTCTAATTGCCATAGCCCTTAGTTATTACTACGAGTGGACCTCAAAGAGCTCCCCCATCGCGGCCGATGGATTCATTGCCCTTCCAAACTCTATAGAGAAGCTGGTCGTTTTTCCAGATTTCAGCTTTTCATGGCCTATCATATCTGTGGCCATGACCATCGCCTTTGTGGGAAGCATAGAATCACTGCTCTCAATCAAAGCGGTTGACAAGCTCGATGTTTTTAAACGGCGGTCGAACGCCAATAGAGACCTAAAGGCTTTAGGCGCGGCCACCGCTGTCAGTGGAGCGCTAGGCGGACTCAATGTGGTCACGGTTATTTCACGCAGTTCGGTCAATGTCACTCAGGGCGCCACCAATCGATCGGCTAATTTTTTTCACGGGGCCTTTCTGGTGCTCTTTGTGGTCGTGTTTAGCCAAACACTCAACCGTATCCCGCTTTCAGCGCTAGCGGCGATTTTGGTGTATACGGGGTTTAAGCTATCACATCCGCTGAAGTTTGTGGCCGCCTATAAAGTGGGCTTCGAGCAGCTCTTTATTTTCGTGGTCACCCTCATCGCCACGCTGAGCACCAACATAGTGCTAGGCGTGTTCATCGGGGCCTTGTCGACCCTAATTTCTCACCTTCTCATTACCCGAGACCCGCTGCTTTTCTTTTTAAACCTGTTTAAGCCGAATGTGCTCGCCTTCAAAGAGCCCCAAGAAGACACCTTTTTTGTAAGCGTCAAACACTACTGCACGTTTTTGAACTTCTACAAGTTGCAGAAGAAGTTAGACGCCATTGGATATACCAAAAAGGTAGTGCTCGACTTCTCGCTCTGTAAGTTTGTGGACCACACAGCGATGGAGGGGGTTGAAAGCTATGTTCAATCTTACGAAAAAAAGGGCGGAAGCGTTGAGGTCATAGGTCTTGATACGTTGGGGGCCTCGTCTTCGCATCCGTTTGCCGTGCGCAAAATGTCCTCAAGCAGGGGAAGCTTTTCTAAGGTGCTCACCCGGCGACAAAGGCAGCTGGCCGATATGGCCCAAGAATACCTGTGGACCTATAGCCCTACAAACCTCGAGCTCAAGAGCCCGCTGGGCGATTTCGTATACTTCGCCACCCGCAACCTAAATCGGTCTTACAACATGCTAATCGATGCCGATAAGCGCTGCACTGTATTCGACATTGAATACAGCGAGGGAGAATTCATAGCCAAAGAAGACGTGAAAAGCACTCTAATGCTGCTTGACCTCAACTGTTCAATACCTGTATTTACGCTAACCCGCGAAGGCCTGCTTGAGCGGCTCTATGCCCTTGCCGGTTATCAAGACATTCAGATAGGCAAACACAAAGACTTTAATAAGCGCTTTCACCTGAGCGGCCCCTCAGAAGAAAAAATCATTGCGTTTTTTGACGACGCCTTGGTGCTTTTCTTTGAAAGCAATGCCATTTACCACATAGAGTCTAATGGCCGTCAGCTGCTTGTGTTCAAAAATGAGCGCTTGTTGTCTCCGAGCGAAATCAAGGCCTTGGCTTATTTTGGGCGTGAACTAGTATCTTTGATCGAATGCAACTCTACCTCGTAGAAACCGGCAATTTTAAGCTCGACGGAGGAGCCATGTTCGGCGTGGTACCAAAAACGATCTGGCAGCGCAGCAATCCGTCAGACGCCGAAAACCGAATTGACCTAGCCGCCCGATGTTTGCTGATCGAGTGGGGAAACCGACTGCTTCTGGTAGATAGTGGCTTAGGCGACAAGCAAAGCGAAAAGTTCTTCTCTCATTATCACCGCTGGGGCACACACAGTCTAGAGGGTTCGCTTCGCGCGCACGGCTTTTCTTTTGATGACATTACCGATGTGTTTTTCACCCACCTGCACTTTGATCATGTGGGCGGATCGGTTAGGTGGAACGACCGTAAAGACGGCTACCAGCTCACCTTTAAAAACGCGCGTTATTGGTCTAACGCTGCCCATTGGCATTGGGCTACCCATCCGAATGCCCGAGAAAAAGCTTCCTTTTTAAGCGAAAATATTTTACCCATTCAAGAGTCTGGTCAGCTTTATTTTACCGATGAGCATCCGGATTTGGTCGCTGAGTTTCCGTTTGAAATTGTCTACGTCGACGGTCACACCGAAAAACAGATGTTGCCTCTGTTGAACTATAAAGGTGAGCGTTTGGCCTATGTGGCCGACCTTATCGCCACCGCGGGCCATGTACCTGTGCCCTACGTAATGGGATACGACACTCGCCCTCTTTTAACCTTGACCGAGAAAGCTTCATTCTTAGATCGAGCCCTTGCAGAGAATTTTCTCTTACTTTTTGAGCACGACGCCCACAACGAGTTAGCCTCGCTTCGCGGCACCGAAAAGGGTGTGCGGATAGACCAAACCTTTGATTTTAATTCATTCTTTTCATGAGAACACGCCGCCCTATACTTCGTCTTCTATTGACCGCAATTGCGGTTGTCTTTCTTTCTTCGTGCAGCGCCGGGCGTTTGCTTACTGACGCCAACCCAATAGGCGGAACTGCTCTGGCAGCAAAAACTGAGGCGCTAACTGAAGAACAATTGCAGCAATGGTTTATGGCCGACCCAGTGCGTGACTCGGTGGCCGGCATCAGTCTCAATCGTGTTAAAGCCTCAATGAAGCCCCGTAAAACGAAACCCGTGGTGGTGGCCATTGTAGACTCTGGGGTAGATCTAGATCATCCTGGATTTTCAGGAAAACTTTGGAACAATACCGACGAGATTGCTGCTAATGGCCTAGACGATGACGGCAACGGTTTTGTCGATGATGTTTTGGGCTATAACTTTTTGGGCGAGTCTTACTATGAGCAGATGGAATATGTGCGCATGCTGGCTCGTGGAATAGGAACTGAAGAAGATCTAGAGCGGGCCAAGACTATTCACGCCAAAGAGCTGGTTAAGGCTCAAGAAAACAAGTCTCAATACAAGCGTCTCTACCAGATGGCCAAGACCGCCGTCGACAGCCTGTCTAGCGAAATTAAAAAGTCTTCGTTTGACCTTTCAGATTTGGAGCAATACACCCCGTCTACCGCTTTCATGGCCCAACAAAAAGCGGTGCTCTCTCAATTGTTTACCTACGTAGACGAATCAGAGGGGCTGCTTAAGGAGCTGTCTTCTGGTTTGAACTATTTCAGTGAGCGCTACGATTACAACCTCAACCTTGACCTCAACGCTAGAGAGGTGGTTGGGGACGATCCGTATGACCTCAACTACACCGTATACGGAAATGGCGACCCCTCTATTCGCAATGAAGACGAATCGCACGGAACCCATGTGGCCGGAATCATCAGTACCATCGCTCCTTTCGCTCAACTGATGATATTAAGAACGGTTCCGGCTGGAGACGAGTACGACAAAGACGTGGCTCTGGCCATTCGGTATGCGGTTGACAACGGGGCCGACATCATCAATTGCAGCTTCGGAAAATCGTTCTCACCTAAGGCCGAATGGGTTAGAGATGCCATTGCCTATGCCGACCAAAGAGGGATACTTGTGGTACATGCTGCCGGAAATGACGGTAAAAATTTAGACCAATCTACATCTCGCAACTTCCCCGATGACCACGGAGGCACACAAAAAGAATTCGTGTCAAACTTTATTTCAGTCGGAGCCCTCACCCCCGCTCTTGAACAGGGCCTGGTGGCTGATTTTTCAAATTACGGAGCCTCTAATGTAGACCTATTTGCGCCTGGAGATCAGATCTACTCGTTCATGCCCAATAAGGGGTATGAATTTCAAGGAGGAACCTCAATGGCCGCGCCTGTAGTAAGCGGCATAGCAGCTTGGATAAGGGCGTATTACCCAAAGAAGTCGGCCTCAGAAATCAAAGAGATTTTGCTCGATTCTAGCATTCGATTACCTTTAGAAGTGATCGTTCCGGGAACGCAGGTTTTTGATCCGTTTCGAGAGCTGAGCAAAACCGGAGGAATAGTAAATTTATACAACGCACTTATTCGCGCACAACAATAGTCTTATGAAATCAATTTTAACCTCTGTTTTTGCACTCGTGCTTTTGACTGCTCATGCTCAAAAACAACCCGGGTATTGGCAGCAACGCATTGATTACGCCATGGAAGTATCAATGAACGTAGAAGACTTCACCTATAAGGGCAGCTCAACGGTTAAGTATACCAACAACTCTCCCGACACTTTAAATCGGGTGTTTTTTCATCTTTACTTCAACGCCTTCAGGCCCGGAAGCGATATGGATGCGCGTCTACAAAGCATCTCAGATCCCGATAACCGCATGGTGACCGAAAATAAAGAAAGCCGCATATCAGTGCTTTCTGAAGATGAAATGGGCTATCTAGCGGTCACACAAATCACCCAAAACCAGGGCGCTCCCTTAAAGACCTCACACGAAGAGACTATTCTCGTGGTAGATCTTCAAACGCCACTGCTTCCGCAGAGCAGCACCACCCTCACTCTTGATTTTGAGGGGCAAGTACCCCTTCAAATCAGACGTTCTGGTCGAAACAGTGAAGAGGGCGTTGCACTATCAATGAGCCAATGGTATCCAAAGATGGTTGAATACGATCATGAGGGCTGGCACGATTACCCTTACATAGCCCGCGAATTTCACGGTGTTTGGGGCGATTTCGATGTAAAGCTCACTCTTGACAAAAGCTATACAGTAGCCGCAACAGGTTATCTTCAAAATGCCGACGAAATCGGCCACGGATACTCCGACGAAGAGGTGCGCATTCGCAAAAACCAAAAAAACTTAACCTGGCACTTTAAGGCTGACAATGTGCATGATTTTATGTGGGCCGCCGATCCAGAGTACGTGCACGATAAGCTGGTTACCGCTGACGAAGTGACCCTTCACTTTTTCTACAAGCATAAGCCTGTATTGGCTGAAAACTGGAAAAACCTTCAGTCTAAAACCGAAGAGGCGATGAGCTTTTTTAACGAACACGTCGGCAAGTACCCCTACAAACAATACAGCGTAGTGCAGGGTGGAGACGGAGGAATGGAATACGCCATGGCTACCTTAATTACAGGTGACCGACCCTTTCCAAGCTTGGTTGGTGTAATGGTTCATGAGTTGGCGCACTCTTGGTTTCAGCATGTGCTGGCCACCAATGAAGGAAAACACTCTTGGATGGACGAGGGCTTTACTTCATACATCAGTAGCCTGTGCATGAATAGCCTTATGGGACGCAATCAAGAACATCCGTATGCCGGAAGCTACAGAGGATATTACGCGCTAGTTGAGTCAAAAATGGAGGAGCCACAAACAACCCATTCTGACCGCTACGACAAGAATTTTGCCTATAGTATTGCTGCCTACTCTAAAGGCTCAGTCTTTTTAGCGCAACTGGGATACATAATTGGCAAAGACGCCTTGGCTAAAACACTGAAACGTTATTACACCGACTACCAATTC
>JAURFJ010000058.1 GCA_030834365.1 Flavobacteriaceae bacterium | reverse complement strand
GCCCAGTGTGGCGCGATCAATCGTTGTAGAAGCACCAATATCAACGTGATCTTCAATCACTACATTACCTGTTTGAGGAACCTTATTATAGCTTCCTGATTCGTTGGGTGCAAAACCAAATCCGTCTGCTCCCACTACCGCATTAGGGTGAATAATTACCTGTTCTCCAATTACCGTGCGATCGGCTACGTGAGCTCCAGCGTACAAAACGGTTCCTTTTCCGATGCGCACCGAATCTCCGATAAAAACATGCGGATGAACCTCTACACCAGCTGCAATTTTTGCGCCTTTGGAGATGTAAGCCCCAGCGGCGACATAACAGCTCGGATCAACCTCGGCCTCCTCATGAATATACGCTTGTTGATTGATTCCCTCATACGTCGGACGAATCATTTTCTCGTAAAGTTGAAGCAGAGTTGTAAAGCTAGCATAGGGATCTTTCACACGAAGTAAAGCCGGCTCAACCTGTTGTTTTAAGGGAAGGGATTGGTTTATGATCACAGCCGAAGCGGCAGTAGTGTATAAATGACTTTCGTATTTAGGGTTAGCCAGAAAAGACAGTCCGTGTTTGCTTCCTTGTTCAATAGCCGAGAAATGGTCAATTTCTATAGTGGGATCTCCCTCCACAGTGGCACCAATCCATTCGGCTATTTGGTTAACCTTAAATTTCATAGGCAACAAAGTTAAACAATTCTACTGTTTACAATGCGGGAGCGCAGATGTAGTTCTTTTCATGGGTGGCCAAAAAGGCTGGGGTACCTAAATAACGGCTTGCCTTAATAAAATCTTCGACCGAACCGTCTCTAAAAAGAATACGTATCGGTTCTTTCGACGCGTCGTATGCCCGATTCCACAGCGTACCAGTGTACACCAAGTAGACAGCTTCTTCGCGGCTCAACTTAAATGTTGAAGCAACTTGCTCACAAGTTTCCTCGTAGAATTGAGTCGTTACGGGTTGTTCGCTAAAACGCACTTCCAATAGAGAGCGGTTCAAGATAGACGAACTGAGAAAGGAGAGCACGAAGTCTTCTGAAACAGCCCATTTTTTCAATGCAGATAAAATGTCTATATCATCTAGTTGGGCAAAGGCGTCTAGCATTGCCTTAGTTGGAGGCTCATCGTTGCCTAACTCGCCATTTAATCCGGATATAAACCCTTTTAGCGGTTCGTCGACCGTTAACTCAACACCTGTACGAATTAATTCAGATGCTCGTTCAATGGCCCTTGAAAGCATCAACTCAGCAACTATACTGGTCTTGTGCAGATAAACCTGCCAATACATGAACCGCCTGGCCATTAAAAACTTTTCGACCGAGTAAATGGCCTTTTCTTCAACTACCAATCGATCGTCAACAACAGCGAAGGTGTTAATGAGTCGCTCTGCATTTATGTTTCCCTCGGTAACTCCGGCGTAAAAACTGTCGCGTTTTAAGTAGTCTAATCGATCAATATCTAACTGACTAGAAACCAGCTGATTCAAAAAAGTTCTAGGGTATTCTCCCTTAAAAATGGCAATGGCTGTAGTTAGTCGTTGATCGAAGACTGTGTTCAGAGCCTGCATATACGCTAAGGTGAGCGCTTCGTGATGCAAGGGAACGAGCTTGTATTCAAGTGCATGAGAAAATGGTCCGTGACCAATATCGTGCATTAAAATGGCCAACAGAAGCCCTTCCTCTTCTTCTTCTGTAAATGGAACACCTTTAGACTTTAATACCCCAATAGCCTTTTGCATTAAGTGCATGGCGCCTAAAGCGTGGTGAAAACGGGTGTGATGCGCTCCGGGATAAACCAAGTACGATAAGCCCATTTGAGTGATGCGTCTTAATCGCTGAAAATAGGGATGACTAATGACGTCAAACAGTAAATCGCTAGGAACACTCACCGAATTGTAAACCGGATCGTTAATTACTTTCAGCTTTTTTGATAACCGCACTATCTTTAGGGATTAGAGGTGGTAAAGATCAACAGAATATGTTAGAAACCCAATTTGAGAACACACCTAAAAGAATGGTTTATTCGTTAGACGCTATCGATGAGGCGGCAACGTTTGTGCTCAGGGAGTCGGAACACAAGGTAATCCTTTTTTCAGGTGAAATGGGGGCCGGAAAAACCACCCTAATCGCAACTATTGTAAAGCAATTAGGGGGCATAGATCGGGTGTCGAGTCCTACATTTTCAATCGTAAATGAATACCCCTGTTCTGACGGTAGACTGGTATATCATTTTGATCTGTACCGTATTGAATCGATTGAAGAGCTCAATGAATTTGGCTTCGATTCGTATCTAAATACCAATGCCTATATCTTTATTGAATGGCCCGAAAATCTTTATGGGCATCAGCCTTTAGAAGCTAATCGAATATTTATTGAGGAGTCGGCCGAGAATGAACGGTCGCTTATCTTATATTAACCGGTTAATTGCTGTTAATGTCTTTTTAAATCATGAGTCAATCCCCATTTTCTAGAAAAGAACTGCTGCCACAAGAGGAAAAGTTAGCCGTCGCCTATTCAGCTTCATCTTTAATCATTGCCTTTGCAAAGGCCTCTTCACTTCAAGAACGAAGAGCACCTATATCTCCAGCAGGAGTTGCGGTTTTAGTATCGAATAACCAGCACGTAATGGTCGAATCTCAGTTGGGAGATGCAGCGGGTTACTCAGATCAATTGTACGCTGAGGCTGGAGCAATTATCACTAGCGATTTAAAAAAATTATACGCCGCATCGGTAGTGGTTAAAGTTGATCCGCCTTCAGAGGAAGAAATTAAGCGGATGAACAATGGGGCTGTTTTGGTTTCAGCCCTTCAGATAAAGACGAGAAAGCGTTCCTTTTTTGAGCAGTTACTTAAAAAGAACATCACTGCAATAGCTCTTGAATACATTGAAGATGGTCATGGAGGTTATCCGTTTGTAGAAAGTTTAGGAGAAATTTCAGGGGTCAGTTCTGTGCTAATAGCCGCAGAGTTGCTGGCCACCTCTCAGAAGGCGAAGGGAATACTTTTCGGTAATATAAGCGGAGTAAAACCGTTGAGCACCGTAGTCATAGGTGCCACTTCAACCGGAGTTGTAGCGGCTAAAACGGCTATGGCCCTAGGTAGTCAAGTGGCTCTTTTTGATCTAGATGTTTCTAAGCTGCGTTTAGCTCGCCAACACATTTCTGCTAATTTGTCTACTCAACTCATTGCCGATACGGCCTTGGCCGAAGCATTAAAAGAGGCCGATGTGGTCATTGGGGCACTTTCAGGAGAGCGAAGAGCTCCCGTTGTGGTGAGTCAATCTATGGTTGACCAAATGCAAGAAGGAAGTGTCATAATCGATATTTCTATCGATAGCGGGGGCTGCATAGAGACCTCTGAACTAACAACTCACGATCGTCCTACCACCAGTTATAATGGGGTTGTTCACTACGGAGTTCCAAATATTCCTTCACGTTACCCAAAGAGCTCAACGGATGCCTTAAGTGCGCTGATTACTCCATTCGTACTCAAGCTATCTTATGAGCCACAGATAGAAATCGTCTTGGCGAAGGATGCCACCGTGGCCTCAGGAATTTACTGTTATAAAAACAAAGCGACCAAACCCGCATTGAACGATTGGTTTGGATTTGATTTTCACGATCTAAAACTATACCTACTTTGAATGTATTTAGTGCTCAATTTCTAAAACGCTTTATGTGGTATGCCCTAGGGTTAACCCTCGGATTAATCTTTTTAAACTTCATCATCGACAAAAAAACAGGCGGAAAAGGCTTAGAGTTTTGTTACTTACCCGAATGCCGTGTGCTTAAAGAATTGCGAAATACTCCGCTAAAGCCAGCCGAAGATTCCCTAAAGGTGAAAGCAATTCTGACCAATGGACGAATTCTATTCTCTGAAAGTGCCCCAAGAAAGAAGCCCTGCAAGCACTATGTGCTCATTTACCAAAATAAGCGGTATATTTTTGAGAAGTGCGATACGTACCTCACCTATTTTGAACGGTAGTAGCTCGTTTTCTTCTGTTCATTTCTTTGCGCAATAAACTGAGTTCGCGCCCGGTTTGTCCTGCAATCGAGGTATTTTCTTCAGCCCTGCGAATGAGGTAAGGAAGTACCTCCTTAACCGGTCCGTAGGGAATTAATTTAGCTACGCGTGCGTTCGCTTCAGCCATATTATACGTGATCTGATCACTCATACCCTGCAACTGTCCGAACCAAACATTAGGATGGTTAAGTGTTTGATAATGCTCCATAGCCAAACGAGCAGCCTTTAAAGTACTTTTCTCATTGTGTGTGCCTATGAAAACGCCAACAGTATCGGTGTGTTCAAAGACAAATTCGACCGCCTTGTCGTAAAGTGCATCGGTAGCCTCTTTAGTTTCGCAAATGGGTGAAACATATCCCATCTGTTTAGCACGCGCTCTTTCCTTCTCCATATAAGCCCCTCGAACAAGTTTGGCTCCCAATTTGAAACCTTCTTCTTTAGCGCGAAGGGTGTAGTCGGTTAGCTTAACTAATCGGTCTGCGAGATAGAGCTGAAAGGTGTTGTATATCAAAACCTTATCAGTATTAAATTTACGCATCAGGTTGAATGCCAATTCATCTGCGGCAGTTTGCATCCAGCTTTCTTCAGCATCGATCATAATAGGTTGGTTCAATGCATCGGCCGTTTCACCAATGATAGCATACCTTTTCTTAATCGCCTCAAACGATTCTGAAGTGAAGTCTTTTTGCTGGGAGGCTGCGTGAAAATCTTCTAATCTTCCAATTGAGGTAGGTTTAAAGACGGCAAAGGCAATGTTTTTGCTTTTGGAGGCGTTCTCAATCTCCTCTTTAATGAGCAGCACGTTTTTGTCAAATTGATTATCAGTGTTTTGTCCTTCAACAGAATAATCTAAAATGGCGCGCACTCCTGTTTCTTCTAACTTATCTACAAGTGGTGTACAACTATCCAGGGTTATCCCGCCGCAAAAATGCTTAAATACCGTTGCCTTTATAAGCCACTCTACAGGTAGACCAATAGCGAGTGCCCATTGTATAAAACCATTTCCAAGACTTACTAACCGTTTGTTTCGCAGCAATTCAAATAAGAATCGCGCTTTTAGTAGTTCGCTATTGCTTTTGGCGGCAAACGCTACTTCGGTATTTCGAAAATCAACCGCTTCGTTCATTTCAATGCTGCAATTTTTCGGCAAATATACCTTAATTCAGTATTGAAATATTCGAGAGAATGTATCTTTAACCTCGATGATACACACACCTGTTTTATTTTACCAAGTCGAAGCAGAAAGTTACTTGCGATCGCTTGACAGCATCGCAGAGTACTCCCAACTTTTTGTGCTCACTGATGAAAATACCCATACCCATTGTCTGCCCCTTTTAAATGGATTTCTAGGAGATCAGTCGTATATCGAAATTCAAATACTTTCGGGCGAAGTGAATAAAACCATCTCGAACTGTGAATATATATGGTCACAGCTTACCGCATACCAGGCTGATCGCAGCGCACTTGTATTGTTGTTAGGCGGAGGAGTGCTAACCGATATGGGTGCCTTTGCCGCTAGCTGCTACAAAAGAGGTCTACGTTTTGTAAATATCCCTACCACTTTACTCGCTATGGTCGACGCGTCTACAGGATCCAAGACCGGAATCGATTTTAAAGGACTTAAGAACCATATAGGGCTATTCTCCTCACCCCTAGCCACCCTTATCCACCAAGATTTTCTCCGCACGCTTGATCTGCGGCAGCTTAAAAGTGGAGTCTGTGAAATGTTCAAACACGGGCTTATTGCAAGTGCCAAGCACTGGCAGCTATTGAAGACTCAAATAGACCATCCCGAGCAGCTTATTGCAGACTCGGTTGCGCTTAAAGTGGAAATTGTCAGTCAAGACCCTACCGAAAAAGGGCTCCGAAAAATTCTAAACTTTGGACACACCCTTGGTCATGCCCTGGAAACCTATTTCTTGAATACCGAAAACCCTTTATTGCACGGAGAAGCTATTGCGGCAGGTATTTTATTAGAAAGCTTTCTCTCTGCCCACTATGGATCGCTGAGTAAAACCGAGCTCGACGATATCAGCTTTACCCTTAACGCCTACTACGCCTTGCCCCAACTTTCGAAAAAAGCGCAAGAGGCGGTAGTATTACTGATGAGTCACGACAAAAAAAACCACAAAGATGCGGTGAACTTTGTGGCTTTAATGAAAATTGGTGAGGCCAAATACGACATCACTTATACTGATAAGGCCCTTCAAGAGGCCTTTGACTTCTACAACACCCTTACATATCGTTAAAAATTCGATGCATTAAGCGTTTTTTATCATTAATAGATTCTTCCATCGATATCATGGTCTCCGTACGGCTAACCCCATCGATATCGTCGATCTTAAAAATAATGTTTTTCGCATGCGTAGTGTCTCGCGCACGAATCTTGCAGAAAATGTTGAATTTCCCCGTTGTAATATGTGCAACTGTAACAAAAGGGATCTCCTCAAGCCGTTCCAAGACAAATTTCGTTTGGTGAGTTTTTTCTAAAAATATGCCTACATAGGCTATAAATGAATAGCCCAATTTAACGTAGTCAAGGGTCAGAGAAGATCCTTGAATAAGTTCGGCATCCTCCATCTTTTTCACTCTCACATGAACCGTTCCGGCAGATATCAACAATTTCTTAGCTATATCCGTATACGGAATTCGGGTATTGTCAATTAGCATATCCAGAATCTGATGATCGATTTCGTCTAGTTTAATTTTGGCCATATAAATGCACTTATAATAGAGTTTTTAGTTTTTTGTCGTCAATCTTTCGGCGAAATGCAAAATTAATTAAGAATTATTCGAAAATCACAGGATACGGCACTTTTTTTTAGGACCGAATAGAATGGGCGTAATAGGTTCTGAAACAGACCTTGTGCTGATCTTGCGCGTGTATTTCTTCTTGTTCTCCTACTTCAAATAACAGTTGGTCTCCATCTAGACGTTCGTTGTACCGCACACCTATTAGTTTCTGCGACATTGGATCAAAATGCCCCTCATCGTATCCGTACTGGGTATTTTCGGGTATGCTCAAATAGGTCTTGACATCAAGTGATTCTCTCTCTTTGTTTAGCATACAATTCTGAGTGATTCCCAAGATCGATTCGCAAACCAAACGTCTAGTTAGAACGCGGTCGTAATCTGTTCCCCATTGTCCAGCCTCAATTAATATCGTTGGAATAGAACGATTAGCCAGATAGTCTCCGAAGCAATTCAGGTTAAAGCAATCATCAAATCGCGCTATCCGTTGTTGAACCGATTGATTAAAACCGTTGAAAACATGGCCGATCAAATCCATTGCCACTCGGCGTGAATCAGTTAGTAGGCGCAGCTCATCTGCGGCTGGGGCCAAAAATGAAATGGCCGCTTCACGCTTCGTCTCACCAACGGTGAACCGCGTTCGCTGATCATGCAGGTTCAGGCAGAGGTCTGGAGAGAATTCATTTAATAGTTTCATGAACGATTGGGTCTCTGGCTGCGTTTGGGCCAGAGCGTCTCTGTTCAAATCGACCTGATTAGCGTTATTTCGCGTATAGGCCTGAGCTCCATCGGGATTCAATTGGAAAATAAGTACAAAGGTAAATTGACTGAGGTAATACTCGTCGTTTCTAATCTGCACATAAAAATCGAATAAGCCACGAGTAGTTGTACTCTCGTTTCCGTGCATTTGAGACCAGGCTAAAAGCTTCTTAGGCCCCTTTCCCAATCGCAGGGCATAAATGGGTCTGCCTTCTACCGAGTGACCTATTTTTTCTAGCTCAGCGTGTTCTTTCAATACCTGAAACAACACATCTGGAGGAAGGTAGCGCGAATGAAAAACGGAGTCTGTATTCAGCATGTGCA
>JAURFJ010000057.1 GCA_030834365.1 Flavobacteriaceae bacterium | reverse complement strand
TAGCATCGGTGTCAAATCCGTAACCAAAGTCGATTCCGAGAAGTCCGAATGCGGGCATAAAGATGCGCACCCCTAGCCCTGCTGAACGCTTGAGCTGAAACGGATTAAATGTTTTGAAATCGGTAAAGGCATTACCCGCCTCCAAGAAGGCTAATGTATAGACAGAGGCCGAGGGTTTTAGGGTAACCGGATAGCGCAATTCAAGCGAGAATTTGTTGTAGATCGCCCCTCCGTCTTGTTCTTGTCGGCCGCTTATTGGATTAATTGTATAAGGCGTAATCGAGCTGTTCTCGTAACCTCTAAGCTGTATATTTTCGCGGCCGTCTAGGGTAAAATTACCTAGACCGTCTCCTCCGACATAAAAGCGTTCAAATGGAACGTTTCCGATCTCATTGTTATATGCACCCAAAAATCCAAATTCGGCATTAGTGCGTAAAACCAGTTTATCGACTAATCGGGTATACCAGTCACCTTTAAACTTGACCTTATAGAACTCCAATAGTTTAAAACGCTCCTCTTCTAAGGCCTCTAGATCTCGACTGAGCTCATTGTAATTTGGCCCTTCTATTCCCTCTTCTAGCAGCTGCAGGGTCACATCGGCGATCTCATCTCTAAGCGCTCCATAATCTTTGTTCGAAAAGGCCGAAAACGGAGGAGTTACCCGCACCGTGAGCTCAAAATTGGATCCTGTGAGCGGAAAGATGCGGCTAGGCCCCTGAGAGCTCCGCTGCAGACCAAAGCTATACGAAAACGAATTCGAGCTTCCGTTTCCGAAATTGAAAAGCCCGAGGTTGTAATTCTGAAAATTGTAATTCTGAAAGCTCAAGGCATGCGATACCACAAAGAAATCATCTGGCCACTGAACCCGTTTTGAGAGACCCGTATTTAATCCGATAATACCGAACCCTCTAGACTTGTCGACATCAAAGCGCCCATTTCTAAACTGAGAGGCAAACTGTTGGGTCTGCTGCAAGGATACGTTGAAGCGCACCGGCTTTTGACCACCCAACCAAGGTTCAGCGAAGTTCAAGCTGTACACTCTAAAGGTTCGGCTCGCTTGAAGTCGAAGCGCAAAAGTCTGGCCGTCTCCCATAGGAACCGGCTTGTACATCTCCTTATTAAAGATATTGCGCATAGAGAAGTTGTTGAACGAAAGGCCCAAGGTTCCTATGAATCCTCCACCTCCAACACCTCCTTGTAACTCTATCTGACTAGACCCAGCCTCAACTAATGAATACTTGAGATCTACCGTACCCGCGTTTGGATCGGGATTTACTACGTCAGGAGAAATCTGTTCTGGATCGAAAAAGCCCAACTGACCCAACTCGCGAATAGTTCGAACGATATTGTCTTTACTGTATTGTTGCCCTGGCTTTGTGCGTAGTTCTCTGTAAATAACGTGATCGTTTGTCTTGTCGTTGCCCGTGACTTCAACGTGATTCAAAAAGGTCTCTTTACCTTCAATGATTCGAATCTCAAAATTGATGGTATCGTTCTGGGCCGAAACCTCTACTGGGTTAATGCTCGAAAAGAGGTACCCATTATTCTGGTAAAGGTTGGTAATGTCTTCTCCGTCGGGTTTGGTATTATCGGCAATGCGTTTTTTGAGTAGAACGCCGTTGTAGGTGTCTCCTTTCTCAATGCCTAGCACCGCCGCCAATACATTGTCATCATAAACTGCGTTTCCTACAAAATCGATATCCCCAAAGTAGTATTTGTTACCCTCTTCAAGAGCAATTTCGATACCTATGCTTTCATCGTTTATAGTGTATACCGAATCTCCTAAAACGCGTGCATCTCTGTAACCCCTCTCTGCATAGGCATCGACTAGGGCCTCTAGGTCTTCTTCAAAGTCTGAGGCTATAAATTTAGATTTCTTCCAGAAGCGATAAGCCTTTTTTCTCTTGGTGTTTTTAAGTGCCTTTTCAAGGGTTTTGATTTTCAGGGCTTCGGCCCCGGCGAAAGTAATTTCAGCTACTTTAACCTTACTCCCCTTATTGACATTAATCACCATGTCTCTAGAGTTGGTGATTGTAGTGTCTATCTTGGTGGCAATGTTTACTTTGGTGTTGAGATACCCCTTTTCGCGATAGGTCTTTTCTAGATAGTTCTTGGTGTTCTCGATCAGACTCTCTGTAATTTTCTTTCCTTTTTTAAGTTCGGTATCGTCGATTAAGCCTTGAATTTTATTGTTTTTTACCCCGTAAAAGGTGACGTTGTTAAGGGTCGGGCGCTCTACAACCGAAAGCTCTAAGAAAATAGAATCGTTACGGATATCAGTGTAATACAGCGTTACATCACTGAAAAGCTCTAGATTCCACAACTTCTTGATGCTCGCACTTATTTCTTCGCTGGGTACGGTCAAAAATTGACCCTCCCTAAACCCTGCGAAGCTCTTTACCGTTTGCTCGTTGTAGCTCTCAAGGCCAGTAACCCTGACCTCACCAATGATATAGGTGGGCGGACGCTGAGCCTCTTCGTTTGACGCTTGCGCCTGAAGCGAGGCTTCTGACCACGCTAAAAATAAGCCAAGGCTAATGAGCCAATTATACTTTAGGAGTCTTCTCAAGCTGTTCGCTGGTCTTTCCAAATCGACGTTCTCTATTTTGGTAATCCATTAATGCCTCTACAAGGTGCTCTTCTTTAAAGTCTGGCCAAAATCGCTCGGTAAAATAGAGCTCTGCATAAGCACTTTGCCACAATAAAAAATTACTGATGCGCTGTTCACCGCTGGTTCGTATGAGCAAATCAACATCGGGTAAATCAGCGGTGTAAAGATGCTCATTTACAACAGACGCATCGATATGGTCTGGATGAATTAAGCCATTTTTAACTTTTTCTGCCAAATTTCGCGTCATGGCGACTATTTCTTCACGGCCTCCATAGCTTAAAGCTAGGGTAAGCACCATACCTGTGTTAGAGGCAGTTTGCTCTACCACACGGTCTAACTCATCCAAAATAATAGCGGGCAAAGTCGAGATGCCACCTACCGTTTGCAACCGAATATTATGCCTTAGCATGGTAGCCAATTCTGACTTGAGCGCGCTAAGAAGAATGCGCATCAAAATATCAACTTCCTTTTTTGGCCTAAGCCAGTTTTCGGTAGAAAAAGCGTAGAGCGTCAGAAATGAAATCTGTCGTTTAGCGCAGGCCTCAACAATTTCTCTAACCGCCTTGAAACCGGCCTCATGACCAAAGGCCCTAGGTTTTCCCTGTTGTTTAGCCCAACGCCCATTACCATCCATAATGATGGCAAGGTGATTGGGAAGGTTGTCGTTAGGCGAAATACTCATGCGCAGTCAGGTCATTGGGCTCCATTAAGCCCTTCAAAAGTTGGGGCCAAAGGTATAGGTTATTGTGAAATTAGGAAACACATACCAGTCATTCAGTAGTGATTTCTGTTTAGTGGCTATGCGAACCCCAGTAGCCAATTCACTTGACAGAATAAACCGATTGCGTTTCAGCTTTGCTCCAAAGCTAAATAGCGCGGCCGGATGAATCTCGCGAGCGGTAGACGAATTCTCATTTTCCACTCCGCTATTAGCCGAGAGACCAATAGCTAGATAAGGTGTTAGGGCAGTTTTAGCCCGGTAGATATTGTAATCGTTGAAATGAAATTCTCCAAGAACTGAGAGGTAACTATCTTCTACGATGAGTTTTTCCCCTCCCTCTGATAAATGAAGTAAATCTCTATCAAGTACAGAAAAAGTCGCTCTAATGGCGAATCGGTAAGGCAGGTTGTAGCGCAATACCAAGGCGGGTGAAAAACTGAGCGAACCCAATAGCTCGTTTGACGATCCGTTTAAGTCGACATAATCAGAAATCCCCTGAGCACTTAGGCCCACCTCTAGCCGATTCAATACCGTTTGCGCATGCAGCGCACTTAGGGAGAATAGGCAGGCAATGAACGAAGTCAATACGAAGCTTCTCATAAACCGATTAGTTTCTTTTGTCTTCGCCCCACAGCAGCTTTGTGCGTAAGGTTTTAAAGAAGTGGTCTTCCTCGAAAGCGATCGTCTTTAGCGTAAAGTCGGCCTTTTTGATGTGCAGTTCTACACCGTTAGCCACCGTTTCAATGCGGGAATCCATAGACACTAAATGAAAGGGCTCTCTCGAATCGACTATCAGGCGAATGCGTGTGGCGTCATCTACCACCAAGGGCCTGGCATTCAAGTGATGGGGAGCCACCGGAGTGATCACCAACGATTTAGCGTCAGGCGTAAGCACGGGGCCTCCACAACTCAATGAATAACCTGTAGAGCCGGTGGGAGTGGCTACTAGCAATCCGTCGGCCCAATAGGTTGTCAAATAAACATCGTTCAGCCAGGCCTCAATGGTAATCATACTGGTGGTGTCTTTACGACTAACCGCCACTTCGTTTAGGGCGAAGTTATGTTCGCTAAACGCTGTGTCGTCGCCCTTCAGATCGAGCTGCAGTAGCTGGCGTTCTTCTAAGCGGTAATTGTGGGATACAAAGCGGTCGAGAAGCGTTTCAGCATCAGCAGTAGACAAAAGCGATAAGAAGCCCAGACGTCCGGTATTGATACCTACAAGCGGAATATTTTTGTGACCTATATAAGTCACGGCTCTAAGCATGGTTCCGTCACCTCCCAAACTGATCATTAACTCCACTTCGGCGTGTAAATCGTCTTGGGTGCTAAACGACTTAACGGTTTTTGACAACTGGCATTGGCCGAGCTGCGCCAGGTATTTTTCTTCTACTAGGGCTTCAAAACCCAATTCTTCGGCCCGGCGAATCAATTTCTCTACCAGGCTGCAGTTTTCTGCCTCAAACTGTAGTCCAAAAAAGGCAATAGCTTTAGCCATGAGCACTTAGGGGTTTAGAAATTTTTCAAAGTAATCTGAGCGCTCTTTCAATTGCTGCGCAAAAAGGTCTTCGTATAGGGCGCTTTCAATATTATAGTCGTATCGCCTAAGCTCTATAAGCAGTGCACTCATCGATTCGGTCACTACCTTCAGCGTGATTTCGATTCGCGTACCGTGATCTGCAGTTTGCATCACACCGAGCACACGCGCGTTGTTGGCCTCAACCACTTGGGTCAATTGGCTTATAGAATACGCCTCTTTGGGGACTGAGACTACAATCACGGTTCCGCCTTCGGTAAGAAAAGGAGTACGCGCCAAAAAGAGCTCGAGATCCTCGAGTAAATAGTAACCCAAAAAGAATCGCCGATCATCAACCACCGGTATGATATCTGCATCGGCCAGAAGCACTTTCTCTAGGGCGTCGAGCCAATAGGCACTAGATTGAATCGAGAAGTCTTCCCACTCGTCGGCAAGCTCAGCGATCGCGTCAGTCGGCTCATAAGGCGTTAACACGTAGTTCGGAACGCAACCCACGAGCAATCCGTCTTGCGTAATAGCCGCATGCGAATAATTAGCGTGCTCAAAAAAAGTAGTGAGCTCACTAATACGCTGGGTCAGCTCAAAACTTGGCAAGCCATCGTTTCTAAGCTGCGATAAGGTGAAATCTTGAAAATCCACACTGCAAATTACGGATATTCGACAGACTTTATTCCTTTTGAGATTCGCTATTTTTGCCCAGAATTACTCGACTCCCAATTAAAGCTATGGCCACCAAACTAAGCGTTAACATCAATAAATGGGCTACCCTTCGCAACGCACGCGGAGGCAACAACCCTGACCTTCTAAAATCCGCTCAATCTCTCGAAGCCTATGGTGCTCAGGGAATTACGGTACACCCAAGGCCCGACCAGAGACACATCAAATACCAAGATGCTCGCGATTTAAAGGGGCTAATTACTACCGAATTTAACATAGAAGGCAATCCTGTTCAATCGTTTATTGATCTAGTGTTCGAGGTGCGCCCCACTCAGGTAACACTAGTTCCAGACGCAGAAGACGCCATTACCTCAGATGCCGGATGGGATTGCAAGACCCATCTCCCCTTTTTAAAAGAGGTCATTGCCCGATTTAAACAGCAGGGCATTCGCACCTCTATCTTTTTAGATGCAGATCCTGAAATGGTCGCCTATGCAACAGAAACCGGAACCGATCGCATTGAACTCTATACTGAGCCCTATGCTCAAGGTTATGCTAAAGATCGAGAGGCCGCCATTCAACCTTTTATAGCAACCGCTAATAAGGCCCGCGAATTCAACTTAGGCCTTAATGCCGGGCATGACCTATCACTAAAAAACATAGCCTTTTTTGCGGCGCACATACCCGATCTTTTAGAAGTTTCAATAGGTCACGCACTGATTTGTGAGTCTATTGAACTGGGGCTACAACACGTGGTAGAACAGTACTTGAAACTTTTAAATCAACCGGCCTAATGTTCCTGCACGCTAACGTCATTGGTGAAGGAAAGCCTTTAATTGTGCTACACGGATTTTTAGGGAGTGGCGATAATTGGAAGACCTTTGCGAAAAAATGGAGCCAAAGCGGCAGAAGTGTCCACCTCTTAGATGCCAGAAATCACGGCAAGAGCTTTCACAGTGACCAATGGGATTACCCCACTATGGCTGCCGACGTCATCGCCTATGCCGATCATAACCGCATTGATCAATTCGACGTTTTAGGCCATTCAATGGGGGGCAAAACCGCCATGTTTTTGGCCACCACTTACCCTGAGCGCGTTAAAAAGGCCTTAATTGCCGATATAGCGCCAAAGTCGTATCCGCATCAGCACACCGAAATATTAGATGCCCTTTACGAACTAGATCAACAACACTTTGAGCACCGAAAAGAGGCCGAAGACTTTCTCGAGCCGCGCTTTGAGAGTCTTCAGCTCCGTTATTTTTTACTCAAAAATCTAGAGCGTACAGCTGATAATGTGTTGCGCATTCGCTGCAATATCAATCGCTTTAGAGAAGACCAAAGCACCGTAACCAAGGGGCTTGAACCCGAAATGCGTAGTGAACTAGACATACTGTTTATACGCGGACTAGATTCGGGCTACATAAGCGACCAAGACCTACCTCTTATCGCGCGTCATTTCCCAAACTATCAAATGGTGTCTATTGCCGATGCCGGACACTGGCTTCACGCCGAACAGCCCGAGGCTTTCGATGCTGCTGTAAGTCGCTTTTTTGATTTGTGAGCCGCAGCGAAATAACCTAATTTTGCGGCTCGTTTTTTAACCCCTTCAAGGACTCATGGAGATTAGCAAAAAAGAACTCAATGCATTACATGCGGTGTTGACCGTAACCGTTTCTCAAAACGACTACCAAGAGAAGGTAGACACCTTACTCAAAGACTACCGCAAACGCGCAGCCATTCCCGGATTTAGAAAAGGACAGGTACCCATGTCTTTGATTAAAAAACAATACGAGCAAGGCGTAAAGGCTGAAGAGGTCAACAAACTCTTACAGAATACCATCAGCGACTATATTCAGAAAGAAAAGTTAGACCTTCTAGGTAACGTTCTTCCTAAAGAAGTAGAAGACTTTGACTGGAATCGCGAACCCTTAAACTTTGAATTTGAAATTGGGCTGGCTCCTGATTTTGAACCGGCTTTTCCGTCTAAGAAAACACTGACCCAATACGAGATCACTGTTTCAGATAAGAGCCTCAAAGAGCAGGTTGAGCGTCTTAGAAACCAATACGGCACTCTGGAGACCAAACCCGAAGTAACCTCAGATACAGAAATAGCCGCATCTGTTACGGTTGAAGAACAAACCAACCGTGCAACCTTTAGCGTAAAAGACCTTAAGGGAAAGAAAAATCAATCGGATTTCATCGGCAAAAAGGTAGGCGATAAGGTAGCAATTAGCACCAAAGGCTTGTTTGAAGAGACGCATGTTTTGGCACGAGTCTTAGGAATGCCTAAAGAGCAGGTAGAGAAGCTAAATGCATCGGCTGAGTTCACCCTTGAGGAGGTGAACTTGAGAACACCGGCGGCCTTAGGCCAGACGTTTTTTGACAAATTATTTGGTC
>JAURFJ010000056.1 GCA_030834365.1 Flavobacteriaceae bacterium | reverse complement strand
CCCAGGATTCATGTGCATATGCCCTAGTTTAGTGTCTCTTGCGACTTTCAGAATATGTGAATGCCCGCTGATCAGCAGATCACAAGGGTGCTTTTGCAGTAGTTCTTTAGTATTTTTTGCATAACGTCCTGGATACTGCGCTATATGGGTCATGAGCACTCGAAGCCCCTCACACTGAAAGTACAGGGTTTCTGCATAGCTCGCCCGCATGCGATGGTCGTCAATATTTCCATGAACTGCTCGCAGTTTACTGGTCTTTTCGAGTGCCTCGGTGACTTCAAATGATCCGATGTCTCCGGCATGCCAGATTTCGTCTGCCGATTTCGCATAGCTGAGTATGCGATCGTCTATATACCCATGAGTGTCTGATAAGAGTAGAATTCGGGTCACTGAAAGTGTATCTTTACACCTCTAAAATACACTTATCGTGCGGTATTTTTTAGAACTTTCCTTTGATGGAACAGACTTTCACGGCTGGCAGCGTCAACCCAACGCGCCTTCAGTTCAGCAGCATCTTGAAGAAGCCATGTCATTGCTTTTGGCTTGTGCCATTGAGGTAGTTGCTGCAGGCAGAACAGACGCCGGAGTGCATGCCGACCAAATGGTAGTGCACTTCGATTCAGAAAGTGTCATTGACTCCGCCGATCTGCTACACCGATTAAATCGCTTTTTACCTGCTTCTATAGCCATTCACGATATGTTTGCAGTCAGTGTTGAGGCGCATGCTCGTTTTGATGCACTATCACGCCGTTATTGCTACCGCATAAGCACAGTGAAGAATCCGTTTAATGACCGCTATGCCTGGCAACTGATTCACCCTCTCGACCTCGATCTTATGAATGAAGCTGCGGCCTTTCTGTTGGGTACTCAAGACTTCGAGTGCTTTTCTAAGGCCCATACTGATGTAAAGACTTTTATATGTACAGTGACCCACGCTGCATTTGAAAAAAAGGCGAATGAGATACACTTTGAAATACAAGCCGATCGATTTCTGAGAAACATGGTTAGAGCCATAGTGGGCACTTTGGTAGAGGTCGGAATGCACAAACGCAGTGCCGAGTCTATGGTACAGCTCATAGCATCGAAATCTCGAGCTCAAGCAGGGGTTTCAGTGCCTGCAAAAGGACTATCTTTGGTAGCCATTGAGTATCCAGATCTGAGACTAAATGCAAGCTGAGAAATCTTCAAAAACTAAATTCGATTTTAAGTTGTTCGCGAAGATTTTTGCGTACACCAAGCCCTATACCGGAGTTTTTTTAATCTCCGCCATTTCTGCGCTGCTTATTTCTGGTTTCGCCGTTCTTACCCCTTCACTAGTTGGGCAGTTGATCGATGAGGCGATCACTAATAGAGACGCCAATCTTCTTTTCTCGCTGGTGATTACTATGAGCCTAGTGTTACTGGGAGAGGTTTTTTTTCAACTCTTATTCACCTACACGGCTAATTTGCTGGGTGAGTCGGTCATTCAAGACGTCAGGGTTAGATTGGTGTCGAAAATGATCCGCTTTAGGATGGCGTATTATGACAAGTCGTCTATTGGCGTTTTGGTCACCCGTGCTGTTTCTGATATGCAAAAGATAGGAGAGATCTTTAGCCAAGGATTCTTTATGATTGTCGCAGATGTTCTGAAGATGGTAGTGGTGGCGAGTGTCATGTTAGTATTGAACTACAGGTTAGCTTTTCTGGTATTTGCCATTATGCCGCTAATTCTATATGCTACTAGGTGGTTTCAAAAGGCGATGAAAGTCGCTTTCGTTGAGGTCAGGGGGCAAATTGCTGCCTTGAACTCATTTGCCCAAGAGCGTTTGGCTGGAATCAAAATTGTACAACTTTTTCACCGTGAGCAGACCGAGGCCGATGCCTTCGAGCAGATAAACAAGAAGCATCAAGACGCCTGGTTGAAAACGGTTTGGTACAACTCTATCTTTTTTGCTGTAGCCGAATTGCTTTCTTCGATCACAGTTGGGCTCATTGTTTGGTACGGAGGCGTTCAGAATGTCGGCGGAATTACGGCCGAGCGCTATGGAGATATTTTCACCTTTATTTTGCTTTCTTCCTTACTGTTTCGCCCGTTAAGACATATTGCCGATAAGTTTAATGTGTTGCAGATGGGGATGGTGGCGGCCTCTAGGGTGTTTGCCATTCTTGAAACCGAAGACCACATAGAAGACAAGGGTACAAAAGAAGTTGACGCCATTCAAGGGGTTATCGATTTTGAGGCAGTCAAATTCAGCTACGACAATGAGAAGCAGGTTTTGAAAGGAGTTGACTTCAGTGTAAAACAAGGGTCTTGTGTAGCTATAGTGGGTTCTACCGGTGCTGGAAAGTCGACGATCATCAACTTGCTCAATCGCTTTTACGATATCAAAGAAGGTAGCATTAAGGTAGACGGAGTAGACGTTCGTGACTATAGCCTAGAGTGCCTTCGTAGACACATAGCCGTCGTGCTTCAAGATGTGTTTTTGTTTGCCGACACTATCGCCAATAACATAAGCCTGGGTAATTCAAACGTGAGTCGTGAGTCCATTGTTCAGGCCGCAAAAGACATAGGGGTGCATGAGTTTATCGAGCAGCTACCAGGCGGATATGATTTTCGCGTAACTGAACGCGGCAGCACAATGTCTAGCGGACAGCGCCAACTGATAGCCTTCTTACGAGCCTATGTCTCAAATCCGAGTATATTGGTCTTAGACGAGGCAACCTCTTCGGTTGACACCTATGCAGAACAATTGATTCAACGTGCCACTGAGCGCATCACTAAGGGGCGAACATCGATAATTATTGCACATCGACTAGCAACTGTCCAAAAAGCCGATCGCATCATTGTGCTCGAACAAGGGCGCGTTGTAGAAGAAGGCACACATGAAGAGTTACTCAAACGAAAAGGCGCTTATAACGAATTGTATAAGGCCCAGTTTCTCGAAGTAGTCGATCAGAGCGCTTAGACCCAGATTTCTTTATAATTACGCTAGGTCGCGCTTAATTTTTTCTTTAAGCATTACTATAGAGTCGAAGCTCACAAAGTTCTTTTCTTTGATATAGGAGATTTCTCCCCGCTCTTCACTAACCACTAGACAAATGGCATCGGTGTTTTCGGTAATGCCGATTGCTGCTTTATGCCTCAAGCCGTATTGAGCGGGAATGTCTTTAGCGTTGCTAACGGGCAAAATAACACGGGTAGCTATGATCTTATTTCCTTTAATGATGGCTGCCCCGTCGTGAAGTGGACTATTCTTGTAGAAGATACTCTCGATAATCGGAGCATTTAAGGTGATGTCCATGGTGTCTCCGCTGTTTTTCACAAAATCAAGGCTGTCGTTTCGTTCAATAACAATGAGCGCTCCAAGTCGCTGCATGCTTAATTTTTCACAGGCCTCCACTAGCGCACCAATATTGGTGCGTGGTTCTTTTTTTTCAGCCCGAACAAATCGAAAGAAGCGGCCCATCTTCTTTGCTGAGAAGTTTCCGGATCCCAGCACCAATAAAAATCGCCGGATCTCTTGCTGAAAGACGACCACCAAAACGATGAATCCGACTTGCATAAATCCGCCAACTATGTTGCTGATCATTTTCATCTCTAGCAATCGGGTCACATTCCAGAAGCCCCAAACGATCACCAATCCGATGAAAATATTGATGGCCACAGAACCCTTCAGTAGCCGATAAACATAGTAAAGCAACAAGGCCACCAGCAGAATGTCAATGGCATCGGTGATCTTGAAGGTTAAGAAATCGGTGAGATTCATCGTCTATTTTTTCAAAGGTACAATTTCGTGCTAAGAGGCTGCATCTCGCAGTTGGGTATACAGTTTGATGCATTCTTGAGCCTCCTTTACATCGTGAACTCGTAGTAAGTGGGCTCCGCGTTCTAGGGCAGCCATGTGCAGCGCACTGCTGCCATTTAAGGCATTTTCGGGGGTAGTGTTTAGCGTTTTATAGATCATAGATTTTCTGCTCAAACCAATAAGTACCGGAAGGTCTAGTAGCTTAAATGCATCAAGATGGTAAAGCAGGTGAAAGTTTTGAGCGATTGTTTTGGCAAATCCGAGGCCAGGATCGATAATAAGGTCATTGATATTTCGCTTGGCCGCTTTCTCGGCAAGTGTTGAAAAAAAGTACCTGATTTCAAAGACAATATCCTGGTAATCGGTCAGGGTAATCATGGTCTGAGGGGTTCCCCTCATGTGCATGCCCACATATGGAACTTGGTATTCAGAGATAAGGTCGAGCATTAAATCGTCTGCTGTGGCTCCGCTGACGTCGTTGACCATTGAGGCTCCCTGCTCGAGAGCCGAACGTGCCACCTGAGACCTAAAGGTATCTACCGACAAAGGAATGTTCTTAAAATGCTCGCGGATAAGCTGCACCACAGGGACAACGCGGCTCATCTCTTCTTCTACTGATATGTTCACAGCACCAGGGCGGGTAGAATATCCACCAAGATCGATAATCGAGGCTCCTTCATCTATGAACTGCTGAACCTTAGCGAGCAGTTGCTCATGGTTCTTCAGTTGCCCGCCGTCGTAAAATGAGTCTGGAGTAAGGTTCATAATGGCCATAACTCGCGGGGTACTTAGGTCAAGAAGCTGCTGATTTAAGGTAATCGTCATGAGTGAATCCTTTATATTTGGACAAGCGATTTCTAATGCCCTAAGTTACGTTAACAGGCCAATACATTTATGAGTGATACTTCTTCTCAATTTGACCAAAGTATAGAGCGGTGTAAAACACTGTTTAAGAAGAAAACGTTAGACTACGGAACAGCTTGGCGCATTCTTCGATTGGCGTCTTTAACGGACCAGATTTTCATCAAGGCACAACGCATCCGCGGTTTGCAAACTAATGCGCAATCTAAAATAGCAGAAGGTGAAGTAGACGAATTCATCGGAATTGTAAATTATGCAGTCATGGCCTTGATCCAGGTAGAATTGGGCCCATCAGAGCAGCCTGATTTGTCGCCCGAACAGGCCCTTGAACTTTACGAGCGAAAGGTAGCCCAGTGCAAGGCCCTAATGCTAGATAAAAATCACGACTACGGAGAGGCGTGGAGAGACATGCGCGTCAGTTCACTTACGGATCTTATTCTACAGAAGGTTTTACGCGTAAAACAGATCGAAGACAATCAGGGTAAAACGCTAGTTAGCGAAGGCATTGAGGCCAACTACCAAGACATGCTCAATTACGCCGTCTTCGCTTTAATTCATCTCGATAGATCATGAAGGGCTTAACGCATCTTATTCGCGCCCTAACCGGTTTTGTGTTCATTCTCTCTGGTCTGATTAAGTTAAACGACCCCGTTGGTTTTTCATTTAAACTAGAGGAGTATTTCGGAGCCGGCGTGCTGAATCTGCCCTCTCTTTCTCCTTTGGCCCTAGAGTTAGCCTTATTCTTGGTGGTATTTGAGGTGTTGTTGGGGATTTTTCTGTGGCTCGGGTCGTATAAAAAATTCACCCTCTACAGCCTTTTGGCGATGATTGTCTTTTTTACCTTCTTGACGTTTTATTCGGCCTATTTCAATAAAGTTACTGACTGCGGATGTTTTGGTGATGCCATCAAACTCACCCCTTGGGAGTCGTTCACCAAAGACGTTGTCTTGCTTGTTTTTGTGCTTTGGTTGTGGTTTAATTCGGCGCATATTCAACCCATTTTCAAGGGCAGAATGCGCCTGCTGCTATTGACTATGAGTGCGGTATTCTGCGGGATTTACGCTTACTATGTGCTCAACCACCTTCCGGTTTTTGATTTTAGACCCTATCATATTGGGGCCAACATTGAGTCTTCAATGCGTATCCCAGTAGACGCCGCTCAGGAGATCTACGAATACAGTTGGGAGTTTGAGTTTGAGGGGCGTAAAGAGCGCATTGTAACAGACGGGTCGTTTCCAGAACACCCTGGATCATTTACGGGAATTGTGGAGACCACCTTGATTCAGCAAGGGTATGAGCCTCCCATTCACGATTTCACTATGATGCGAGACGGAGTCGATTATACTGCTGACTTGCTGTTAGCGCAAAAGGCTTTGCTCATCACCGCTTACGACCTTGATCAGGCCGACCAAGACGGGCTTAGGCGAGTAGTCGAAGCGGCCGAGCGATTGCAAAAACAAGGATATCAGGTATACGGAATGACCGCCTCATCAAACGAGGCTATTGCCGCCTTTTACGCGCGTTTTGGGCAAATATTTTATTGGCATTTGTCCGACCAAACTACGGTGAAAACTATTATTCGATCCAATCCTGGGGCGCTTTATTTAGAGCGTGCCACCATTATTGATAAAAGACATTTTAACGACATGTAAATTGAAAACTATGAGAACTGCTGTTGTAGCTGCGAATTGGAAAATGAATAAAGACCTCAATGAGGCTGAGGTATTAGTGAAAGCGTTAATGGAGGGCTACAGTCCTTCGGGTACAGAGGTGTATGTCGCTCCGCCTTTTGTGCATCTTCATGCGGTAAATAAGTGGATCAACGAAAGCGGTATACGACTGGCGGCTCAGAATATGAATGCGGCTGAAAGCGGGGCCCATACTGGAGAAATTTCATCTTCTATGCTCAAGTCAGTGGGGGCCTCAACCGTTATCTTAGGTCACTCTGAACGACGTGATAGCTATGGCGAATCAGATGAGTTGATCAACGAAAAAGTAAAAAGTGCCCTGGCTGCAGGCATGCAGATCATTTTTTGCTTTGGAGAGCAATTGGGCGAGCGCAAAGCCTCGGCGCATTTTGATGTGGTTAAGGCCCAGCTTTCTAATGGATTGTCTGGGGTTTCTGCAGACCAAATGAGCGGGGTAATACTAGCTTATGAACCTGTATGGGCCATAGGTACCGGAGAAACGGCCTCTCCAGAACAAGCACAAGAAATGCATGCCTTTATAAGAGAATATTTGAGAAATCAATTCTCAGACGCTGTAGCCGAGCGCACGCGTATTTTGTATGGTGGAAGTGTTAAGCCTTCAAATGCCTCCGAGCTATTCTCTAAGCCCGACATAGACGGAGGGCTAATTGGCGGAGCCTCTCTGCAAGCCGACGATTTCTTGGCTATTGTAAAAGCCGCCTCTTAATGGCCGAGACCATTTACCTTGCAATTGCGTTTGTTATTGACCCTTCAGATGAGGTTAGGGATATCTTATTGGCCGAGCTTTCGGCACTTCCGTTTGATACGTTTGAAGAAACCGAAAACGGCCTTATCGCCTATGTTGAAAAACAACAGTTCGACGGAATACGCTTAGATTCAGCTGTCCATTTTCCATTAGCTAGCAGTCTTGCCCAGTCTATTCGTTTTGAGGTGAAGGAGATCGTGCAGGAGAACTGGAACGCAAAATGGGAGTCTAGTTTTGAGCCTATACGTATAGAAAATAGGTTGAGTGTAAGGGCTCCTTTTCACCAGCCCTGTCTGACCGACATAGAGCTCATTATCGAGCCCAAGATGAGTTTTGGTACCGGACACCACCAGACCACTTATCAGATGCTAGAGGCTATTGATGCCCTCGACTTGAGAGGTAAATCGGTACTTGACGTGGGCTGCGGAACGGCTGTTCTAGGTATTCTGGCCGCCAAAAAGGGAGCCAATCCTGTTGAGGCCTTTGACTGCGACGATTGGTGCGTAGAAAATAGCCTAGAGAACGCCGAGCGCAACGACGTATCGGTGAAGGTCTGGCAGGCTAAAGACTTCTCTGCAATCAGCCGATCTTATGATGTGCTATTTGCCAATATTAACAAGAATGTGTTGCTCGATCAAGCGGCAGATTATGCACGTGTGCTCGCTTCTGGAGGGATTATTCTTATCAGCGGATTCTATAGCGAAGACCTGAGTGACCTTAAAAGCGCCTTTGAATCGAACCGATTTAGCTACCAGGATCACTCGGTGAAGGACAATTGGGTTTGTGCAAAATTTATAATTTAGCGTATGCGCTATGAGAATACACCTTTTGAAGAATCAGAAGAACTGC
>JAURFJ010000055.1 GCA_030834365.1 Flavobacteriaceae bacterium | reverse complement strand
GTTTATTATTCGAAAACTGATTGAGCGAGGTATCGTCAAGACCGTAAAATCAGCTAAGAAAATTATAGATAAAAAAGAGCCTGTTGTTTGGGATATTCTTGAGAACGTGATTAAAGGACATCCGGTTTTGCTAAACCGCGCCCCCACACTTCACCGTTTGGGTATCCAAGCCTTTCAGCCCAAGCTGATCGAAGGTAAAGCGATTCGCCTGCATCCACTAGCCTGTACGGCATTTAATGCTGACTTTGATGGAGATCAAATGGCGGTTCACCTTCCATTAGGTCCAGAGGCTATTCTAGAGGCTCAATTGTTGATGCTGGCCTCTCAAAACATCTTGAATCCGGCGAATGGTTCTCCAATCACGGTACCTTCTCAAGACATGGTTTTGGGTCTGTACTACATGACCAAAGCCAGAAAATCTACTCCAGAGCACCCTGTTCAGGGCGAAGGCCTTACGTTCTACTCACCTGAGGAGGTGGTTATCGCTTTCAACGAGAAGCGTGTTAATCTGAATGCGATCATCAAAATTCGCGTCAAAGATTTCAATGAAGCTGGAGAACTCGTTCCTCAGATCATCGAAACGACCGTCGGACGTGTGCTATTTAACAATGTGGTTCCTGAAGAGGGCGGATACATCAATCAGGTGCTCAACAAGAAGACACTTCGAACCATTATCGGACAGATTTTGGCGGTTACCGATGTACCACGCACAGCTGAATTCTTAGATAGAATGAAGCAGATGGGCTACGAATTTGCCTTTAAAGGTGGGCTTTCATTTAGCTTGGGAGACATCATTATTCCGGCAGAAAAAACCGTTATGATTGATGAAGCGAATCAGCAAGTTGATGGAATCATGATGAACTACAACATGGGTCTCATCACCAACAACGAGCGATACAATCAGGTCATTGACGTGTGGACTTCTACCAACGCCATGTTGACTGAATTGGCCATGAAACGTATCAGTGAAGACCAACAGGGCTTCAACTCAGTGTTCATGATGCTTGATTCTGGTGCGCGTGGATCTAAAGAACAAATTCGCCAGCTTACCGGAATGCGCGGACTGATGGCCAAGCCTAAAAAGTCTACCGCTGGTGGTGGTGAAATTATCGAGAACCCTATCCTTTCTAACTTTAAAGAAGGGCTTTCTATTCTCGAGTACTTTATCTCTACTCACGGTGCCCGTAAGGGTCTTGCGGATACGGCCTTGAAAACAGCCGATGCTGGATACCTCACCCGTCGATTAGTGGATGTGGCTCAAGATGTCATCATCAACCAAGAAGACTGCGGAACACTTAGAGGTATTGAAGTTGAAGCGCTCAAGAAAAACGAAGAAATAGTAGAAACCCTTGGTGAACGTATCTTAGGACGCGTTAGCCTAGGAGACCTATACGATCCGATCAGCAGTGAATTACTGCTGAGTGCAGGTCAAGAGATCTCTGAAGCCGATGCGATTAGAGTAGAGCAATCTGCAGTAGATCGTGTAGAGGTTCGCTCTCCGCTTACCTGCGAGGCTTCTAAGGGAATCTGTGGTAAGTGTTACGGTAGAAATCTAGCCAATAACAAGCCGGTTCAAAAAGGTGAGGCCGTCGGAGTAGTGGCTGCTCAATCGATTGGAGAGCCAGGTACCCAGCTTACGCTGAGAACCTTCCACGTAGGGGGTATTGCCGGTAACGTTTCAGAAGACAGCACACTAACTGTCAAGTTTGACGGTATTGCAGAAATCGAAGATTTGCGCGTTGTTGAAGGAGAGAGCAGTATCGGTGAAAAGGCCAATATTGTGATTTCGCGAACTGCCGAGATGAAGCTCATTGAGCCCAAAACCAAAGCGGTTCTCAGCATTAACAACATTCCTTACGGATCTCAGCTGTTTATTAAAAACGGCGACAAGGTTAAAAAAGGTGACGTTATTTGCCAATGGGATCCTTACAACGGTGTGATCATTTCAGAGTTTACCGGTAAGGTAGCTTATGAAAACATCGAGCAAGGGGTAACTTACCAGGTCGAAATTGATGAACAGACCGGATTCCAAGAAAAGGTGATTTCAGAATCTAGAAATAAGAAGCTGATTCCTACACTGTTAATTCAAGACAAAAAGGGTAATACGCTTCGTTCGTACAACCTTCCTGTAGGTTCTCACCTTATGGTTAATGAGAACGACGAAATTCGCGAAGGAAAAGTATTGGTTAAGATTCCAAGAAAGTCGGCTAAAGCCGGAGATATTACAGGGGGTCTTCCAAGAGTAACCGAGCTTTTCGAAGCGCGTAACCCATCTAATCCCGCAATCGTTTCTGAAATCGATGGAGTAGTGTCATTCGGAAAGATCAAGCGTGGAAACAGAGAGATTATTGTCGAGTCTAAACTCGGTGATTCTCGTAAGTACCTCGTTAAATTATCGAACCAAATCCTCGTTCAAGAGAACGATTACGTGAAGGCGGGTATGCCTCTTTCAGACGGATCTATCACTCCTGACGATATCTTATCGATCAAAGGACCATCTGCCGTTCAGCAGTACCTGGTGAATGAGATACAAGAAGTATATCGCTTGCAAGGGGTGAAAATCAATGATAAGCACTTTGAGGTCGTTGTGCGCCAAATGATGCGCAAGGTTCAGATTCAAGATGCTGGAGACACCCTATTCTTAGAAGATCAGCTTGTTCATAAAGACGATTTCGTCAGAGAGAACGATGCGATTTTCGGAATGAAAGTAGTCGAAGACGCCGGAGAATCAGAGTCGTTGAAGCCAGGCCAAATCATATCTGCACGTCAGTTGCGTGATGAAAACTCATCACTCAAGCGTCAAGATAAGGCTCTTGTTTCTGCTCGTGATGCCGTTGCTGCTACTGCTACGCCTATTCTTCAGGGGATCACACGTGCTTCGCTACAGACTAAATCGTTCATCTCTGCTGCCTCTTTCCAAGAGACGACTAAGGTGCTCAACGAAGCGGCTGTTAGCGGTAAGGTAGATTCACTTGAAGGATTAAAGGAAAACGTTATTGTAGGGCACAAAATTCCTGCAGGAACGGGTCTTCGTGAATACGACCACATCATAGTTGGCTCAAAAGATGAGTACGAAGCTAAGGTGCCTACCTTTGTAGATGAAGAAGCGCTTAAGGCCTAAATCATTACTGAGTTATGGATGCCAAAGAGCAATCGTTAAATATTGAAATTGATGAGAAAACCGCCGAGGGAGTGTATGCGAACTTGGCGGTCATCAATCATTCAGCCTCTGAGTTTGTTGTAGATTTTATAAGTGTAATGCCTGGTGCTCCCAAAGCACGTGTTAAGAGTCGAATAGTCTTAACTCCAGAGCATGCTAAGCGTTTTGTAATAGCCCTTGAGGAGAATATTGCCGCTTTTGAAAAGCACAACGGTGCCATTAAAGAACAGCACCCCCAGAATTTACCGATCAATTTCGGACCTGTAGGGGAGGCCTAAGCGGTTTACCCTACCTTCTCTGAAGTAAATCTAAATTGTACAGACGGATATTTTTGCTGCGTCATTTGCAGTGAAAATTGTGAGTCAGCCAGGAAGACTAGCTGGTCAGATTTGTCTTTTGCTAAAAATTTCTGCTTGACACGCTTGAATTCGCTCAGTTCGTCGGGCTTAGCCGTAGACTCGTCTATCCAGCACGCTTTGTAGGCGGCAAAATTTTCGTAAGAACATTTAGCCCCATACTCGTGTTCGAGTCGATATTGTATGACCTCATACTGCAGTGCGCCTACGGTTCCAATGATTTTTCTGCCGTTTATTTCAAGGGTGAATAACTGTGCGACTCCTTCATCCATCAGCTGATCAATTCCCTTGAAAAGTTGCTTGGCCTTCATCGGATCAGCATTATTGATGTACCTAAAATGCTCGGGAGAGAAATTAGGAATGCCTCTGTAATGTAGAGTCTCTCCCGATGTCAGTGTATCTCCAATCTTAAAGTTACCCGTATCGTGCAGCCCAACAATGTCTCCGGGATAGGAGACGTCTACAATTTCTTTTTTCTCGGCAAAGAAGGCATTCGGACTTGAAAACTTCAATTTTTTCTGCAGCCGAACATGTAGGTAGGGGGTGTTGCGTTCGAAGGTGCCAGAGACAATTTTCACAAAGGCCAAACGATCTCGGTGTTTCGGATCCATGTTGGCGTGAATCTTAAAGACGAATCCGCTGAATTCTTTTTCTTGAGGGCTGACCTCTCGCTCGTCAGCCTTTTTAGGTCTTGGCGTAGGCGCAATGCTCACAAAGCAGTCGAGTAATTCTCTCACCCCGAAGTTGGTCAATGCAGAACCAAAGAATACCGGCTGCAGATCTCCGCTGAGATACGCGTCTCTGGAGAATGGCGGATACACTCCCTCTACCAACTCGAGGTTCTCTCTAAGTGTCTGAGCAGATTTTTCACCAATCAGGCTGCCTAGCTTCGGGTCGGAGACATCGTTTATAGCAATAGTTTCTCCTTTGTACTGCTTGCTCTGAGAGGTGAATAGATTAACGTTTTGCTCGAAGAGGTTATAGATTCCTTTAAAGTCATATCCCATGCCAATTGGAAAGCTCAACGGAGTCACATGTAGATTGAGTTTTTGTTCAATCTCATCCAACAGATCAAAGGCGTCTTTTCCTTCGCGATCCATCTTGTTAATAAATACAATCATGGGAATACTGCGCATACGGCAGACCTCTACCAGCTTCTCGGTTTGCTCTTCTACCCCTTTGGCTACATCGATGACTACGATAACGCTGTCAACGGCTGTGAGTGTTCTAAAGGTATCTTCGGCAAAGTCTTTGTGACCGGGTGTATCAAGAATGTTAATCTTGGTGTTGTTGTAGGTAAATGCCAGTACTGAAGTAGCCACGGATATACCCCGTTGACGCTCAATCTCCATAAAATCACTGGTGGCCGATTTTTTGATCTTGTTATTTTTGACGGCTCCTGCCTCTTGAATGGCTCCTCCGTAAAGCAATAACTTTTCGGTAAGCGTGGTCTTTCCGGCATCCGGGTGAGAGATGATGCCAAACGTTCTGCGTTTTTTGATTTCTTCGGTAAATGACATGTATTCTGGTCGCGCTTAATTCGGGGCAAAAATAGGCTTTAATCGTCAAGTAAGCCGAATGCAGCCGCTTGTCTTGTCAGTGACTTTTAATAGCTGAACGAATTATACTACCTTTATTTTATGCAAGCAACGAATGAAGAACAGGTCATCTTAGTGGATGAGAACGATCGCGCTATTGGGCTCATGCCCAAGCTCGAGGCGCACGAAAAGGCCATGCTTCATAGGGCTTTTTCGGTCTTCATTTTGAATTCCAAAGGCGAATTGCTCTTACAGCAGCGTGCTGCACATAAGTACCATTCTCCGCTGCTCTGGACCAACACCTGCTGCAGTCATCAGCGTCATGGAGAGCAATCTATTGAGGCGGGCATGCGCAGATTGCGAGAGGAGATGGGTTTTGAGGTCCCTTTAAAAGAGCTGTTTAGTTTTATTTATAAGGCGCCATTTGACAACGGTCTTACAGAGCACGAGTTTGACCATGTGCTCATAGGTTATTCCGATGAATTGCCCGTCATTAATCCAGAGGAGGTAGCCGATTTTCAATACCGTTCATTAGAATATATTCAAAAGGATATCACCGATCGACCTGAGCGCTATACCGTTTGGTTCAAAATCATTTTTGAGCGGTTTTACACTCATCTAAAAAACGAAGTTTATGCGCGTAAAGGTTAGTAGAAAAGCCCATTTCAATGCGGCGCATCGTCTGTACAATCCGCAATGGGATTTTGATCAGAATCAAGACGTTTTTGGGTTGTGTAACAATCCGAATTACCACGGCCATAATTACGAACTTATAGTCAGTGTTACGGGTGATATTGATCCGGTAACGGGCTATGTTATGGACATGAAGGTGCTCAAAGATCTCATTAAGGCAGAAGTAGAGGAGGCCTTTGATCATAAAAATCTGAATATAGAGGTGTCTGAATTTAAGACACTTAACCCTACAGCTGAGAATATAGCGGTGGTCATTTACAACAAGCTTAGGCCTCACCTGGATTCGAGCCAAGAGCTCGAAGTGGTTCTCTACGAGACTCCAAGAAATTTCGTGACCTATACCGGATAGTCATGCAGTCGTATCCTCTTTTATTTGATCCGATCCTAAAAGAACGTATTTGGGGAGGTGAACGACTGAGGTATTTGCTCGGAAGAAATAGCACATCGAATCGCATAGGTGAAAGTTGGGAGATTTCTGGAGTGAAAGGGGATGTGTCATCGGTCATTAATGGGCCCTACCAAAAAAGGCTATTAACTGATTTGATTGATGAATTTGATCGTGACTTTCTCGGCGATTCGGTAATTGAGCGTTTTGGAAAGGCTTTTCCCATACTGATCAAATTTTTAGATGCACGACTCGATTTGTCGATACAAGTTCACCCTTCAGACCAGTTGGCCCAGAAACGCCACAACAGCTTTGGTAAAAATGAAATGTGGTACATTCTAGAGGCCGAGAAAGAAGCGAAGTTGATAATTGGTTTTAAGGAAGACGTTGACCGTGATATCTATACGGATTTCCTAAATAGTAATCGCCTGACGGATTTATTAGCCTATCATCCGGTCGCTAAAGCCGATGCCTTTTTCATTGAAACAGGCACCATTCACGCCATAGGGGCCGGAATAGTGTTGGCCGAAATACAGCAAACCAGCGATGTGACCTACAGGGTCTACGACTTCAATCGCAAAGACTCCGACGGAAACACCAGAGAATTACACACTGAATTAGCACTAGATGCCTTAAATTTTATGGCTAAGTCTACGTACAAGCTACAATCAGCAGTTCTTGAAGAACATCCATTAAGCGCCCATTCCCTCGCACGAACCCCTTATTTTAAGACTAATGAAATTTCACTTTTTTCGAACGAAGTCATTGATTTAGAGTCTTTAGACAGTTTTGTGATTTATATAGTAGTTGAAGGAAGTGCCATTATTTACGATCTGGCCATGCCCGAGATAAGGGTCGAGGCTGCATTAGGAACTACGCTGCTATTACCCGCTTGCTGCAAAAAAATCGCAATCGAGACATTTTCTTGTAGGCTCTTAGAGGTTTTTGTTTAACTTGTTCGTAAAGTAATTAAAGAATATGGCAAGTATTAAACTGCTCAAAAAGGAGATCAATTATGTTTTGGGCGACCTTATAGAACAAGTCTACCATTGGGAAGCCAGTAATCAAAAGATCAATTCTGAACAGGGCAATAAACTTATCGACCGATGCATTCAAGTGTACGATGAGCTTATTGAACTAGTTAACGATAAAGAAGTGGAGCTAAAGAAAGAGCACTTCTCCAAGATCCGCACCTACCTAAACGAAAAGACTGAGGCTATTCAAAACGAAATAGAATCCTTACAGTCTTAAGGTTCTAGCTGTTGAGCTAGTTGCCTGCCGTAAGAAGATGATTTCACCTGGTCAGAGAGCAGGTTGTAAATAGAATCTTTCCATTTCTGTTGTAAAAAATCTCCTTGCTCTACAATCACAAATGGAGTCAAATAGTTGTCAGGGTTGTTCAGGGCGTAGTTCACTAGGTATTGGTATCGTCTGATTTCGTTGGTTCTGGCAACGCGAACGAGTGAATCTTGGCGATCTGGAAACAGGTACTCCTTTTCTTGAGAAAGCTGGTAGAGCTGAAGTGATTTGGTATCGAAATCGCTTAGCATTTTGCTTATGGTCTCAAATTCTTTTTGGTGAGTGCCCGAAACGATTTTAGCGTCTTTTTCAAAACCCTCAAGGGTGGTAGTAATGGTCGTTTTCCCAGGATCAGCAAACACGTTTATACGATCGTTAAAGGGATTGAAGTCTTCTTTTTCTAGACGCACGATCAAAAACTCGGGATGGGCTAGATTAAGCGACAGCGTATGGGTTTCTTCGCGAGAAATGCGAACAGAGTCGAGAACTATCAGTGTACTGTCTACTAACTGCTCTAGGT
>JAURFJ010000054.1 GCA_030834365.1 Flavobacteriaceae bacterium | reverse complement strand
TTCTTTGGCCGCTATGTAATAGATATTGAGCTTCGGATTAAACAGATATGACACATTTTTAATGGAGTCTTCTCGACCCTTTAGGCTCGCGTTGAACACGTGAAACATGGCTACCACGTCAGCAAAATAGGTCTGATGGTTGCTCACAAATAGCACGTTTCTATCAGGAAGGTCCCGAAGTACTTGAGAACCCTCAATCTTCAAGGTGTTGAATTGCTTATAGCGTGAATGGGTGATAACCCCCGCAACGATAATGAGAAGCCTTTTTAGAAAGAGGTTATGTCCGAATGGATTTCGCTTGAATAAAGGCATAAAAATCATTAAGTTGAACCCTAGGTAAATTCCTATAGCCGGTCAAAAGTACAAAAGCTTTTAAATGTGCTTTATATTCGAATCAAAAGCTTTAGTTATGAGGTTTCTTTTTGCAGTTTTCAGCTTTTTAGCCCTTCTCTCTTGCCAATCAAAAATGGGTAAGACATCAGTTAAAGCAGAGACCGAATTTAGTACTAGTCAAGTAGCTCAAGAAAGCAGCGGCAACACTGCCGCTTTAGCAAATTCTGCTTCTAGTAGTGAGCAAGAAAAGAAGGCCGAAGAACCCGAAACATCTTTTGTGCTCACCGAAGAGAATGCCATACCCTTCTTTTTTGATTACGAGAAAACCCTTAAAGAGCAGCACGTGCGATTCGAAACCAGTTTAGGATCGTTCAGTGTTCGGCTTTTTGATGATGTTCCCTACCACCGAGCCAACCTGATTTACCTTGCTAAAAAGAGATACTTCGACGGAACCCAATTTCATCGGGTGGTCAAAGACTTTATTATTCAGGGCGGCAACACCGACAATCGAAAAATAGCTCAAAAACGGGCCGATATTGGCAGGTATCTGCTGCCCCCCGATACCGATAAAAACCACAAGCACCATCGGGGTGTCATCTCTATGCCAAGTAGTGATCGCGATAATCCCCACAAACTAGCCTCTCCTTATGAATTCTTTATTGTAGTAACCAAACCCGGATCGTATCACCTAGATGGCAACTACACCGCGTTTGGAGAGGTAATTGAAGGCATGGAGGTGGTAGACAGCATCAACAACGTTGCAGTAGACCAGGGAGATTGGCCTATGCAGAATGTGTACATTTTAACCGCCGAAGCCTATTAGTTTGCCAAACCTGGCTGCCATTCTAGCTCGTAATCTTTTATAGACTGGGCGATGATGCGAATGCATTCGTCTAACTGCTCTTTGTTAATCACCAAGGGTGGAGCAAAGCGAATGATGTTTCCGTGGGTGGGCTTGGCCAAAAGACCATTCTCTTTCATCAAAAGACATAGGTTCCAAGCAGTCTCACTTTCGGGGTGGTCGGCTATCAAAACGGCGTTGAGCAATCCTTTTCCGCGAATTCGATCGACTAAGGGCGAAGCCCCTATCTTTTCGATCAACTGTGCTCTGAAGTACTCCCCCAGCTCAGCGGCATTCTGTGCCAACTTTTCTTCTTTAATCACCTCCAGGGCGGCCATGGCTACGGCTGATGCCACAGGGTTTCCGCCGTAGGTGCTTCCGTGAGAACCAGGCGTTATAACCTCCATAATGTGGTCGTTCGCGAGCACAGCAGAAACCGGATAGGCTCCGCCAGATATCGCCTTACCCAAAATCAATAGATCGGGTTTCACTTGGGGTGTTTGGCTGCAGTGCCTATCGGTGCAAGAGCAATTACCGCAACTAGCTAGCAGTTTTCCGGTGCGAGCAATTCCTGTTTGTATCTCATCGGCTATTAGCAGCACATTGTGTTTTGCGCACAGGAGCTTACAAGCCTCTAAATAGTTGTCGTCTGGAACATTCACCCCCGCCTCTCCCTGTATGGGTTCAACGAGAAATCCGACAATAGTGTCATGCGCCCTTAAGACCGATTCTAAAGCGGATGTATCATTATAGGGGATCTGAATAAAGCCGGCCGTATAGGGGCCGAAAGCACGTTTGGCTCCCTGGTCTGATGAAAAAGAGATAATGGTTGTGGTTCGTCCGTGAAAATTTTGATCGCAAACGACAATAAGCGCCTGGTCTTCGGACACTTTCTTTTTCTCGTATCCCCACCTTCTGCAAATTTTCAGTGCGGTCTCTACGGCCTCAGCACCTGAGTTCATCAAAAGCACCTTGTCGAATCCAAAGGTTTGAGCCATCAAGCGCTCGGCCTCACCCAGCTTATCGTTGTAAAATGCTCTAGAGGTAAGGGCTAGTCGCTTAGACTGTTCGACTAAGGCGTTGACAATTTTTGGATGACAGTGACCCTGATTAACGGCAGAGTAAGCCGATAAAAAATCAAAGTAACGCTTCGAGTCGGTATCCCAAACGTAAACCCCCTCCCCTTTCGTTAGCACTACCGGCAAGGGGTGGTAATTATGTGCTCCGTAGTGTTCTTCTAGGCTGATTGCCTCGGCTGCAGAAAGACTCATATGCTGAAATTTTAACTCTTGCAATTTACGCCAAATGACCCGCTAGAACCAATTACCTTTGCAGCAATGAGAAGCAGAAACCCTATTATTTTACCTCAGGTGACCATAGAAGGTATGGCCGCCAAAGGAAAAGCTTTCGGACGTGCAGCTGATCAGCGCATTGTCTTTGTACCCTATGCGGCTCCAGGAGATATTGCCGATATACGGGTCACCAAAAAACGCAGTAACTACTACGAGGGAATCATTGAGTCCCTGCACAAGGCTTCACCCGATCGAATAGACCCGAAATGTGCGCACTTCGGGCTATGCGGGGGCTGCAAGTGGCAGCATATCGGCTATGAGGCCCAGCTATTCGGAAAGCAAGATGAGGTCATTCAGCACCTGAAGCGCATTGGAGGGATTACTCCAGAGCATATAGGTGAAATTTTAGCCTGTGAGGATCCGTATTACTACCGCAATAAGATGGAGTTTTCGTTCTCTGACTCTAAATGGCTCACTCCAGAAGAAATAGCTTCTGACAAGAACTTCAACAGAAATGCATTAGGGTTTCACAAGCCTCAAATGTGGGATAAAGTCATCGACCTAGATGCCTGTTACTTGCAAAGCGATCCCTCGAATGCGATTCGCAACTTTTGCAAAGAAGAGGCCGAGCGTCAAAACCTGCGCTTTTTCAATCCGCGTCAACAGTCTGGAGACCTGAGAACGCTGATGATCCGCAATACTCAAAGCAATCAGCTTATGGTACTCATTCAGTTCTGCGAGGCGAGCGAAGGGGCAATTCAGCGCTATATGAGCGCTATACTTAGCGCGTTTCCGACCATTCACTCCTTGCTCTACACCATAAACACTAAAGCCAACGACACCCTATACGATCAAGAGATCCACTGCTTTCACGGGGCAGACTTCATTGAAGAAGAAATGGAGGGATTGCGCTTTGCCATAGATTCCAAATCGTTTTACCAAACCAATAGCAAACAAGCCTATCGATTGTATCAAGTAGTGCGTGAATTTGCTCAAATTAAATCGAGCGATATCGTATACGATTTATACACCGGAACCGGAACCATCGCTCAATTCGTAGCAAAAAACGCCCAAAAGGTGATCGGTGTAGAATCGGTTCCTGAGGCCATTCAAAAGGCCCAAGAAAATGCGATTGTAAACGGTATTCACAACGTGCATTTTGAAGTTGGAGACATGAGAACCGTTTTCAATGATGATTTTATTGCCCGCCATTCGAAGGCTGACGTAGTAATCACTGACCCACCCAGAGACGGAATGCACCCCGATGTAGTCGAACAACTACTCAAATTAAACGCCCCTAGAATCGTATATGTGAGTTGCAACTCAGCCACTCAGGCAAGGGATCTTCAGCGATTAAGCACCTCGTATCGCACGCTCAAATCGCAAGCGGTAGACATGTTTCCGCAAACACATCACGTCGAAAATGTAGTACTTTTAGAGCTGCGCTGACGAGCCGATCTTATGCTAAAACGCTTACGCCTTGCTGTTCTGTTCATCGCCCTTTCGCTAATCGGGTGTGAGAAAGATGACATTTGTGTCGATGGAGACTCCGCCCTGCTTCAAATCGAATTCAGAGACGCCAGCAATCAAGAGGTGGCCAAAACCGTACCCGGTCTGAGTGTGTTTTTGAATGACGAGGCCTATCAAGGCATCAGTAGCAAATCCGTCTCTAAAATAGACCTAGCGTTAGGGGCAGATCAAACGCTCTATGTCTTTGATCTCTTTCAAGCCGATGTCGAGACGGCAGAACGTATTGTCATCAACGTGACCCCTAAAATGACCTATGTTTCTAGGGCCTGCGGATTCGTACTTGAATTCGAACAATTATCGGTCAGCACCCTGTCTCAACCATCTTGGATCTCTTCTATAGAGGTCGTCACTGAATTTGTTAACGCCACTAATGCACCGCATATTGTCATCTACCATTAAACGCCTTTACATTGTAGGGGCGCTCTTAAGCATAGCTATACTGAAGGGTCAAACCACCTATGGGGTGCGTGTGGGTGCCGATCTACATCGCTTGGCTCGAACTGCGCTGACTGAAGACTACAGCGGATTTGAACTCAGTGTAGACTTAAGACTGAAACGTACACTTTTTCTTAGCGCTGAACTGGGCAACGAAACCTTCGCAGACCGTGAAACGCTGGGCGACTATTTGCTCTACGAAACCTCTTATAGCGGAAGTTACTTGAAATTTGGGGCAGACTGGTTGGTTTATCAACCGAAGACCAAAGAAAAAAACCTTGTCACAGCGGGGGTTCGCTATGCCCTGTCAACCTTTAGTAGTGATCTAGGCGCGATTCATGTGTACGACAGCAATCGCATAAGACAGCCCGAGGGTTTTCCGCTTTTTTCCGCCGACGGACCACAGTTTGAAGGTTTAAACGCCAGCTGGATCGAGGGGGTCTTTTCCTTTAAGACCGGACTGTTTAACAACGTTTACCTAGGGGCTAGCCTTCGTTTAGGGTTTTTACTCACCGAAAAGAGTCCAGACAATTTTGATAATCTGTGGATTCCCGGGTTTAATAAAGTTACAGACGGAGCCCGATTCGGTTTAAACGTCAACTACACTCTTTCTTACCTTATTCCGATTCTGAAGAAGTAGTCGCAGCGCGCTGCTTCGCACTTCCGTCGTAAAGGCTATAGCCCTGCAAGCGTGCCTCGAGTTTTCCGTTGTACAGCTTTATTTTTTTGGTAGGCTTTAATCCGACGTGCTTTAAGGCTTCGAGATTGGAACTTATAATCCAGGCCTCGCTGCCCGCATAATGGTGTTTTAGGGTGTTTCCGATTTCGTTGTAAAACGGAATTTCATCGATGGCCAAGCGCTCTCCATATGGGGGATTAAATACGATGTGAAGTGGGCTCTCTGTAGGCGGAAGGGTCTTAAAAAAATCAGCACGACTCACCTTAGCGTACTCGCTTAATCCGGCATTTTCAAAATTCTCTTCGGTCTTACGCACCGCGCTAGGGGCCTTGTCTTGGGCATATATACTGAAGTGAAACTCGCGTACCTTATTCAAGGCCGATTGCCTCACAGTCTCATAGAGCGATTGATCGAATGAATCCCAATGCATGAATGAAAACTCCTTTCTGTGAATGGCATGGGGAATTCGACAGGCAATCATTGCCGCCTCTATGGCAAGTGTGCCGCTTCCGCACATGGGATCAAAGAAATTACGCTGACCGGTCCATCCGCTTAGGTGCAGAATACCTGCCGCCAGCACCTCGTTAATGGGCGCAATGTTGGTGACCGTCTTGTACCCCCTTAAATGCAGGGAAGAGCCTGAACTGTCTAAAGAAACGGTCATGTTGTCACCGCTCAAGTGCAAATTGATGCGCACCTGAGGTTCAGCTGTGTTTACGTCGGGTCGCTTTCGCGTGGCCGTTCTAAAATGGTCTACAATGGCGTCTTTAGCCTTTTGAGAGACAAACATTGAGTTTGAGAAGTGATCCGAAAAGAGCACCGTATCAATAGCAAAGGTCTTGTCTACTGCGAAGTACTGCGTCCACGGAATGCTGAGAATCGCATCGTAAAGCTGCGACTGATTCAGTACCCTAAAGGTCGCTATAGGCATCAGTATCCGCAGCGCACAACCTAGAGAAAGATTGGCCTTGTACAAAAATCCTAGATCGCCTTCAAAGGCTACCATTCGGTTGAGCTCGCTCACGTTTTTGGCTCCCAAAGAGAGCAGTTCGCGGGCAAGAACAGGCTCAAAGCCAAAAAAGGTTTTCGCCAAGAATCGGGTGTTTTGTTCAGGTTTTTTCATAGAGGCATTAAATTGAGCTATTTTTGCGGGGTGAGCGCATTTACGCTTTTTAGTTTTCCGATCATAGCGGTGTTGATAGGTGTAATATTGGCCGCTATTTTAGAGCGATTCTCGAAGTCGGCCTTATGGTTGTTGCTTCCGTTTAGCGGATCGTTTTTGCTCTCTATCACCCTATTCGAATTGTTGCCCGAATTGTTCTCGCAACCTGAGACCAAAGTTATATCTCTGGCCGTATTATTAGGAATTCTGCTTCAGATATTTTTAGAATTCTTTTCTAAAGGCGCTGAACACGGGCACATACATTTGAGCGAATCGGGGCAGTCTTCGGCCTATTTTTCATCTGTTTTTTTAGCCCTATTCATTCACGCTTTTATAGAAGGTTCACCCTTGGTGCACAACCAAAATCTATCTTTCGCGGTCTTTTTGCACAAAATACCGGTGAGCATGGTGCTTTTTCAATTTGTACGCAAGGCTAAGCTTTCAAGCCTTCTATCGACGACAGTAATTCTGATCTTCGCCCTAATGACCCCGCTAGGCATACTGCTAGGTAAATCGCTTGAGGGTCACCCGAGTCAGCTTTACCTCAATGCAGTGTCGGCCGGAATTTTTCTACACGTCTCTACGGTAATTCTATTCGAGTCAGAAAAAGGACACCGATTTAACAGCAAAAAAATCGCCGCCATTATCAGCGCTATTGTTTTGGCTTATTTTCTGTAGGCATTCGCCAAACCCGGGTAACGTGATCCTCAAAAAGTGCGGGCGCCTCGAGCAGTAATTCGAAGTTTTCATAAAGCCATAACACGTCACTCTTTTCTTTAGTATTTGTTAGTATGAGTATCTTCTCATGGTCGGCCATATGAGCCAATAATTCCTCTTCGGTACCTATCACCATAAAGGTGCGCTGCAGTTGAATCAAAAATGCCGGATCTAGGCGTTTAAACACCACAACCTGCTCATTTTTGACTAATGGCCTTGCCTTTTCTACGGGAGAAAGGCAATTAATGACCGGGAAGGCCCAACCCCAGATCATCCAGGCTACGATCATCCACTGTAAGCCCAAAAGTAGCATCAGCTTATTTAGGGCCATTGAACGCAGTCGCCATAGCAACAAAACAGGCCCAATAAACAGGGGTATAAGGCATGCGGCCAAGTAGTTGGTTTCGCTCAATGCCGGGTGGGCACTAAGCGCGAAGTAAACACCTACCAAGAGAAGGGCGCCGATCACAGCCAACACTACAAGACCCCACTTGAATGGGTTCTTGCGATTTTCGAGCTGTAAATGCCGCATATAGTCGGCCAAGATTACTCCCAAAAAAGCGAATGCGGGCATGGGGTAATTGGGAAGCTTAGTCTCGGAGAAGCTAAAGAACACAACCACAACGGCCGATATAGAAAAACAAAATTTCAAAAAATCATTTTCCCGGCTGCGCTTAAGGGCAAAACGCAAAGCCGAAATGAGCCAAACCCCAAAGGGGAGCAATCCGGCCACTACCAGCAAGGGTGTAATAATGAAGGGCCCTCCATGGCCCTCTTTCTGATCGCTGAATCGATTGAGGTTGTGATCGAGAAAGAATCCGTCGGTGAACGCTCCATCAGTGGTAATATGGGCCATAATATACCAGGGAGCCGCAATAAGAAGGGCCAAAAGTGCGCCCTGTAGAGGGCGAAATCGCTTTAGGTTTGCCAGGCTCATCTTTCGAGACCAGCCGAGATAGACCACGGCGGCAAGCAGCACAATTACGGCGGCTATAGGTCCTTTAGAAAGCAGGGCTAACCCCAAGAATATATAAGCTAGCCACAAGGCTCTCGACTGGTTATTCTGCTCAAACCTGAAGAAATACAGCAACGATCCGGTGACCAAAACAATCAGAT
>JAURFJ010000053.1 GCA_030834365.1 Flavobacteriaceae bacterium | reverse complement strand
CGGATCAAGAGAGCCATTAGGTTTCATGGGCTCAAAGAAATAAGTACTTTGTGAGCCCATTTCGTGAAAGTCGGTCACTACATTCGGATACCATTGGTGGTACCAGTTGAGTTTGCCTTGACTCTCAGGGTTTACGGCCAAAATCCAATCGCGATTGAGGTCAAACCAGTAGTGATTGGTGCGCCCCCCGGGCCAGTATTCGTTGTGTTCGGCATCTTGAGGATCGGCCACTAGCGGAGAAGCCTTATACATATTCGCCCAATAAGTATGGCGGTCCCTGCCATCAGGATTGATGGTTGGATCAATAAATACCACCGCGTGATTGAGGTAATGAAGAATCTCTTTGTTCTCCGATGCAGTTAAGGTGTAGGCCGACAGCAGTGCGGCCTCAGAGCTCGAAGGCTCATTGCCGTGCACGTTATAGGCCAAGTTGACGATTAGAGGAAGCTGTGTATCGGTCTGCTCAGCTGACCGCGGATCAATCGATTTGAGGTGCTCTTTTTGAATCTCATCGAGGCGGGCCAAATTTTCTGGAGTAGACACCACCAGCATCACTAGCTTGCGCCCTTCGTGTGTGCGCCCGTATTCAATGAGTTTGGCGCGTTCACTTTGGGCGGCCAGTGTTGAGAGGTAGGCGACGATGAGGTCATGTCGCGTATGCTGCTCACCTATGCCATAGCCGAGAAAGTCTTGAGGGCTTGAAACGCCCTGTTCATAGGGCATGTATCGTTTTAAGAAATAATCTTGGGCTGTGACTGGGGCAATAGAAAACAGTACAGCGAGCAATAGAATTAAGTTCTTCATTTTTACGCGTTTAGTGGTTAATTCAAGTGATTCCAGTGGATAAGAGCGTTCCAAAATAGTCCGCTATCGTGGTGGTTCAGAAAACGATTCAATGGATTGAAGGTGAAAGATATCACGCGTCCTTTTCCGTGTGGTACGTTGAATAGGGCACCGTGTCCTACAATTTCATTTTCGTTTCGAACCATGCCAGAGCGCACGTATTTTCGGGCTTTGTCTTTAGATTTCTCAGTGGCTTTAGGTTGCTGGTCTTCGGGCAGACCCATGATTGCTCCTTCATAAGGGGCTTCATCGCTTTGAGGATCGTCCCCGTACTGAAGCACCATGTAATGGCGATCTCTCAGGGCGGTTTTTAAAAGCGGAGTGTTTCCTTTATATAAGTGGAATTTTTCAGGATACCCGTACAATAAAGGGCTCTTTGATTGTCTAGCCTTGGCAGTTACAATAGACCCGGGGTGAAATAATTTTGAGGTGTTTTGACGACTGAGTTGTTTACCAATGCCGAGCTCTGCGACTATGGTAGAACTATTGTCTAGCGGGATGAGTATGCCCCCGGCTTCGACAAAAGCACTGAGTTGGTGAATACCATCAAATCCTGGTCCGCCCGTAATGTCTTCACTTGAGTCGGGTGTTCCATGTGCCTGAAACGTGGCGGTTTTGGTGAATGGCATCGGTCCGAAAGAGTTACTTACACCGTGAATGAAAGAGGTGGCATCTCCCCGTTGATGAGGAATGACGATGACATCAAATTTTGAGCGCAACTTTCCGCTTTTTAAATCGTCTTTGTCAATACTCGTGTACGGTATTTGACGCTGCTCTAAGGTGAAGCGCACCCAGCCTTCGGCTTGAGTGTCTGTCCAGCTGTGAAATACTGCGACCTTCGGAAGGCTAATGGCTCTTAAATCACTAGGCACTGTCTGTGTTGCCTTGAGGTCTAATTCAAAATCAGTCGCTAACTTTTGGGCTTGTGAGGCCGTCAAACCGCTAAACACGATGGATCCTTCGGATAAGGTGTCATTGGCTACAATAAAAGAAAGGTCTGAGGTATAGGCCTTTGCGTTTTTGCTGTATTGTTTTAAGGCATAAAGTGCCGATAGTGTCTTCGATTGAGCGTTGTAATCTAGCACATAATTAGTGGCCTCACCTGTCGCCTTGGCTTCGTAGCGTACCTCTTCGGTAATGAGTTCTAGTTCAGCAGGGCTATGAGTAAACGCTTCATTTTTTTCAACATCTACCCCGTAGAGCATACTAAGGGTCCAGGCGATGGCATCGTAAGGCGGAAACTTTGCTTCTTTAGGATAGTTCTGCTCGGTAAGCAGATCATAGGCTAACTTGCTATAGGGCTGATCCAGTTTGATGAGGTAAGATCCGACTGCCTCACCTTCTACCACCTGATGCACCTCAATGCCTTGAGCGCGTAATTGATTAACTAAATAGGCCGCCATTGAGGGGTCACGCTGAGCCGCAGGAATGGTGAACTGTTTGATCTTGTTTTTTTCGGCAAACCGAGTGTTGTTGACTCCTTTTTGGTAGAAATTTTTTAATAGCCCTTCGCGGTTATCAGCGGCGTAGGTAAGCGAGGCCAATACGCCTGCTTGCATGTAGTTCGTGTTGTTTCGGGCAGACCAATTGACCATTCCAGAGGCAGGATCAGGGCGATACCACTCTCTTGAGGTCACATTGTCCCCAGCGTATTTACTCTTGGTCAGGTCGCGCAGGTAGGTGTTGGCTCCTGCGTTGCCGAAAGTTTCGTAGAAGCGCCCAACCGAATTGTGTGTATTGGCTACCCATACGCCGTATCCGGGCCACCACCCGTCGTAAAATGCCCAGTGAAATACTCCGGGGAGTCCTTGAGCGGCCAAGCTGGTCATTTCATAGTTCGCTATCGTCTGCCATTCGCCTACGGTAATCGGGTCTACATTTTCATTGTAAGGTCCTGTACCCGTAGAGATATACAAAAGCGGAACAGATTCATGCAGATCGAGCATCACGTTCGGATGCCAGTGGTAATAAATCTTAAATATGTTTTTGGTGATGGCCTGGGTGATTTGCAGTCCGTCACGATTGTTGTCGTGAAACACGTATTTTCCCCAATACGGAGTAGAGCGCGGAAATCCATCATCCCACTCGCTGCGGAACTTGGTGTATCTGTGGTACCAATCGACCTGTTTGTCGCGTCCGTCGGGTTCTGAAACCGGATTTATCAGCACGATCACATTTTCGCGAATGTGTTTGATGGCCTCTGAATCATCGGTTAAAAGCCGATATGCCAGTTCCATGAGCATCTCAGGAGACCCCATTTCAGTAGAATGCATTCCTCCGTTGAGGTAATACACACTTTTTCCATTTTTGATCAGTTCTTCTGCGCGATCACTAGGTATTTTTCTGGGATCAGCCAGCTCGGCGAGCATTGCTTTGTAGCTATCTGCATTGGCTAGGGTAGTTTCATTAGAGATCATCACTAGGTGAATAGCGCGGCCCTCTTCGCTGGTGCCCATTTGCTGAATCATAAGTCGATCAGAGGCCGCCGCCAAAGCTTGATAATAGCCGTAAATTTCTGAGGTATTGTGCATCACTCCTGGGGCACCTATGATAGTTCCGAAATGCTTGAGCGGAGAGGGAATAGTTGGGTGATCGATGATTTGTTCTATAGAAGCCGGATAAAACCGCTCATCTGTTGTGAATGCTTTGATCTGCTCTTCGTAGGTAAGGTCGCGCTCTTGCGCCTTAAGCGGTAGTATGTTGCCTAAAACTACAAGGCAAAAAGTATGCAGTAGAATCGATTTTTTGTTCATAAGGTGAATAAATAAGAAGAGTTAAGATAACGAGTTATCCCACAAGTTGGATGGGTTTAACACTAAAGGGGTAGTTACTTTCTCAGACTCCAGACTTCATAGATGGGTTCACCACGACTGCTGAGCCCTGAATGGTGCCAATCTTCGTCTTTGAGTTCGTAGTTGAATGCTAAGGCTGCTCCAACTCTGCTTTTATCTCTAGAAAAGAATTCGATATGTTCGGTATAGGTTCCGTTTTCAGTGGTGTAACGTCCTCCGCCCGTACCCATAAATTGCCCTGTTTCTGTGTTGTAAGCAATCCATTGAAACCGCGTGCCAGATAATATTTTCATCGTCTTTCTCGGTTGATCGGTTGATCGAGGCTCAAGTAAATCTCCGCGTTTGCGCGCTGACATAAGCCATGCCCCAGCGAGTACCCCAGGAGCATTCGAGTCGATCTTCCTGAACTCAAGGTTCATTCCAGAAACAGTATATCCGTTTGCGCTTTCAACCAGCTCAAAATGAAGCGTCTCGCCTACTTGTTCAGGTTGTTCAGAGTCGAATTCTAGGCTTAAACTCCAATGAGTGCCGTTAAGATTCCAGGCTCCTCCTAGGGTTCGAATAAAATCACCATCAGCCGCTTTAAACCAAGTGATTGCTTGATAACCAGATGATACGATACTGATAACGGTTAGCTCGCCGTAGTTAGCATCTTGTGTGTTCGCCTGCCATGCACCTAATGGAGGTTGTGCAGAAAGGCTTAAGGTCGCAAAAATGATTAAGGCAGAAATGAATATCCTCATAGGTTTTAATTTGGTCTCAAGAATGTACAAAATAGTTAGCTTTAAAGAACTTTAAACGAGATAGACCTAACTAATTCAAGGATGAAGCGCATTTTAAATTCATTTTCGGCTCTAGTTGGCCTTACAATAGCAGTATGGTTTTTATCGGCCCTTGCCATCCTATACTTTATTGACGATTGGGGTGTACGAGGAACATTCGGGGATCTTTTTGGCGCCGTTAATGCCTTGTTTTCTGGATTAGCTTTCGCGGGCTTGCTCTATTCTTTACTCGATAACAAGCGCCAGATAATGGCGCAGCAAGAAGAGCTGATGCTGAATCGACAAGAACTTCTAAAGTCACGAAAAATTCAAGAAAAAACTGAAAAGGCCATTGAAGCACAAGTAGCCCAGATGAAGAACACGGCTCGTTTAAGCGGATTAAATACACTTGTGAATTACTTTACCGCCAAAATAAACGATGCTAGTAGCACAGAAGAAGAGATTCAGGCTGCCAAAGAAAAGCGTCGAGACGCCATTCGTGAGATCGATCGGTTGATTAAATGGGCAAACGCTGACGATATTTAAGTATCTTTTAAATTTTACTGACTATGAGCAGCAGAAGAACGTTTCTAAAAAAATCAATAGCGGGTGGACTCGTTAGTGCATTACCTGTAACTGCTTTGGCTTCTTGCGCATCTGAAGATTCAGCGAATAGCAAGAAGGCTCAAGCTACGGGTTCAAAAAACGGTAAGATTACCTTTTTACAAACTACTGATGTGCATTGTCAGTTGCATCAGCATGATGAGCTGTTTTGGGAAAATGAAGAGATCGTTTTCAGAAAAACAGGAGGATACGCTCATTTATCTACAGCATTGAAGCAGCTAAAAGCTGAAAACCCAGAGAACACCATTGTGATGGATACAGGCGATATGTTTCAGGGATCTATGCTTTCGGTTCGAACAGAAGGAGACGCCTTTATACCCATTTTGAATGCGATGAATTACGACCTGTATCATCCCGGAAACTGGGAGGTTGTCTATTATAAAGACCGCATGCAGCACCTTTTGGGAGGGCTTAATGCGCCTAAGGTGTGTACCAATATGTATCACGATTTGGGCGATGGAAAAAGAGGAGAGCTGATCTTTCAGCCTTACCAGATTTACAATAAACTGGGTGTCAAAATAGGATTTCTAGGGTACACCGATCACCTTGTTCCAAAGCGTCAATCGCCCCTTTATTCAAAAGGCATCGTTTATACGGAGGCCAAGGAAAATTTAAAGCATTATGTTGATGTGTTGCGCAATCAAGAAAAGTGTGACTTAGTGATCATCTTGTCGCACATGGGTCTTTCTCAGCAGATTGCTTTAGGAAATCACCCTGACTGTGAAGGAGTCGACTACATCTTTGGTGCTGATACCCATGAACGAGTGAGAAAGCCTATTCAGGCCAAATACACCAAAATTGTGGAGCCCGGAGCCTTTGGTTCGTTCGTTGGAAAACTAGAGATTGAGGTTAAGGACGGAAAGATGGGTGAGCATCATTATGAACTAGTGGAGGTTGATCCAAATCGCTTTGAGGCCGATCCAGAGATGGTGCAACTTGTTGAAGCATTAGAAGCACCTCACAAAGAGGCCATTGAAACGGTAATAGGCTATTCTAAACAACCTCTGTATCGCTACTTCGTCGTTGAAAATACAATAGATACCATGATCGTGGATGCACTTAAGTGGAAGATTAATGTCGATGTGGTGTTGTCAAATGGCTTCCGTTTCTGTCCTCCGCGTGTACCTGATGAAACCGGATTGGTGCCAATTACTGAGGGCTATTTGTACGATATGCTACCCGTTGAGTCTACTGTTCGAACTGGAAAGGTTAGCGGAAAGCAGCTCTTAGCATGGCTCGAAAAGGAACTACAAAATGTATTTGCTAAAGATGCTTCGAAACGCTTCGGTGGATGGGTAGTTCGATTCAAAGGGATGAAAGTAGAATTCAAAGCTTTTGCAAAATTTGGTGAACGGGTGCAGAAGGTAGTTATAGCTGACCAACCCTTAGACCCAGACCGCGAGTACACGATCTGTGCTTGCGAACGTGAAGGAGATCCAGATGATGTATTGTGCCGCATGACGGGTGTCAAAGAAACTAAGAACACGGCGTATACATTGCACGGCGTAGTGAAAGACTATCTGAAAGAATTTTCCCCTGTAGACCCCGTGCTTCGTCACGACTCTAAAGTTTTAGATGCTCCGTTAACCTTATTATCTCAGGTTTCGGGTGTAGATTACAAGTTTGTATAACGCATAATTCATTTGTTTCTTTGGCCATTAGAATTTCTTTCAGTGACGACAGGAAATGAAATTTCAGGACCATGAAATACGTGCTTTTAAGTGCCCTTTGCGCTTTTTTATTCGCCCCTATTCAAGCTCAAACACTTGATACCCTTCAAGTGAATAAAACTGCAAGCTGGGGAGTGAATTTTGCGAATGTGGGTCTTTCCAATTGGACGGCCGGAGGTGAAAGCTCGGTAGCGCTAGGTACTGTCTTTAATGCCAAAATCGTTCGAAAGGAGAATTTTGGTACCTGGACTAGTCAGTTCGATTTTGCACTTGGGGGAGCCCGTGTAGGCGATAAGAACTTCAGAAAAACAGATGATAATATTATCCTGCAATCGAAGTACACCAAGAAGTTCAGTGAGAAATTCAGAACGGCGGCTATTGCCGTCTTTAGAACGCAATTGTTGAACGGTTTGGTCTACAAGACTGATCCTGAGAATCCAGATGAATTTTTGAAGAACAAGATATCAGGCCTCCTATCGCCCGGATACCTTTCGCTTAATCTAGGTTTTGATTACGAGCCAGGAGATTACATGAGTGTCTCTTTTGCTCCTACCTCGGGAAAATTTACGTTAGTGACAGACCGCGAACTATCTGAGGCCGGTGCCTTTGGTGTAGAAAAGGGTAAAAATACGCGTTCAGAGCTTGGGGTGAACCTTTTAGTGGCAGTCGATCTCGATCTCATGGAAAACATGAATTTGAAGAGTAGTCTAAACCTATTTACGAATTACGGCACATTTGGGACTATAGATACCAACTGGGAAAACTTGATTGTGATGAAGGTCAACAAGTACTTCAATGCCAGTTTAGGAACGCAGTTGATCTATGATAAAGACATTCTAATTACCAAAGACGACGGTAGTCTCGGAAACGCGGTGCAATTCAAGCACATATTAAATTTTGGATTCAATTATGCACTCTATTAGTAAAGCGCTGTCTGTATATTACAAGGGACTTTCTATTCTTTATTTAGCAGTGCTTTTCGGATGCAATGATGGAAGGGTTGAACCATCTACTCCTTTATCAATGAGCAATCGGCCTAATGTTATTTATATTCTAGCTGATGACCTAGGATATGGCGAGCTAGGAGTATATGGTCAGGATAAAATTGAAACGCCAAACCTTGATGCCCTAGCAAATTCAGGAATGCGTTTTACGCAACACTATTCAGGAGCTCCTGTATGTGCACCAGCACGATATATGTTGCTCACAGGTAAACATGCCGGACACTCTTTCATTAGAGGTAATGACGAATGGGACGAAAGAGGGGAAGTCTGGAATTATAGAGCAGTTATTTTAGATTCAACCTTAGAAGGTCAAAGACCAATCCCAAGTACCACGGTGTTGTTGCCTCAAAAACTTAAGGAAGTGGGTTACCGCACTGGTATGGTTGGGAAATGGGGATTAGGCGCTCCACACACTGAGTCTATTCCAACAAAAATGGGATTTGATTTTTTCTTTGGATATAATTGTCAACG
>JAURFJ010000052.1 GCA_030834365.1 Flavobacteriaceae bacterium | reverse complement strand
TTTTTGATGAAAAAAATCCACTTACCGCCCGCGTAGCCGTGAATCGCCTATGGCAACGATTTTTTGGGGTGGGTCTAGTCGCCACTAGCGATGATTTTGGCAATCAAGGAAGCCTGCCCACGCACCCTGAACTACTCGATTATTTAGCCATTAACTTTAGAGAGCAGGGCTGGGATCTCAATGCCATGATTTCGCATATCGTGCATTCAGACACCTATAAGCAGTCGAGTAAACTCACTCCTGAAAAACTTGAGGTTGACCCTGATAACAAGTGGTTGTCTCGAGCCCCTCGATTACGACTTTCAGCCGAAGTGATTCGCGACCAAGCATTGGCAGTGAGCGGATTACTAGTGAAAGAAGTCGGAGGGCCTAGTGTAAAACCCTATCAACCCGATGGGCTTTGGAAAGAAACCACTGGAGGTGGTGGGGGTAGCACCGCACGCTATGTACAAGGAACCGGTGAAGAACTCTACCGCAAAAGCCTTTATACTTTCTGGAAACGAACCGTTCCTCCGCCAAGCATGCTGAGTTTCGATGCCTCATCTAGAGATTTATGCACGGTCAAAACACCACAAACCAACACCCCTCTTCAAGCCCTTGTGTTATTGAACGATCCGCAGATCATTGAAGCAGCAAGAGGGCTCGCGCAGCAAAGCCTTCAAAAGAACCATACCCTAGAAGAGCAGCTTGAGTATCTGTACATCGCGACTACTGGTGCCCTGCCCGATCAGTCGAATCGCACCCAACTTGAGGCGCTTTACACATCAATGCTCGACCAAGTCATGGGTAAGGAGGTCGACACCGAATCGTATCTAAAAATTGGTCAAGCCGAAATGGATAATGCGATGCAAAACCCAGGCTTTACCGCATTAGCCCTGACGGCTCATACCTTATTAAACCTCGATCAAACCATAACTAGAAGCTAGCATGAGCGAAAAGAAAATTATAGACGAGCGGGCCTTGCTGCTCAACCGCAGATCTTTTTTAGGAAAGTCAGCTATGGGCATTGGAGGCGTGGGCTTAGCTTCACTACTAGGTAGCTCGTTCATTGATTTTAGCAATCCATTAGCTTCTGCAAAAGCTTCTGTAGGCTCTTCATCGTCGGCCACGGTGAAGGGTATTCTTGACGGCCTGCATCATCCGGCTAAAGTGAAACGCGTGATCTACCTTTTTCAAAGTGGAGGCCCTTCACAACTCGAACTATTTGACTATAAGCCGCTACTCAATCAGCGACGCGGAGAAGACCTGCCTGAATCGATACGAAAAGGGCAGCGACTTACGGGTATGACCTCTGGCCAAGATGCGTTTCCGCTAGTGGGCTCGCAGTTTGGGTTTAAACAATACGGAAACAATCCGGCCTGGATCAGCGACATCTTGCCCTACACCGCCAAGGTTGCCGACGATATTTGTGTGATCAATTCGATGCACACCGAGGCGATTAATCATGACCCTGCAGTTACCTTTTTTCAAACCGGCTCTCAGCAACCCGGAAGACCAAGCATTGGCTCGTGGCTATCTTATGGGCTTGGCAGTGAAAACGAAAACCTACCTGCTTTCACGGTGATGCTCTCGCGTGGAACCGGTCGACCGCTTTCGCAACCACTGTATACAAGGCTCTGGGGCAATGGCTTCTTGCATTCACTGCATCAAGGCGTTCAATTTAGAGCAGCCAAAGATCCTGTGCTTTACTTGAATGATCCCGAAGGCATGACCAAGAGTGTCAAACGCAACATGCTCGATCACATTGCAGCCCTAAACGAATCGGCCTATAACGACTTCGGAGACCCCGAGATTCAAAGCCGTATTGCCCAGTACGAAATGGCCTATAAAATGCAGACCTCGGTACCCGAAGTGATGGACACCTCGAATGAGCCTGACTATATCTATAAAATGTACGGGGCAGACGCCAAAATTCCCGGAACCTTCGCCGCCAACTGCCTTTTGGCGCGACGTTTGGCTGAGAAAGATGTGCGCTTCATTCAACTCTACCACATGGGCTGGGATCAACACGACAGTTTACCCTCGGCCATTGCTCGTCAAGCCAAAGATGTAGACCAGGCCTCTGCGGCGCTGATTATGGATTTAAAACAACGCGGACTACTAGAAGACACCCTAGTGGTATGGGGTGGAGAATTTGGCCGCACCAATTACTCTCAAGGAACCTTGACCGCTGACAATTACGGACGCGATCACCATCCGCGCTGCTTCAGTATTTACCTAGCCGGCGGGGGAATCAAGCCAGGCCTTTATGGAAAAACCGATGACTTTGGCTACAACATCGTCGAAAACCCCGTACACGTTCACGATTTTCAAGCAACCATGCTGCACCTACTTGGAATTGACCACGAAAAGTTCACCTACAAGTATCAAGGACGCAGATTTAGGCTTACCGATGTCGAAGGCCATGTGGTTCACGATATCCTAAGCTAACCCCTAAACTCTAAAAGCCTGTTAATGAATCGTCAAGACTTTCTAAAAACTACTGCAGCCGGTATGCTAGGCATCTCGCTCAGTTCATGGACCTATGCCGACTTTAAACGCGCCAAACAAACAATCATTGGTCACGGCGATTTTACATATAAAATTGACTTTGATTGGGGCGCCTTAGACCCTACCCAGCACCCGGTGAACGACTGTCACGAGATGGTGCAAGACCGCAAAGGGCGCATTTTCATGATCACCAATGAGACCAAAAACAATATTCTCATTTACAATAGATCTGGCAAGCTTCTCGATAGCTGGGGCACTGAATATCCAGGGGGGCACGGGCTCAGTATTCACGACGAGAACGGCACCGAGTTTCTTTACATCTGCGATAACAATCGTCACGAGGTCATCAAGACCACTCTTGATGGACGGGTGGTGCATGTGTTTGAATTTCCGGCAGAACTCGAACAGTACGACAAGCCCGAGGCCTATATTCCGACTGAAAGCTGCGTGGCACCAAACGGCGATGTGTATGTGGCCGACGGATACGGCTCTCAGTATATCATTCATTACGACGCCAAAGGACGCATTAAGAATGTTTTCGGCGGACGCGGCACCGAAGACCACCTCTTTCTAAACGCACACGGCATCTGCATAGATCAGCGCGATGGCCAAACGACGCTTTTGATCACCGAACGCGAACAAAACAGCTTAAAGCGTTTCAGTTTAGACGGAACCTTCATTGAAAAATTCGAACTTCCTGGAGCATACATCTGTCGCCCTGTGGTGCATGGCAACGAGGTCTATCTCGCCACCATTTGGTCAGGAGACAAGTCACCCGATACCGGTTTTATTTCGGTTCTCGACCAAACAAACAAACTAGTTTCAGCACCAGGAGGAATAGAACCCGTATACGACACCGACGACCAACTTCAGCCCATGAAGCAGGCGATGCAAGTCTTTAAGCACCCTCATGATGTTTGTGTAGACGAGGATGAAAATCTCTATGTCTGTCAGTGGAACGCGGGCAAAACGTACCCTATCAAGCTCAAACGCGTTTAATCATAATCTGACCCTAACGTGAATCTAATAGGCAATTTGCACCCGGTATTTGTTCATCTTCCTATAGGCATCTTTGTCTTTGGATTTTTACTTGAGCTGTACCATCTATGGCGAAAAAGCCCGCTTGCAAACGAGATAAGAAGGTTCACCTTGGTCGTGGCACTCCTAAGCAGTATTGTTTCCATCGCCACTGGACTGGTTCTAGCAGATCAGGGATCGTACGAGGCGGATGCCCTTGAATTGCACCGCAACCTTGGAATCCTTTTTGGAATAGGCACTCTTTTATTGCTATGGCTTGCGAGCCGTCTCAAATCTGGGGCTCCTAAGAACTATTTTATCTTCAGCTATGGCATCTTACTCATCGTGTTAATTGCCGCAGGTCATCAGGGAGGAACGCTGACACATGGTGAAGGCTTTATCACAGGAGACTTCAGTGAAACAGAAATTGAATTGAAAACAGTTTCTGTAGAAGAGGCACAGGTCTATACTGACCTCATCCAACCTGTACTAAACCAAAAATGCGTGAGCTGCCACAACCCCAATAAAACAAAGGGAAAATTTCAGTTGACCTCGTATGAGATGTTAGTGAAAGGCGGTAAAAACGGAAAACAATTGGGTAATGAAAAAGAGCGATTGAATCTGTTACTTGAACGGATTCATCTCGATCCAGTGGATGACCTCCATATGCCTCCCAACAACAAGAATCAGTTATTGAGCGATGAAAAATCCTTACTCGAATGGTGGGCGGCAAACGATTTTTGCAGGGATTGTTCTGTTGCTTCTTTAGCACCAGATACTCAATGGCTTGAAGTGCTGCGAGCACTCACCAATACTTCCTCTCCCATCGACAAATGGAAGTCCGAGTATACATCAGCTCCTGATTCTTGGGTCAAAGAACTACAGGAGCGCGGATTCTCTGTTCATGCGGTCGATAGTGACCATCCAATGTTACGCATTAGCGCCCGAGGTATCATATCGCTGCAATCGAAAGACCTCAGAATGTTAAAAAAGTATGCGGAGAACGTTATTGAACTCGATTTCAGCAATACGAATCTCGACGACGAACTGGCCACGCACCTTGATGCCTTTGAAAATTTACTCAAGCTTGATGTGCCCAATACCCAAATAACGGACAAGGCCTTAGAAAGCATCCAAGAACTCTCATATCTGACTTCATTTAACGGTTTTGGTACGTCGCTCACCATTGAATCACTTGCAATTTTTGAGTCTATGCCAGAGCTTAAAAATCTTTATCTCGCTGAAACTCGAGTGAATGAGAAAAATATGGCGGCGTTTAATGCTAAAAATTCTTCCATCATCATTCACTATGTTCCGAGCGAAGCGTTCCCCGAAAGCACCCTGACAAAACCCATTTTAAGCTATGACAGCACTTTATTTAAAGACTCCACCCTGGTAAGCATTAACGCAACCTTTAAAGAGGCTTCTATACACTATACCTTGGACGGAAGCGCCCCGGACTCAACCAGTGCCCAATACAATGCTCCACTGCGCCTTGAACATTCAACTTCACTCAGGGTTCGCTCTTTCCTCAATGGTTGGAAAAAAAGCCCAGAAGCCACGGCAGATTTCCGAAAATCATCCATTACTCCCACATCCATTAAGTTGCTTGCTCCCGCCCATAGATCTTACCAAGCAAAGGGGGCCGAAACGCTCACAGATCTCACCCAAGGAAGTCTTGACCACAAAGATGGCAAGTGGCTTGGATTTGAAGCTATACATACAGGCGCAGAAGCCTACTTCGATACGCCTCAAACCATCAATACGCTAACCGTGAGCGCGCTCTCTGCAACCGGAAGCTGGATTTTCTTTCCAGCGGCTATAGAGGTCTATGAAGTCTCAGACGAAGAAAAATTGCTTCAAAAAGCCACTTACGAAGCCGAAGGTCCTGGGGGCGAAGTCAAGCAACGCTTTTTTGATCTAGATCTCGAGGGCCAATCCGTGAAGCACCTGAGAGTTGTAGTGAAAAGTCGCATGAAGAACCCACAATGGCATGCCAGCCCGGGGAGCCCCAGTTGGGTGTTTATGGATGAAATTCTTTTTAACTAATGTGCAAAGTAGGTATAAACGCACTTATTTTATTCACAGCTACCTTTATGCTAACCTTCGGCTGTTTACCCTCTCATTTGGTTGAATCCGATTTAGTAAACGCTTCCATTAAGGCGCATGGAGGTTATGAAGCCTATCTAAATCTTAAAGATTTCAACTACCTAAAAACCACCTTAACCTCTAGAACAGAAGGCGCTTTACAGGATACTTTGCTGCAAGCAATTTCACTTCCACGTCTTGACGAGACCTACCTGCAGTACCATAAAGACAACCTTAATTATGAGACACATCAATATCGCGGCACAACCGAGTTACTCAAGGAGGGTTTATATATTAAAGACAGTCTCTTGATTGCTGAACATAGACGTATTGTTGATGGGGCAAATTTTGTCTTTTTTCAGCCCTTCAAACTCAAAGACAGAAAAGCTCAATTGCGTTACCAAGGTGTTATAGACTTACCCTTAGCAGAACATACAACGCAGGTTCATCACCTAAAGGTGGCATTTGAAGGTTCATCTGATACTTGGCATTTTTTCTTAGATACCGAAGATCACAGGGTGGTAGCCAACGCTGTAGATCACAACGGCAAAATGAGTCTCATCACAAATGATTCTATGCAATGGCATCAAGGATTACTGGTGCACAAGTCACGCACGAGTTATCTTTCTAATGAAGACTTTGAGATTATTCGTCCGCAGGCAACTTATGAGTATGAGATGATTTCTCAATAAACCTACAATCCCGCCTCGCTCAACAGAATAAGAAACGCCAACTGAATGGCTTTTTGTCCGTCTGAATTCACCCACCATTCGTCAAGGGAATGCGCATTACCTCCGCTACCGCCTCTACCAATGGTAATAGCGGGTATAACCAGAGAAATCGGAATATTTGAGTCAGTAGACCCTCTTGTAAGCTCTGGTTCAGCTCCGAAATACGAAGTGGCAGCCATCGCTCTTTGAATAAGCGGTAAGGACGGATCTAGCTCGCCTGAAGGACGATTTCCAATCTTTTCTACCGTAACTGTAAGTGCCTCTCCTCTTCGTCGAATCTCGTTCTGCTCGTTCAGTGCCGTTTGAACCGCCTGGTTCAAGAGTTGCTCCATCTCATCGAGGCGATAAGGTTCAACCGAACGGATGTCAATGAGCATGCTAGAACTAAAAGGAACCGAGTTGATTGAAGTACCTCCTTCGATGATGCCTACATTATAACTGTACGCGGTCCGGTTTTCGTATAGGCATCCGCTGCTTTTACGAAATGGTGCATGGCCGATCCTAAGGCGTGATGCGGATTGGCCAATCCGAACGCCCCCCACGAATGCCCTCCGGGACCATCAAAGGTTACCTTGTAGCGGTAAGAACCTAAGGCTTTGTTATTTACGCGGCCGATGGCTCCTCCATCAATAGCAATCCACGAATCAATTCCGGGTCCTCGTTCACTAAAGAGCTCTTTTACTCCGCGAAGATCACCAAGGCCTTCCTCACCCACTGTCGCAACAATTAATACGTTCGAAGAAGGGTTAAGAACTTGTTCCTGAAGCACTTTCGATACCGTCAAAAGCATGGCTAACCCTCTAGTGTCATCTCCGATACCAGGAGCATATAAGGTGTCATTTTGTTGTTTAACGGTTACATCGGTGCCTTCAGGAAATACCGTGTCGAGGTGGGCATTTAAAGCAACCGTCTTTGAACCCTCTGCGCCCTTTATAAAGCCCATCACATTCCCGACTGCATCGATCCATACCGAATCCACTCCAGTGGCTCGAAGTCGATCGGCAAAAGTAGCCGCGCGCATCTCCTCCATAAACGGAGGTGCCGGAATTTCGGTGAGTTCAATATGCTGAGTGGTGGTATACTGCTCCAAAGCGTCAATCGCTTCAAAAGCACGCTTTATCTCGCTTCGACGAGCTAGTTTTTCAATCTGCTTCGTGTAGGCTTTATCCACGCTTACTGACTCTTGAGCCTGAAGCATTAGAGTATAACCTGCAGATGCGATTAAAAGGAATAAAAAGTGCTTTTTCATACGGTCTTCGATTTTTTCAGCGCTATAACTTGCTGAACGATTATAAGTATTAACAAGGTGCCAAAGGCCCATTGTAAGGTAGTCTGAATCTCAGGATAGGCATTTTGAAACCCCCATGCTTCCTGGTGCTTGGTATAAATACCATAAAAAGCCCATAAGATGGGCAATGTGTACCAAAGCGATTTACGCAAGAGCGAAACGATAACGGCCACCGCAGCTGCGACTCCCACCATCGTACTGGTCCATTCGGCCTCCGACATGCCCCAACGGTCAAAATCAGTTGCAACAAGCAAAGCAGTGGCGTTGGCGATGGTCGCGACCGTGATCCATCCAAAATAAAGATCAAAGGTGGCCCGCACATAACGCGTAATACCATCGGGTTCTTTGATTTTATGTAGGTAGTCCGTGATCCATATTAAGCTCAATAGAAGAATGAGCATAATCAGCATCGAACTTGCAATCTTTAGGTAGTGCCAGGCCAAGATCCAGGCGATATTCGCCGCGCCATTCACGATCCACCAGGAAATCAGGAATAGTGGGATATTCTTCGGAGTGCACCGCGCATTCAAAACCCAGATATTCACCGGATATTCTTCGGATATTCTTCGG
>JAURFJ010000051.1 GCA_030834365.1 Flavobacteriaceae bacterium | reverse complement strand
GACCGTGTCACCTCGAAGAGCTGTGTGAAGAACCGCCCTGCCCTCAGTTACGTTTATAGTTGATCCTTCAAAATAGGCCTTCTTTGCCTGCTCCAATTCGGTCTCTGAGGCCAGTTGATAAAGTAACTTCCAGGTAGTATCGTCTATTAGGTTTTTAGAAAAGTCAACGTAAAAATCATTCCACTCGAGGCCCATGTGCTCCACCCGTTTCGGGTCTTGAGCAAACAAATCGATCAATCGGGCAGACTTAAGGGACTGTGCTTGGGCTTTTAGAGCCTTCCAGCTCGCGGTAGACTCAGGGTTTTTTTGAGGTAAGGGCATTTTCGTTATTGATGGTGATTTCAGGCCATGAATTTAAGTCATTTTCACCAGGATACGGAATGCAGGCTAGCTGCTCAAAGGGCAACTTTATGTATTCAAAATAAGAGGTGGCAAACGATTTGGCGATAGGCGCAGCAGCTGGCAGTTTCTCTTGAAGCGGATCGACCTGTCGCCCATTTTTCCAAAAGCGATAGCAGACGTGCGGGCCAGAGGTGTTTCCTGTCATTCCGATCCATCCAATAATGTCGCCTTGCCTAACGCGTTGACCCTTTTTTACGTTGAGCGCCTTCATGTGAAGGTACTGAGTAGAATACGTACCGTTGTGGCGAATTTTAGCATAAATTCCATTTCCGCCCCTTCTCGTGGCCTCAATAACCTCTCCGTCTGCCGTAGCGATAATCGGAGTCCCCACCGGTGCTGCGTAGTCGGTGCCTTTATGGGCTCTGGTTCGGTTGCCGTAAAAGGCGATTTTGCGCTGCAGATTATATCGCGAAGAGATCCTGTAGGCATTAAATTTTAGCGGCGCTTTCAAAAAGGTGCGCCTAAGACTCTCTCCCTTTTCGTCGTAGTATTCGGTCTGAAGCGTTTTCTCATTGACGTTGGCTGCAAAAGCATAGTAGGTATCTCCTCTGTGTTCAAATACCGCAGCTTTTATCGATTTTATGCCGGCCATAGTTCCGTCTCGTAGCTTTCGCTCATGAGCAATTACCTTAAACTTGTCGCCCTCGTATAGCCTGAAGAAATCTATGTTCCAAGCATATATGTTCGCTAACTCTTGGCTCAAATTCTGATCGATACCTTGGCGCTGAAGGGTTTCATATAACGACCCTTCAATGACCCCTGACAATTGCCGTTCAACGAGTTCGTAAGGATGTTTCTGTTCGTATACCTTTACCTCTTCGCGCAGGTCGACAACCGTATAATTCAGAAAGTCGTTTTCGTAGATAAATACCAGCGGTTGCTGCAGCGAGTCGCAGCTTTTTAAAATGCGGTACGGTTTTCCCAGCTGAATTTTTCTCAGGTCAAACGACGAACGAGACTGACGGGCCGCTTGGTCTACCTTTTGAAAGTCGGCATCTCGACTCAACATAATTTTACCAAAAGTATCTCCGCTTCTAATGGTGTCTAGCTCAACCTCAAAATCAATCATGTTAAAGCCAAACTGCATGTCTACAGGCATTTCTACTCCACTTTTGGTGATTGAAAGCGGGTCTGTCGAAGATCCACAAGCGCCTAACAAAAGCAGCATTGCCAAGAAATAAAGAGTTTTAACTATATCGGGTAACACCATTTTACAAAATTCGGTCATTTAACCGCCCTTGTCAACTTGCTCGATTGAACTTATTTCATCTCTACCTTAAACGAATGCTTGAGCCCCTTAAACCCATCGAGATCGGCCTTTATCGAGCCAAAGCGCAGATCAGCTTGTATACGGATAGGAACCCGATTAGCGTCATCACTGACCCACAAGGTCAACGATTCTTTTTCGCGAAATATACGACCAGACTTCACCAAGGGTCTAAAGGCAAGACACTTGACATTTCCGAAGATGGTTTTTACGGTTTCTTCACCCAAATACAACAACTTGAAATCGTAGATTCCGTCGTCATCAAAAAGCATATCGAGGGCCACCTCATCGCCCACCGCCACCTTTTTCTTGTCAAAATTTTCTCTGAGTGCATAGGTAGCTGATAGAATGTCTTGAATCTGACGGTGTATCGGAATCACAAAAGACGAAGCAGTCTTGTTGTTGGTGATTAGGGCAGTCTCGGCATCGAAATTAAAGTCGATAGAAATATCTTTTGTGTATCCGCCCTCATCAATATCCCTCCTGAAGTGAATAGGTCGAATGGGCTTAACGGAGAAAATACTCTGATAGATATCTTCTACCTTAAAAAAAAGCGAAGCAAATCCAGTGGTTCGCCCTTCACCAATGGCATGGTAGGCATCAACCCCATCGTAGATGGTATCTTTGAGCGCAAGCGTTGCATAACTGGCATTCAAAAAACCATAGTGCAGTCGGTAACGCAACCACTCTCCCGATTGAAACGATTGATAAGGGTCTTTGACCTGTGCCTGCAATGAAAACGCCGCAAGCAATGAGAGACCTAAAAGAAGAAAATAGCGCTTCATCGCTTTTATTTGCCTGCAAATTTAGCATTAAAAAAAGCCCAGACTAGACGCCGGGGCTTTTCTTACTAACCAACCAAACTTTAAATCATGAAAAAACAAAAGATAGCTTGGTATCGACCACTTTTGAGATTCTCTTTTAAATGTACAAAAAGCGAGATCCTAAATTTGAAATTTTAACGTTCTTTAACTTTGAAGTGATTGAATATCAATTCTTTTATTGGCTTTCTGATGGTCTAAAAAAGGCATAAACGGCCTCAGCCTGGGTACGAGAAATAACGTTTTTTAGCTCTTCTAGACTAGCCTGCTTGATGCGGCTAACGCTTTTAAACTGAACCAAAAGTTTGTCGGCAGTCTTAGTTCCAATTCCTTCGATTTGTTCGAGCTCACTCTCTAAAGCGATGGCGCTCCGCTTTTGCCTATGAAACTTTAACGAAAAGCGGTGAGCCTCGTTTCGCAGTTGCTGAATCACTTTTAGGGTCTCCGAACGCTTGTCTAGATAAAGCGGAACAGAATCACCTGGAAAATAAATCTCCTCAAGGCGCTTAGCAATGCCGATGATGGCTATCTTTCCCCTAAGTCCCAGTAGCTCAAGTGATTTTAGTGCAGAAGAAAGCTGTCCTTTTCCGCCATCAATGACAATCAATTGAGGAAGATCTTCGCCTTCTTCTAGCAAGCGTCTATAGCGGCGATAAACTACCTCTTCCATACTTGCAAAATCATTGGGGCCCTGTACTTGTTTTATGGTGAACTTCCGGTAATCTGACTTTGAGGGTTTGGCGTTCTTAAATACCACACAGGCCGATGCCGCATTGGTACCTTGAAAATTTGAGTTGTCAAAGCACTCAATATGAACAGGCACTTCAGATAGGCGCAGATCAATCTTCATCTGCTGCAGAATGCGATTAGCATGGCGATCAGGGTCAACTGCCTTCATTTGCTTTAATCGATCTTGGCGGTAGAATTTGGCGTTTCGAAGCGACAAATCGATTAAACTTTTTTTATCTCCAACCTTGGGCACTTCGACCCTAAGTCCGTCAGCCACTTCAACAGCGAAGGGCAAATAAAGCGTTTTAGAGTCAGCGTTATAGCGCTCTCTCAATTGAATGATAGCCAAGCTCAAGATCTCTTCCTCGCTCTCGTCTAATTGTTTTTTAAACTCAAAGGTATTCGACATGACCACGGCCCCTTCGTGCACCTGCAAATAATTTACATAGGCGTGGCTACCATCATCTAAAATGCTAAAGACGTCTACCTCGGTAATTTTGGTGTTGACTACTGTTGATTTTGCCTGATAGGCCTTCAGAATGAGTATCTTTTCTTTCACCGATTGCGCCTTCTCGAACTCGAGAGACTCGGCCAGATCGTGCATGCGCTCTTCGAGCACTTGAAGCGAGGGCCTGATGTTGCCTTTGATTATAGCCTCTATAGCCTCAATTTGACGATCGTAAACACGTTCGGTCTGAAGATTCTGACAAGGTCCGCTGCAATTGCCGATATGGTATTCTAAACAAAGTTTGTAGTTCTTCAGCTTAATTTTCTCTGCGCTGAGATCGTAGTTGCAACTTCTAAGCGGATACACCGAACGAATAAGCTCTAATAGAGTCTTTACCGTCTTCATTGAGGTGTATGGGCCGAAGTACTTAGAACCGTCATCTATACGTCGGCGCGTGGCGAAAACGCGCGGAAAGGCCTCGTTTTTTATACATATGTACGGATAGGTCTTATCGTCTTTAAGCAGCACATTGTAGCGAGGTTGATGCTGCTTAATCATGTTGTTCTCAAGCAGCAGCGCATCAGACTCCGTCTTAACTACAATATGCCGAATAAGGGCAATTTTGGAAACCATGACCCGAGTTTTCCCATTGTGGGATTGTTTGGCGAAGTAAGAAGAGACCCGTTTTTTAAGATTTTTAGCCTTGCCTACGTAAAGCAATTGCTCTTTTACGTCATAAAACTGATACACCCCCGGATTGTCGGGCAAAGCGGCAACTTGAACAGCTAAAGGAGCAGAAGGCTGGTGATCAGACATGCTGTAAAAGTAGCCATTGATTTGAAATTTTTGAGATAGCTTTAGGGCCATGACTAAACACGAGCTCAGAAGGTCGGCGCTCGAAGCGCGCAAAGCATTAACTGAAGAAGCCGTGGCAGATTTTAGTTTGGCAATCGCCAACAAACTGCTAAATCTGCCGATATGGACCTACAAGGTCTATCACCTGTTTATGAGCATCGCGCAACAGAAAGAAGTTCAGACTGACCCTATCATCACGCTGCTTCAGGCCAAAGACAAGATCATCGCGGTTCCAAAAATGCAACCAAAAGGAGAGCTAAAACACTACCTTCTTGAAGATGAAACCCGATTCGAACAGCATCGATTTGGGGTTCCAGAGCCGGTTAATGCCAAAGAAATTGCGGCAGTGGAGATCGATGTGGTGTTTGTTCCTTTACTCTGCTTTGATGCTGACGGAAACCGACTAGGATACGGAAAAGGATATTACGATAAGTTCTTAGCCCAAACCAAACCCGGGGCGCTTTTTATCGGACTGAGTTTGCTCGAGAAAACCGAGGTAGCACTTGAGCCTGAGGCACACGACGTGCGGCTGCACTATGCGGTAACCCCTAGCACTGTTTACCGTTTTAATTCTTAAATACGCGCTTGTTAAAAGCGATCATTATGAAAAGGCCAATGCTGATTGCGCTGTCGGCAACGTTAAAAACGGGCTCAAAAAAACGAAAAGATCTTCCGCCGAGCCCAGGTATCCAATCCGGCCATTGGGTATCAATAATCGGAAAGTAAAAGAGATCAACAACCCTTCCGTAAAAGAAGTCTTCGTATCCGCCTTTGGGAGCGTTCCACGCGAATTCAGCCAGTCTATAGGGTGTGCTTTCAGTGAAAAGCTGTCCGTAAAAAATAGAATCAATCAAATTGCCTAACGCCCCAGCAAAAATCAGGGCGATAGAGGTGCTTAGCAAAACTGATCGCTGTTTGGAGTGAGCCGATCGAGCCATCCAAATAGCGATTCCGACTATGGCCACAATGCGAAATAAGGTCAACACGAGCTTAGCCATTTCTTCAGTTATGGGCAGAAAATCACTGAGCTGAGTGCCCCAGGCGGCCCCTCTGTTTTCTATAAAGAGCAGGCGAAACCACGAAAAAACCTCTATCTGCTCTTGGTATAAGAAATGGGTTTTTACATAGATTTTAGAGCATTGGTCTACCAGAAGTATAAGCAAAACTAGGGCGTACGATTTCTTGAGTGACATCTCTTTATTGGTTTAAATAAATGGGTCCGTATTGGCTGCTTATGGTATAGAGGTAATTGGGGTTCGGGGCAATCTGTCCGATCACCAACCCCTTCTCGCTTTTGCTGTCAACTGTTCCTGAGGCCACGTTAAGGTGAACTGAAGCTCCCTTAGTCTTGATCGTGCTTTGTTCGGCGCGATGAGATAGTTTTAGGCTGCCTTCATCGAGCTGAACATTGAGCTCTCGATACAAGCCAGAGACCTCGAGCTTTCCTTGACTAGCCTCAATCTCTACCCGTATAGATTCGGGAACGCGCATCTCTAGATTCATAGCAATGACCTTGTGGGCGCTCAACTTGTCATTGAGATTATTGAAGGCCGGAACTCGCTGTGGATATACCGTTAGCCAGCGGTTCTCGTGCTGGGTGACCACCACGTATTGCAACTGGTACTCGCCTTCACTCTGAGTGTTTAACAGCACGTCGGCTGATCGGTGTGTAGTCAAATTCAGCCCCTGTATAAAACGCATGTCAATAGTAATTCCTCTGAGATCAAGATCTTTTAGGGTCTTGTTCCACTGAACCTGACCAAAGGCAGAAAACCCTAAGAAGAAGGTGCACCAAAGGAGTATTCTAAACACTATTTCTGCATCTTCTTGGCTTCAATGCTCAATGTGGCATGTGGAACCAGTTTCAACCGTTCTTTAGAAATCAACTTACCGGTTACTCGGCATACCCCGTAGGTCTTGTTCTCGATGCGCACAAGCGCGCTCTTCAGGTCGCGAATAAACTTCTCCTGACGAAGAGCGAGTTGGGTGTTGGCCTCTTTGCTCATCGTCTCTGAGCCCTCCTCGAAAGCCTTAAAGGTTGGAGAGGTATCATCGGTACCGTTGTTTCCATCGTTCATGTAGGCACTTCGCAAAAGCTCTAGGTGCTGCTGGGCCTTGACGATTTTTTCTTCAATCAACACCTTAAACTCTTTTAAATCTGCATCGGAGTAACGTACAACTTCAGACATAACTATCTCTTTTTTAAGGAGAGCTTCGCTTGGTAAGAATCAAATGCGATTTCCAGACTAGGCTCAAATGTTTCTTTAATTTCTAGTTGCTCACAGAGGGTCTCATTCATGATGTACTCTCGGTTTTCATTAACCGCTTTCTCGATAGCCTCGTCGCCCTCAATATTAAGCAAAATTTTATCGGTTACCTCAAGTCCGCTATCTTTTCGAAGATTCTGTATACGATTCACCAATTCTCTAGCAATCCCCTCATTTACAAGGGATTCTGAAAGACTAATATCTAGTGCAACCGTGTAATTTCCAGAAGAAGCCACCAGCCATCCTTCAATATCTTTGTTCGTGATAATCACGTCTTCAAGATGCAGTTTAATCTGTTCTCCCTCCACCTCAAGAGCGTACTCCCCTTGTTGTTCAATCTCTAAAATATCTGACTGAGAGAGTTGGGCTATGGCAGACGCAATCCCCTTCATTTGAGGCTTATACTTTGGCCCTAGGGTTTTAAAGTTGGGCTTAATTTCTTTTACGATAATTGAGCTCGCGTCTTCAAGCAGTACGATTTCTTTTACATTGATCTCTGAGGCCAGCAATTCTTTGATCGGCTCAACTGCCTCTCGAGTAACTACGGATTGATCGAGCGGAATCATCATTTTCTGCAGTGGCTGTCTCACCTTGATCTTCTCTTTCTGACGCAGAGACAGGGCTAAGGAGGTAAGCTTTTGAGCCAATTGCATTTTTGACTCTAATTCAGGCTCATTATAGCGTTCTTCGTAAATCGGAAAATGTTCAAGGTGAACACTGATATCGTTTGAAGAATTGATCATAAGATCCTTAAACAAACGCTCTGCGAAGAAGGGCGCCACAGGGGCCATTAACTTAGCGGTTTGTAGCAAACAATGCGCCAAGGTTTGGTAAGCGGCTAGTTTATCAATTCCGTAAGAACCCTTCCAAAATCTTCTTCGACTAAGGCGCACATACCAATTACTCAAGTTCTCCTGCACAAAATAAGAGATGAGACGCGTGGCCTTGGTGGCGTCGTAGTCGTCATATGCGGCGGATACCTCCTTGACTAGCGTGTTGAGTTCTGACAAAATCCATCGATCGAGTTCGGTGCGTTGTTCAAGAGCGACGGCTTCCTCGCTTCCGTTGAATTTGTCGATATTGGCGTATAGGGCAAAAAACGAATAGGTGTTATACAGGGTTCCAAAAAACTTACGCCTTACTTCTTCTACGCCTTCGGTGTCAAACTTCAGGTTATCCCAAGGGTTAGCATTGGAGATCATGTACCATCGCGTAGCATCAGGGCCGTATTTTTTTAAGGTGTCAAATGGATCAACCGCATTTCCCAGTCGCTTAGACATCTTTTTACCGTCTTTATCCAAGACTAGTCCATTCGAAATCACTGCCTTATAGGCCACTGAGTCGAAAACTAGCGTGCCAATGGCGTGAAGGGTATAAAACCATCCTCGAGTTTGGTCTACGCCTTCAGCTATGAAGTCGGCCGGAAACGCCAAGCCCTGATCAATCTTTTCTTTATTCTCGAACGGATAGTGCCACTGAGCGTAAGGCATGGATCCACTGTCAAACCAAACGTCGATAAGGTCTGACTCCCGTCGCATGGGCTTGCCCGAAGCAGAA
>JAURFJ010000050.1 GCA_030834365.1 Flavobacteriaceae bacterium | reverse complement strand
CAGACCAATGCCTTTTACAACGGTCAATCGGTGAATCCTCAGGGAATCAACAAAGGAATTCTATCGCTCAATCTAGCGATGAGTAAACAGATTCTAAAAGATAAAGGGGCAATATCCTTTAATGTAAGTGACTTGCTCAACAGCCGTAAACGCATCTCAGAAACACGAACTGCTACGGTTTTTAGCGCTAGTGAATTTCAATGGAGACAGCGTCAAGCTACCCTGACCTTTAGGTATCAGTTCAACGAACAAGACAACAACCAGCGCAGAAGGCAACGCCAAGAGATGGGTGGTGAGGAAGACTTCGAATTTGGCACTCCATAAAACCAAACAATAATAAACTAAAAAGTCACGCTTTAGGCGTGACTTTTTAGTCTGATATATTTAAGAAAGACTACTGGTCTAAAGACTCTTTAGCTTTTTTCTTTTCTTTTAAAAACTCGATTAAGCTGCCGGTAATCCAATACGGAATAACAAAGGTCAATAAGAAAATCATCAACCAGAAACCGATGGTCAAGATGGTTAGAAAGGCAATAAAACCAAGATATTGATCAAATTCAATCATAGCGTTTCAATTACATGGCGAATATAAGATGAATTGAGCCTTCACTACAAGTCATTAGCTATTTTTTTGAAGACTCACTAGGCATTGATACGTACATTTGTAGACAAATTTTGGTTATGAACTACAGAGTTGAAAAAGACACTATGGGCGAAGTAAAGGTGCCCGCAGAGGCCTATTGGGGGGCTCAAACCCAACGGTCTATCAATAACTTCAAAATTGGCCCTTCAGCCTCTATGCCAATAGAAATAATTAGAGGTTTCGCCGTGCTAAAAAAGGCGGCGGCATTTACAAACGCCGAAATAGGCGGTTTAAGCACTCAAAAACGCGATTTAATTGCCCGGGTTTGCGATGAAATTCTCGAGGGTCGACTTGACGATCAGTTTCCGCTCGTTACGTGGCAGACCGGATCTGGAACGCAGAGCAACATGAATGTAAATGAAGTTATAGCCAACAGGGGCCATGTGCTCGAGGGTAATCATTTGGGTGAAGGAGAGCGCAGCTTGAGCCCAAATGACGATGTGAATAAATCGCAGTCTTCAAATGACACCTTTCCAACGGCAATGCATATTGCCTGCTACGACAAGCTCGTTAATCATACCCTACCCGCAGTTACTGCACTAAAAAATACGTTGCAGCAAAAGAGCACTGCGTTTCAATCTGTGGTTAAAATTGGGCGGACGCACCTTATGGATGCTACTCCTTTGACCCTAGGACAAGAATTCTCGGGTTACGTAGCTCAGCTTAATTTTGGAATTAAGGCGGCCGAAAACAGCCTAGACCATTTGGCCCAGCTTGCGCTAGGTGGAACGGCTGTAGGAACCGGATTAAACACCCCAAATGGGTATGCCCAATTAGTAGCTGAATATATCGCGAAGTTCACCAAGCTTCCTTTTGTGACGGCCACCAATAAATTCGAAGCCTTAGCTGCACACGACGCTATTGTAGAATCGCATTCAAGTTTGAAGCAACTGGCTGTTTCGCTCAATAAAATCGCAAACGACATACGCCTAATGGCCTCTGGTCCACGATCAGGAATTGGAGAATTACTAATACCAGCAAACGAACCAGGTAGTTCAATTATGCCCGGAAAGGTTAATCCTACACAATCGGAGGCCCTTACCATGGTTTGTGCTCAAGTAATGGGCAATGACATGGCCATCACCATTGGTGGAACCCAAGGGCATTATGAATTAAATGTGTTTAAACCGCTCATGGCCACTAACTTTTTACAGTCAGCTCAACTATTAGGGGACGCTGCTTTAAGCTTTGATGAACACTGCGCTAGAGGCATAGAACCTAATACCAAGCGCATAGAAGAGTTAGTTAATAATTCACTAATGCTTGTAACAGCATTGAATCCCAAGATCGGTTACTACAAGGCAGCAGAAATTGCCAATGCAGCCCATAAAAACGGTACAACTCTTAAGGAAGAAGCGCTGAGGCTGGGATACCTAAGCGCCGAAGAATACGATGCTTGGGTTAAGCCTGAACAGATGACTGGATCGCTTTAAAGAAGCAGAAATAGGTGTACAAAAAAAGGCCTCGCAAAAAGCGAGGCCTTTTTTAGTTGGTAAGACTTAGACTTTTTATTTCAAAAAGAACTTAGAGGTCCCAATCAATTCTAAATCGTTGTCGTAGATGTTCACCATGTAATTTCCTTTAGGGAAATCACCTCCAGCATTCTCAACATAATCACAAACGTCTAAGGTTTGATTTTCGTAATAAAAGGCGGTCACTTTGCTCACGTTAAGCGAACGGCTATTTACCGTAACCGATTCTGAATTACCGACAAGTGCGCCATCTGGACCCATAACCTCAACAAAGAAGTTCTTGTCACCAGCCTTAGCAACGGCGTTATCTCTTACGGTGAAACAAATTTTGAAGTTATCTGCTCTCTTCGCACGGTTAACCGATTTGAAGTCTCCATTGCTTTTAACACGTACCGCTTGAACATCAAGGGCATCGAGTTTAAGCTGAGCTGCAATTCTATTTTCTTGCTCTAAAATGATATTTTGCTGAACAATCGAATCATTTAATGCAGCAACACGCTCTAATTCTTTTTGGGTTTGGTCGTTCAACGATTTTAACGCTAAATTGCTAGCAGTCAATGAGTCAAGCCGAGCCATAAGCGTTTCGCGCTCTTTGCGCAATTGATAAACCTGGCCTCTAAAACGCATCAAAGTGGCTACATCTGCTTTTAAAGAAGAAACAGAGTCTATATAGTTCGCGATTTCGCTTCTTGCGGCTAATAATTCTTCGCTAAGCGCGTTGTTTTCTAAAATAGACTTGTCGTAATCTGACTTAAGCCCTTCTAGTTCCTCGATTACCGCTGCTTTTTCAGCATTTAAGGCCTCCTCAGTATTTTTACCGCTGATATAAAGGCTGATTGCGAAAGCTGCTGCCGCAACAAAAAGGACTCCAAGAATCGCTGGCAACGCTTTAGACTGGTTTTTTTCCATAATTTAAGATCTTAAGATAGGTTTTGTTAACAGCAGCAAATATAGGGTGATTTCGAGTAAAACCGCAAGAATGCTGAGCCTAACGTGTGAGTTTTTTGTATTTGATACGGGTCGGATTAAGGTCTTTACCTAAACGTTTTCGCCTATTTTCTTCGTATTCTGAAAAAGAACCTTCAAAGAAATAGACCGATGAATTGCCTTCAAAGGCTAAAATATGGGTGCATATTCGGTCCAAAAACCAACGGTCATGCGAAATAACTACTGCACAGCCAGCAAAATTTTCTAACCCCTCTTCTAATGCTCTTAATGTATTAACATCCAGATCATTAGTTGGCTCATCTAAAAGTAATACATTACCCTCCTCTTTCAATGTCATGGCCAAATGAAGTCTATTTCGCTCACCTCCCGATAACAGTTTGACTTTCTTATTCTGCTCACTACCCGAGAAATTGAAACGGCTCAAGTAGGCTCTTGAATTCACTTCGCGCTGCCCCATCATTATGAGCTCTTGACCATCAGAAAAGTTTTCCCAAATAGATTTTTCAGGATCAATAGAGGAGTGTGTTTGGTCAACGTAAGCGATTTTAGCGGTTTCACCCACGCTAAAATCACCGCTATCGGGTTCTAATTCTGACATAATCATCCGAAACAAGGTAGTTTTACCTGCTCCGTTTGGACCAATGACACCAACTATTCCTGCCTGAGGAAGTTTGAAGCTCAACCCCTCATAAAGCAACTTGTCGCCAAATGCCTTAGAGATATCAATGGCTTCTAAGACATTGGTTCCTAGTCGCGGGCCATTGGGAATGTATATCTCCAATCGCTCCTCGAGTTGTTTCTGATCTTGATTCAGCAGTTTGTCGTAGCTATTTAAACGCGCCTTTTGTTTAGTCTGTCTTCCTTTGGCGCCTTGTCTGACCCACTCTAATTCGCGTTCAAGGGTTTTTTGACGCTTGCTTGCCTGCTTACTCTCTTGAGCCAATCGTTTAGATTTCTGATCTAGCCATGAAGAGTAATTCCCTTTCCACGGTATACCCTCACCTCTATCTAATTCAAGGATCCATCCGGCTACATTGTCTAAGAAATAACGGTCGTGGGTAACCGCAATTACCGTCCCTTTATAACGCGCAAGGTGTTCTTCAAGCCAGAGCACCGATTCGGCATCAAGATGGTTTGTCGGTTCATCTAACAGCAGAACATCAGGCTCCTTCAACAACAAGCGACAAAGGGCCACGCGTCGACGCTCTCCACCGCTGAGCACGTTAATGGGCGTATCGGGTTCTGGAGTGCGCAACGCATCCATGGCAATAGCAAGCTTGGTATCTAATTCCCAGGCATTTAAGGCGTCAATTTGATCTTGCAATTTAGCTTGCTCATCCATGAGCTTCTGCATCTTTTCGGCGTCTTCATAAACCTCAGGCAATCCAAACTGGTCGTTAATTGCATTGTAGCGATCGAGAACAGCCACTGTTTCGGTAACCCCCTCTTTAACGATCTCGATGACTGTTTTGGTTTCGTCTAGTTGGGGCTCTTGTTCAAGATAGCCGACAGAATAGCCCGGAGAGAACACCACGTCGCCCCTAAAATTAGTGTCCACACCTGCTATAATTTTAAGCAGGGTTGACTTTCCAGATCCATTTAGTCCCAATATACCAATCTTGGCTCCGTAGAAGAAGCTCAAATAGATATTGTTGAGCACTGGGGTATTCGCGTTGGTAAAGGTCTTGGTGACCCCCGTCATCGAGAAGATTACTTTTTTATCATCTGACATGTTTATGTGAATTTTAGACTCTTCCTTTTAGCGCATTAAATACCCAAGCTATGGCGAAGAAACCAATACCTACTGTTGCAAAACCCCAACCGGCTACTTCATCGTACTTGAAAGCAGCTAGCGCCAAAAGAATGAGGCCCATGAGTATCATCAAAAAGGTGGCATACGCCAAGACTGTATTTTTGTTCATGTTTTATGTAGCGCTGTGTTAGGGGGTAAAGGTCGTAAAAATGGAGCAATTAATCGTAAATTGCAGGGGCAATTGAAGAAGAGATGAGCAAGTCTAAAAAACAGCTGACCCGCGAAATTCACCATCGAAACGAGGTGAAAGCGCTAAATGAAAGGCGAGACAAAATCGCTCTTGGAGGCGGGGTTTCTAAACAGCAGAAGCAACGCGATCAAGGAAAGTTGACCGCCCGGGAACGGCTAGACTTTTTGTTTGACCAGCCATCTGAAGTAATCGAAATTGGACAACTAGCTGCAGACAACATGTACCTAGATCACGGGGGTTGCCCTTCAGCCGGTGTGATTGTGCAAATAGGAAAAATCAATGGTCGGCTCTGTGTGGTGGTAGCAAATGATGCGTCGGTAAAGGCAGGCGCTTGGTTTCCGATGACGGCAAAAAAGAACCTGCGTGCTCAAGAAATCGCCATTGAGAACCGAATTCCGATTATTTATTTGGTAGATAGTGCCGGTGTTTATTTACCATTGCAAGACGAGAGCTTTGCAGACAAGGAGCACTTCGGACGCATTTTCAGAAATAATGCGAAAATGAGCAGTATGGGTATCACTCAGATTGCTGCTATCATGGGCTCATGCGTGGCCGGAGGCGCCTACCTGCCGATTATGAGCGATGAAGCCATAATCGTTGAAAATACGGGCTCTATATTTCTAGCCGGACCGTACCTGGTAAAGGCTGCGGTTGGAGAAGATGTAGATAAAGAAACCCTAGGCGGAGCACACACCCACAGCTCCATTTCTGGAGTAGTTGATTATGCGGTACCCTCAGACCAAGCGGCCTTAGAAAAAATTCAATCCCTAATTGGGAAACTGGGTGAAACAAAAAAGGCAGGATTCGATCGTGTAGCGCCTCAAGCCCCAAAAAGAGTGCTTGAAGAGGTATACACCCTTTTGCCAGAAAACAGATCGGAGCCCTATGATATGACTGAGCTTCTCGAATGTCTTGTCGATGCGGATTCCTTTGAGCCGTACAAAGAAAACTACGGAAAGACCATTATAACGGGGTACGCCCGAATAGACGGATGGGCCGTAGGCCTTGTCGCCAATGAACGCAAGGTGACCAAAAATGCCAGAGGCGAGATGCAAATCGGAGGAGTTATTTATTCTGACTCAGCCGACAAGGCCACCCGATTTATTGCCAACTGCAACCAAAAGCGCATTCCGCTGGTGTTTTTACAAGATGTAACCGGCTTTATGGTCGGCAGTAAAAGTGAACACCAAGGCATAATTAAAGATGGAGCAAAGCTGGTCAATGCAGTAAGCAATTCTGTAGTTCCAAAGTTTACCATTATTGTAGGTAATTCGTACGGGGCCGGTAATTATGCCATGTGCGGAAAAGCCTATGATCCGCGTCTTATTTTTTCATGGCCATCGGCCGAAATTGCCGTAATGAGCGGCCAGTCTGCCTCAAGAGTTCTACTGCAAATTGAAGAGAGTAAATACGCCCAAAGCAAAAAGACGCTGACTGATGAGGATAAAGCTGCTCTACTCCAAACTATTGAAGCCAAATACACCGAGACGACTTCACCCTACTACGCAGCGGCACGCCTATGGACCGATGGCATCATCGACCCTATAGAAACACGCAGACACCTATCATTGGGCATAGAGATGGCCAACAACAACTCACATCAAGAGGCCTTTTCGATGGGCCTACTTCAGGTCTAGTTGAGCCAGAGTTTTCAATCGATCTATTTTATGGGTAGAGGTGTAACTAAACTGCTTTAGTACCCGCACCTGTCTCGGTTTTTCGTAGGTCTTCCAATTCACCAGATTCAGCAGTTGATTCACCTCGCCGCCGCGATTGGGGTCGTTTCCTTCAATAAAAAGAGTGACTTGCTGGCCTAGCGTGTTGTGATGACATCCGGCTACAAAGAAGTTTTCAGCCAGTAAATGCTGAATTTTGTGTTCGATTTGCTCCGGAAAAAACTTAACACCACCAGAATTTATCGCATGGTCAATGCGACCTAAGTAAGAAAACTGAGTTTCAGAAAAAAGCTGAACACGGTCTGTGGTAACTAATGGACTCTGCTTTAAATAAGGCGCATAAATAATCAGGTTTTGCGCATCGCCTAACGAAAACCTAACGGGTTCAAGTGCACTGAAAAAAGGAGCTTCAATCGGAAACCGACTTTTCAATGCCACATGCGACAGGGTTTCTGTCATACCGTAGCTCTCAACTATAGTTAAGTCGAGGTTTTTGGGCAAAGCTGAAAGTTGTTCATTAATCAGGGGTGCCCCACCTACCAATATAGTTTTAGCTCTATTCAAGTAAGCTATTGAATGTACAAGTTGGTACGGAGTCAAGGCCACAAAATCAAAAAAACCTTCGGGCTTCGTTTCAAAGTGCGCCAAAGGCCTAGAATCAGGTTCGGCGACATAAAGATCTAAACCTCCCCTCATGGCCCTAACGAGCATCATGAGCCCAGATATGGCGGTTATCGGAAGACATAATAAGACTCTAGATGTGGGCCTTAAGTTAAAGTAGTTGAGTGTTAGGTCGGCCGATGCTATGAGTTCTTGTCTATCTAAATTAAAGGTCTTAGGAGCACCAGTAGATCCCGATGATTGCACCTGAATCAAGGCTGAATCATCAAAAAGTTTTGCCGCCAGATCGACGACTTGCTGAAGAAAGGCATTGGTGGATTGAAAGCGGTTTGCCTTTTCAAGCGCTTGACTCGTCTTAAAGTCTAAACCGTTAATTTTAAAATCACCGTGCCACATCGATTAAATCTTTCCGAAGAGTTTCAAGCCGATTGAACTCCATTGGTATTTTTTGGCCAATATCCATAGCACCAATGGGTATACGACCAAAACGGGGATCAGTGCGTCAATTCCAAAAGAAGGAGCGCCCACATCTTTAAATAAAGAGGGTACCTGAAAGGCGGTCCAATCACTAGAGACCAATAGCGCACCCACCAAGTTATTTGAGGCGTGAAAGCCCAAGGCTAGTTCTGTTCCTTCGTCAATTAGCGTCATTGCTCCGAAAAAAAGGCCCGATCCGATGTAATAAATCAATATCTCGTATCCGAGTTCGGCAACCTCGGGATTACCTATATGCATCAATCCAAAAATCACTGAGGGCACGAGAAAGGCAACAGCGCGTCGACCAGTAAGAATACCCAGCCCCTGGGTCATGTGGCCTCTAAAAAGCAATTCTTCAAAACTAGACTGCAAAGGGATGAGCAGTATAGCCACTACGGCAAATGGCCAAAACGCGCTCCAACGAAATTGAACGACGTAATTTTCGGGAGCCAGCAGATAGTCCAACACGGTCGTACTACTCACAATTACAGCCCATAAAGAGAAAGCAAATAATGCGCGGTTCCAGTCGAATAAAGGCCTAGAGGTAAACAGGGCAGTTAAGGGCATTTTGAGCACTCGAAGCCCATAGATGAGCAGCACAAAAAATCCAATTACTAAAGGCATAAGAAGCATAACCAAAACGGTTGTGGCCCCTACTTGCTCAATCATGAGCTTCATCAAAACGTTCGTGTCTTCTCCTGAGTTCAGAGTAGCCACGTAA
>JAURFJ010000004.1 GCA_030834365.1 Flavobacteriaceae bacterium | reverse complement strand
AAGGCCTCTGTGCCTATGATTCGATCTGCATAAATCCCCTCTACCAATGCATTAGGCGACCAGTCGTAAGCTTTGTCTATGCTGAGGTATCCGGCCCATTTAAGCCCAATTGGGGTTAACGAATCGTATTTCATGTCTAAATAGGCGTGAATAGCCGGAGAGATTATGAGCTGCGCTCCTTTTCCATAAGCCTTCTCGGTATTTTCTTGACTGGCCCAGTACTGTGATACGGTATGTTGGTCAATGGCTCCGTGCGCAATTTCATCCCAGCCTACCGGAGTCTTATCCAGTGACTTCACTTTGTCTAGCGCAAAATTAACCAGCTTCACATAGTCTACTTCAGAGGTTACGTGAGATTCGTCTCCACCTATGTGTAGGTAAGGGCCTGGGGTCATGCGCGCTAGTTCTTCAAATACATCGCTTAAGAAGGTGTAGGTAATTTCTTTTTCTGCACAAAGGGTTGAAAACCCTACCTCAATGCCGGTGTATAGCTCTGGGGCCTCCCCGTCGCAATTCAATTCTGGATAACTCGAAAGGGCTGCGTTGGTGTGTCCGGGAAGATCGATCTCGGGCACCACGGTTATAAATCTACTTTGGGCGTAGGCCACGATGTCTTCGTATTGCGCTTGTGTGTAGTATCCACCATCGCCGCCTCCGACCTCTGTAAGCCCTCCGTGTGTAGTTAGGTTCGGCCATTTTTTGATTTCAATTCGCCAACCCTGATCATCGGAAAGGTGAAGGTGCAAGGTATTCACTTTGTAAAGAGTGAGCTGATCGATTAGCCGCTTGACTACCTCAGGCCCGAAAAAATGCCTAGCCACGTCTAGCATTACCGAGCGGTAACTGTAGGCAGGTTTGTCGTTGATTTCTACGGCTCTGAGTACGCGAGCATTTGGTTGATCAGCTTGTAATAGGAGTACCTGACGCAAGGTTTGCCATCCAAAGTAGGCTCCAGAAGCCGATCCAGCGGTCAGCTGTATGCCTTCAGAGCCTATTTTTAACACATATTGATCAGTATCTAGCGCTGCATCGAGAGTAATAATTAGATCAGCCACTTTGCCGTTTTTGACCTCGATGCTAAGCCCTTGTGTTGAAGCCTGATCGCTAATAACTTCGATAAACGATGCCCCCGATTCAGCTGAAAATCCGTTGAGCGCAACATCAATTGATGCCTCAAGCGTGTACACCCCTTCTAGAACGGCTACCGTTTCGGCCATAGGCATTAAGGCTTCATAGGCTGATCCGTCTTGCTGAGGTTGGCTGCATGATGTGGCCAAAACACTGATTATGGCTAGAAAAGTGAATAGGCGACCGGCTAGTAGCATAAGCTTGTGATTTGGTTAATAATAATAGCGCTTAAAGGCCTCAATGGCGGCGTAGTCAGACAGGCCGAGATCGCGATAGATTGCGGCTGTTTCTCTATTGCGGTCTTCAGCGCGTACCCAAAACTCTCTGGGGTCGTTTCCTTGAAACATAACCCCATCTTTCTGAGTCTGGTGAAAGAAAATTGCACGTCGTTTTCTGCGTACCTGAGCCGGGCTCATAGGCACTGCCATGTCAATTTGGTAGGGCTCATACTCGTGCCATGCTCCGCGGTATAGCCACACCCAGCAATCTTTTAAGAAGGGCTCTTTGCGCAGCTGGCTGAGCGATTGCTGAAGGGCATCTATACACAAGCGGTGGGTGCCGTGCGGATCTGCCAAGTCACCCGCCGCATAGATTTGATGCGGACGTATGCTCTTGATCAGGTGATTCATGATGTCAATATCGTCTTGCGATATCGGAGCTTTTTTGACCGCTCCGGTCTCGTAAAACGGCAACTTCAAGAAGTGAACGTTCTCGTCAGGAAGTCCTAGGTAGCGTGTTGCGGCTATAGCCTCACGCTGGCGAATGATTGTTTTCAGGTTGCGTATTTCGGCTGATGGAATTTCTCCGTCTTTGAGCTGATCGATCTCGTTTCTAAGATCTCTGAGCGTATTGCTTTCGGCCCCAAGCATCATGTCACACGCAACCTCAATGAATTTCAGCGCCTCCTGATTAGACACGGCGATGCTTCCAGAAGTCTGATAGGCCACGTGCACCTCATGCCCTTGGGAGATCAATCGGTCAAGGGTCCCGCCCATCGAAATAACATCGTCGTCTGGGTGCGGGCTAAAGATGATGACCCGCTTCGATTTAGGCCTTGCGCGCTCTGGTCTGTGTGAGTCGTCGGCATCAGGTTTGCCCCCAGGCCAGCCCGTAATGGTATGTTGAAGTCGGTTAAAGATCTCGATATTGAGATCATATATGGATTGAGTTTCAAGCAGATCGGCCAATGCATTTTCATTGTAGTCTGACTCAGTCAGTTTAAGTACCGATTTTCCGGTTTTCCGGCATAACCAAACAACGGCCTGATACTTGAGTTTGTCGTTCCACTCGCAGGTTTGAACCAGCCAAGGTGTTTTGATGCGTGTAAGATCTGCAGCAGCCTCTTCATCTAAAACGAGAGTGGTATTCTTGTGAAGTTGTAAAAACGAAGACGGAAGGGTACTGGTAATGGCTCCTTCAACAGCTTGTTGAATTACAGCACTCTTTTTTTGCCCCCAAGCCATCAGTACCACGCGCTTAGCAGAAAGCACGGTAGCAATTCCCATTGTAATGGCTCGCTTCGGAACAAACTCTAAACCTTGAAAACCCTCTGCAGCATCTTCTCTTGTGATGTGATCGAGGTTGACTAATCGGGTTCTGGAGTTTTGGTTCGAACCTGGCTCGTTAAATCCTATGTGTCCGGTTCTTCCAATACCTAATAGCTGAAAATCAAGCCCGCCAACATCCGCTATTTTTGCTTCGTACTCTTGACAAAACGTTCTTACTTGAGATGATTTTACCTCTCCGTCAGGTATGTGAATGTTTTCGGGTTTAATGTCGATGTGGTCGAAGAGATTCTCATGCATGAAGTGGTGATAACTCTGTAGGTTATCTTTAGTCATCGGCCAGTATTCATCTAGGTTAAAGGTGATCACGTTTTCAAAGCTCAACCCTTCCTCTCTGTGCATACGTACCAATTCGGCATACACGCTAAGTGGAGAGGATCCGGTAGCTAGGCCGAGCACACATTTTTTATTTTTCGACTGCTTACTACGAATGAGATCGGCTATTTCTTGAGCAATGAGTTCTGAACCCTTGGCGGCTGAAGGAACGACGATGTTATGCAGTTTTTCAAATCGGTTTTCTTCGTGTGTTCCGGGGGCTTTATAAGTGAGTTCTGTAGGAGAAATTAGGGCCATTTTTATTGGTTTTTCTTTTAAGATAGACTTGAGCGAGAAATGTATTGGTTAAAATCGTCAGAACAAATTTTTGCCGTCTTTTTTTGTGCTTGAAACTCTGCCCGAATCAGCGCGAGCGCCTTAATTGGCGTTCGATGCGTTTTAGAATAGTCTCTATGTCTTGGTCAGGCTCGATTACATTGTAATTTCTCCAGAAATTGGGGTCGCTAAATCCACTTTCAGAATCGGCCATAATTACCGTTGGTCTGAGTCTCTCATTACGCGGCTTTACCTCTTCTCTCTTGGCATCGTCCCAGCGAGTGAAGGCCATTTCAGCAAGCACTGTGTAGTTGCGGTTGAAGAGTCGGTTTCTCCAATTAACATTAAAGTCCATCTGCAGGTCAGCGTAAACCAGAACGGGTTCGTCTCGGGCAGTCTGATAATCGATTCTGTAGGCCACCTTAGTAGGCTCTATTCTAAGCGTTTTTGGTTTTTTGCGCACGAAGAGTTTAGCCGCTTGTTCGCTGTTAGTGATATTCAGTTCAAAATTCGCTTTCGACAGTCGGTGCTTATCAACAGTGATGTACAGATCTCCTTTATAGAGTGGATCGAAAATCTCAGATCGTTGCTCAAAGTGAACGATGTAAACGTCTTCACCATTGTATCTCACCTTTCCGGTCAGGGTAAACAAGTATTGATCAAAACTTTCGTCGTCTAGAATGTCGTTTCTGTGGCTCAGCAGATCGAGGTAAATGAGGTTATAGGGGCCGCCCTGAAGCTTAAGGGCTATAGTGTCTAAGGGCTTGTAGTCGTTTCGTTTTCGGGACTCTATTACATAAGCTCCGTTAAGCCCTTCTTTTAGGTGGTCTTTTTGGAGCTCGATGACTGCCTCGGTTATAGACAGGTTTCGGTTACGGCGGTTGATGCGCTCTCTAAAGAATGATATAGCCGTTTTGGGCCGAAGGGGTTTCATAGCGTCGTAGTTATCGAGCATTTTTAGCACAATACTCTTAGCGTCTTCCGGACTATTTACATCAACCCCTTCAAGCCTTATGCTGTCACTGAGTAAGCCCACGCTGAGCTCTCCGTTTAGCTGGCTCACTTCTGAAAGCGCTAATCGCGCGCTGCGGTACCCTAGGTAAGAAACGATTAAATGAGTTGGGCGTTCTGCCGTCTCAAATTTTAAACTAAAGACACCCTCATCGTTGCTCACGGTAGAATACGAAGTTCCTTCAAGTCGTATCGATGCCAGCGGAAGCGGTTCGTTTGACTGCGCATCATAGATTTTTCCTCTCAAGGCAAGTAATGAGCTGTCTTGCCCAAAGACCGAAACACTCACTGCCAATGCGAAGAAGGCAGTAAGCTTCAGGTTTTTTAGGATACCGAGAGCATTTTTCATAATATTAGTAGCAACTTTTTGCATTTACTTAAATATACCGCAGAAAATCAAGACCGTTAAATACAAAATGTTAAAACGTAAACCCTATAGTTATCTAAACCTATGAGTGCTCGTATTCGTTCGGTAGACATGTTAAGAGGCCTAACGATCATGCTAATGATTGTAGTCAACACTCCCGGCAGTTGGAGCCACGTTTATGCCCCTTTACTTCACGCAGATTGGAATGGCATTACACCCACCGATTTCGTCTTTCCGAGCTTCTTATTTATTGTAGGAGTCTCGATTGTTCTAGCCATGCACAGTCGCATCGAACAGCAGCCCGTATCTCAAACCTTTAAAAAAATCGCTTTCAGAAGCGCAAAGATTTATGCAGTGGGTATTTTTTTATGGATATGGCCAGATTTTGATTTGACCCACGTGCGCTACGTGGGGGTGCTTCCGAGAATAGCGATAGTCTATTTCATCTGTGCCACCATCTATCTGTTCAGCCAGCGCTCAAATCAATTGAAATTAGCGCTTGGTATACTGGCCGCTTACACCGTGATCATGGTGTTTATTCCAGTTCCGGGAATAGGGATGCCCGATCTTTCAAAGCCGATGGCTAATTGGGCCAATTATATCGACAGCCACTTGCTTCCGGGGGTGCTTTGGCAAAAAACCTGGGATCCAGAAGGTATTTTGAGCACATTAGGTGCGGTATGTTCGACGCTCCTTGGAATGACGGCCGCACATTATTTTTTGCGTGAGGAAGAACAGTCAAAGAAATTACTGCGCATGATGGTTTTAGGGGCCGTTTTTATAGCGGGCGGATACACCTTGAGCTATCTCTTTCCTATCAACAAGCCCTTATGGTCTAGTTCGTACACCTTAATTGCTGCGGGGGCTTCGATGCAAGGCTGGATTATATGCAGTCTTTTCTTTGATCAGCAAGAATCAAAGAATTCGTATCGCTTTGTCGAGGCCTTCGGAAAGAATCCAATTGTTTCGTATGCGCTTTCTAGCTTGCTAGTCACATTGTTTTACAGTGACTTTCTCTTGGGATTTGCCCTGAACAAGCTTTTTATGGAGCAGCTGATTGGTCTTCAGGTGGCTCCGAAGTTGGCCTCGTTGCTTTATGCCCTGCTCTACGTTGGAGTGATTGGGATACCCACCTGGTGGTTATTTAAGAAGAAAATTTATATTAAACTCTAAATTACCTACATATGAAATACCTACTTACGGCATTCCTCACATTAGCGACCCTAGGTATGGGTGCTCAATCGGCACTTTTTAACGGCGAAAATCTAGAGGGGTGGACGATAAATGGAACTGAGAAATGGTATGTTGAGGATGGGCTTCTAGTATGTGAAAGTGGACCAGACAAGGCATACGGCTACCTTTCTACCAACGAGTATTACGATGACTTTGTGCTTGAACTTGAATTTTTGCAAGAAGCAGATGGCAATAGCGGGGTGTTTTTCAGATCTACTGTCGAAGGCACTGTAGTGAGCGGATGGCAAGTTGAAGTGGCCCCACCAGACCACGATACTGGCGGTATCTATGAGTCTTACGGCCGCGGATGGCTGATTAAGCCCGAAAAGGCCAAAGATGCTTACCTTAAAATGGGTGAGTGGAATAAGATGAAGATTATTTGTAATGATGATACGGTAACGACCTTTCTCAATGGTCATGAGATGGTCACCCTTACCGACGAAAAAATCGGGAAAGGAAAAGGGGGAATCGCTTTGCAAATACACGATGGGGGTGGTATTAAAGTTAAATGGAGAAATATTAACCTCACTGAATTATAAGAGCCCATGAAAAAAGGAATGATTTTAATAGCCCTTGCTGCTTTGGTGTTTTCTTGCGCACAACAAGGGTCAACGACTACTGCAGCAGAGGCGCCAGCTGAGTCTGAATGGATGGTGCTTTTTGACGGAACTTCACTCGAAGGTTGGCGCGCCTATAATGGCGACCGCTTGCCTCCAGGTTGGGGAATCGTCGATGGAGAGTTGACTTTTAGCACCGAAATGGTTAAAGAGGAAGATTACGACTATAAAGGAAGTCGCGACCTCATTTTTGGAGCAAAAGAGTTCGAAAACTTTGACCTGTATCTCGAGTGGAAGATTCCACCAGGAGGTAATAGCGGTATTTTTTATCATGTGGTAGAGGGCTATGATGGAATTCCAGAAGTTTCACCCGAGTACCAGCTCATCGATGATTTACATTATGTCGACTTTCACCGCATTAAAGAGTACAATGAGTCTATAGGGGTCACCGAGAATCCTGAACAGTTACAGCCACTGCAATCTACGGGTGCAGACTATGCTATGTATGCCCCGGATAATAGCACCAAGAAATTGAATCCTACTGGGGAGTGGAATTCTTCACGGATCGTATTCACGCCTGAGCGTGTTGAACATTGGTTAAATGGTGAGTTACTCTTCAGTTTCGTTCCGTGGTCTGACGAGTGGCAAGAAAAAAAGAATGGTGGAAAATGGGGGTTGGCTCCTGATTACGGAAAGTTCAAGAAAGGGTTCATTGGGCTTCAAGATCACGGCAGCTCACTTTGGTTCAGAAACATTAAAATCAAAGAATTATAGATATGAAAAAAAGAGAATTTTTAAAGACTATGACCCTAGCGGCTGGGGCCTCAGCCCTTCCGCTATCTATTTGGTCCTGCGCTTCTTCAGCGCCAAGAATGATACGAACAGCCCACATTGGGGTTGGAAACATGGGTATGGCTGACCTTGAAGCCATTGCTTCGCATCCTCAAGTTAAGGTTGCAGCACTCTGTGATGTCGATAGCCAGCACTTAAAAGCGGCTCATGCCTTGTTCCCGGATGCCCAAGTATTTGCAGATTACCGAACTCTATTAGAGCAGTACGGTGATCAAATCGACGCAGTAGTGGTGTCTACGCCTGACCATACCCATGCTCCAGCCTCGTTGCTCGCCATGGAGTACGATAAACCCGTTTACTGCCAAAAACCGCTCACCCACTATGTGTCAGAATCTCGTGAGATGCGCAAAGTGGCCAATGAGAAGGGGCTAGTGACACAGATGGGTATCCAAGTGCACTCCTTTTACGACTACAAGTTGGCGACACTACTCATCCGTAAGGGAATTATCGGAAAGGTGAGCCAAGTGGTAGCTTGGTCGAACAAAAACTGGGGATATGACGGTCCTATTCCAGAGGGTGCTGATGCGGTTCCTGAGCGATTAGATTGGAACCTGTGGTTGGGCACTTCATCTGAAAGGCCTTATAAAGAAGGCTACTACCATCCGATGAACTGGAGAAAGCTTATGGATTACGGATGTGCCACCTTGGGAGATATGGGTGTTCACATTTTTGACACACCCTACAATGCACTGGATATAGATGTTCCGAACACCATAACCACCTATTGCCGCGAATCTAACGGATACGGATATCCTGAGCGCAATGAGGTGCACTATACGTTTGAAGGAACCGCCTACACGACTCCTAAATTTGAGTGGGTGTGGTACGACGGTGTAGAAGGTCCGGTGATGAGCGATGAGCTCATGTTGCCTAATGGTGATGCCTTACCCGACCAAGGGGCCCTATTTATCGGAGAAGACGGAAGAAGACTGTTGCTTCCGCACTTTCAGCAGCTTCCTAAGTTCATTGTTGATGGCGCTTACCAAGAGTATGTCATTACTGATTTTGATACCGAAGGTGTTATGGGTGAGCCGGTTCGTGATTATGCTGCCGAGTCACCTAAGCACTATCATCAGTTCATCGACGCCGTTTTAGGTACTGCAGAAACCTCAGCACCATTTGATTATTCAGCTCGGTTAACAGAGACCATTTTGTTGGGGGTAATTGCTGGACGTTTTCCTGGGAAGACCCTTCATTACAATAAAGAGGCATCTGCATTTGAAGAAGCTGAGGCCAATCAGTATCTCAGCGGAGAGTATCGTAGTTTCTAAGCACAGCCCCAATGACTAAGGCATCTCTATTTGATTTAAAAGAGAATAACTGGAAGCGGCTAAAAACACATCGTTTTGATCTCGCTATTTTGGGTTGGGGCGCCACCGAGGCGCATAATTACCATCTGCCTTACGGTACAGATGTATACGAAGCCGACGGATTGCTCAGAATAGCTGGTCAAAAGGCCTATGATAAGGGGGGTAATTTTGTGATTCTTCCTACAATACCTTTTGGTGTCAATACGGGTCAAAGCGACATCTACCTAGATATGAATCTCAATCCTAGCACGCAGTTTGCGATCTTGAAAGATCTAATAACGGTGCTCGACAGACAAGGGGTCAAGAAGCTTTTGTTATTTAATAGTCACGGTGGAAACGACTTTAAGACCCATTTGCGGGAGCTAGGACTGCTCTTTCCTGAGATGATGTTAGTAACCTGTAGCTGGTTTCAAATGCTTGATAAGGCGTTGTATTTTGATAAGGCTGGAGATCATGCCGACGAGATGGAAACCTCTATTATGATGAAGCTGCATCCTGAACTTGTATTGCCTTTGGATCAAGCAGGGAGCGGCGCTGAAAAAAAGCACAAGGTCAAGGCCATAAGAGAAAAATGGGCCTGGTCTGAACGCAAATGGTCTCAGGTAAGTGAAGATACAGGCATTGGAGACCCCAGCCTCTCTTCAGCTGAAAAGGGCACTCGCTACATTGCAGACGTAACCGATAAGATTGCCGAGCTCATAGTAGATTTGTGCGCGGTTGATAAAGAAAATAGTTATGAATAGAATGGTAAATATGATGCTGCTGGCCTTCTTTTTAGGCTCTGTATCAGTTCAGGCCCAAGACTGGGCCCAGATGAGCTACTTCAAAACACAAAACGATTCTATTAAGGATGTTTCAGATCAGATAGAGGTGGTCTTTATGGGAAACTCGATAACCCAGGGATGGCTCTCTATGCGTCCGGAATTCTTTCAAGAGCACGGGTTTATCAATCGCGGAATTGGAGGTCAAACCACTCCTCAGATGCTTCTAAGGTTTCGTCAAGACGTCATCGATTTAAACCCAAGAATCGTAGTTATACTGGCTGGTATAAACGATATCGCTGAAAACACCGGCCCCATTTCGCTTACAGAAATTGCCGACAACATCGAAAGCATGGTTCAATTGGCTCAAGCCAATGGAGTGGTTCCGGTGATTTGCTCGGTGCTTCCGGCAAATTCGTTTCCGTGGAGACAGCGCATCGATCCGACAGAAAAAGTGATTGAACTAAACGGTTTGCTGAAGCAGATGGCCATTACCTATAAACTGCCTTATGTAGACTATTACAGCGCCATGGTCGACCCTGAAAAAGGGCTTAAATCTGACTGGGGGTACGATCCCGTTCACCCTAATGAAGCCGGATACGCCGTCATGGAACCTATTCTTTTGAGTATTTTAAACAATCTGGACTAAACTAAACCTATGAAAAACGCAGTGTTGGCGCTTGTCGCTTTTTTAGTAACATCAGCCATTGAGGCACAATCGTTCTCTAAAAAAGACTTCGAAGGTGTATGGGTCTCGGTCGATGATGTTTCGAATCAGCGTAAATCTGAGATCAGCCTTTATGTAGACGAAGGAAAACTATATGGTCAAATCGCGCGACTGTTATTAGAGGAAGACAAGGGCAAACAGTGCGCGGCCTGTAAAGGGCAGTTAAAAGATAAACCCATTGAAGGGCTTACCATTATTGAGGGCCTTGAGTGGGACGGAACGGCCTGGACGGGCGGAAAAATTCTCGACCCGGCCAATGGAAAACAGTATTCGTGCACCCTTACTCTAGAGAACGATCAGACCTTAAAGGTGCGTGGCTATTTAGGTATTTCATTGCTGGGACGCACTCAAACCTGGTACAAGGCATCGAAATAGCTTTACTCTGCCGTTAAGCGTTTTTGGGCATAGCCGAAATGACCTCTTAATTGGCTAGTGGCACTGCGCTCTTGTTTCTTCAGCCATTTTTTTAGTGACTCACTTTGCTTAAATAAGATCGATTTAACCTCAGCATGTACCTTTTCGTCTGAAAGCAGCTCTTTAATACGCTCTACAAAGGCTAGCTGAAGGTTGCGCTCGAATAGATCGGGTTGCGAATTTTTATAAATGAGTCCGTGCGCGAGCGATTCAATGAGCTCATCTGGATGCATACCATCACCCTCAAGAGTAACGGTGGTTGAAAGCATTCGATTTAGGCGATCGGTGCTCATTAGTCTATATAACGCCGCTTTTTGCAGATTTGAAATGAGGTCTAGGTGCCCATCACCTTCAAACTTAGAGATCAGGCTAGGTTCAAATAGCCATTTTTGGGTTTTAAACAGCTGCTCATGGAGTGCGGCCAAGGCTTCTTTTTGTTTTTCCTTGTCTACGTTTTTATACGGAATCGCAGCCTGCCCCTTTACCACTAAAGTCTCATTAACTCCTCCAACCAATGACACCACGTGATAAATGTAGCGGCGGTAAACTCCTATGAGCTCCATGTACAACTCGTTGAGGTCGTCGTAGGTGGCTCCGTCTTCAGTGGTCCACTGTTCAAGATTTTTGGCTACAATTTTTAAGTTACTTAAACCATAGGCAGTGGCTTTTACCGGATCGTCTCCAATATTTTCTGTTTGCGCATTGGGATCATTCGATCCGTAACCGAATTGATAGATCGGATTGAGACTACGCTCATCGACAAATCGTTTGAGCCACTTTGTTTCTTCTTCGGCATTTTCGAAAAAGCGGTATCCCCATTCAATCGCGTAATCATCATAGGGCCCCATTTGGCGTACAAATCGAATTCCTTTGTCGCCGGGTTGAGCTACGTAATTGTAGCGCGCATAATCCATAATGGTGGCTGCAATTCCCATTTTTTGAGTGAAGGTCGCTGAGCGCAACGAATCGACCGAATAGGCTGAGCTTGCCTTCATGTTGTGAGGAAGCCCTAAGGCATGTCCTACCTCATGGGCAATTACCCGGCGCATCATCTCACCTATTTCTTCTTCTGGTGTGTTAAGGGTTCGCGCCTTTTCATTCGCTGCTCCAGTTTCTAAGAGGTAGCGATTACGGTATGAACGTAGGTGATTGTGATACCAAATGACATCGCTTTCAATGATTTCTCCGCTTCGTGGATCTTTAACGCTTGGTCCCGTGGCATTTCTAGTGGTTGAGGCCACGTAGCGCACCACCGAGTAGCGCACGTCTTCAGGGCTAAAATCAGGATCTTCTTCTTTGGTCGGAGGATCTTTGGCAATTATGGCATTCTTAAATCCAGCTTTTTCAAATGGCCCATTCCAATCTTCAATACCCTTTTTAAAGTAGGGACGCCATTTTAATGGAGTCGCTGGGTCTAAATAGAATACAATAGGGTTAACCGGTTCAGAGAGCTTACCACTGAAGTAGGCTTCTTTGTCTTTAGGCTCTAGCTTCCAGCGTGTGGCAATGCGGTAGTTGTCAGACTTTAGCTCCTCTGAAGAATAATTGTACTGCTCAAGAGAAAACCATCCCACTCTGTGGTCAATCTTGCGGGTAGACATTGGATCTTCGGGCAGCGCGATTATCGAATGGTTGAGTTGAAAGCTTAGGGTTTCACTTCGGTTTGAACGTGGAGCGGCTGCAGCCGGATAGGTTAGGGTATGAGTGATCTCAGTATTCTTCGGAAAGCTTTTAACGTGGTCGATAAATGAACGTTTATTGTCAAGCGATCCGATTTTATAATTCTTTTTCTCGGTTTCCCCCACGGCGTTGAATCCTGGCGAGTCTTTTGAGAAGAAATCGGATACGTCTACTAGATGCACCTCTTTTTCTGCATTCATCTTTTCAAAAACTCCAAGTATAGGAGGAAGATTGTTTTGTACTACACTTTCGGCGATAGGGTCAGAGCTGTTAGCTAAATTCACATAAGATCGCTGCTTTAGGAGCAGTATTCCGTTTTTCAGCTCAAAACTAATTACGCTCTCTGCGGTTTTAGAACCCGCATTTCGGTATGCGGAGTAATTTGCGGGAAGTTTCACATAGCGTGAGACCATAAGAAAGGGCTTTTCAAGCACGCTATCGTTTAGGGCAAGCAATAACTTACCTTTTTCGGGATTGAAGTAGGTGGTGAGTATTCCTTTATCAGCAGTATAATCAGTCGTTAACGAATCGATCGTTTTTTTCTGTGCATGGACAAAAAAAGTGAACGCTATTAGGGCAAAGGTGAAGGTGTTTCTCATGAGATGTATGGTCATTGGACCCATGAATATAGCTAGAATTTTTGCTAGCTTCGTTTTTCAACTTTTTAACCAATAAACCGCTGACTCGTGTCGCCATTGATTCAACGTCGTAAAAAGAGAGCCAAGCGTATTCGCGCATTTCGGCAATGGCATAAGACAATAGGGGTTAGCTTGTTGGCATTCTTTTTTGTAATGGCGCTCACGGGTGTGCTGCTTGGACTCAAAGACGTCTTAGGGCTAAAGCCCAGCACAGCAAAGGCAGAGGTGATTTCTTTGAACGAATGGGTTTCCCTGAAACAGATCAATACTGCAGCCATTGCCTTCGCCAAGACCAAGCAATTAGATACGCTAATCGATCGGGTTGATGTACGTATCGACAAAGGCATTGCTAAAGTACTGTTCAAACGTCATTTCACTGAATTACAGGTGGCCGGATCTACCGGAGAGATTCTATCGGTGCGCCAGCGCGGTGATCATTTTATAGAGCGCATTCATGACGGATCTATCGTAGAGTTTTACGCCTAACAGACCGACACGGTAAAAATGATCTACTCTACTCTAGTAGGAATTGGACTTCTGGCCCTCTCGATGAGTGGCTATATTTTATGGGCTGCTCCGAAAAAGAATCCGGCTAAAAAAGATTAATGCCTTTGTTGCGCTGCCCTCAATATAAGGCGTCCTAATTCAGCGAGAAACGGAATACCCTTCTCTTCGTATTCGTACTGGTTGTCATTAAAGATTTGATTCTCGTTGACTAAAATCGTCGCTGATAATAGAAATTCGACGCCACTTTCTCGATCGGTAATGTAAGCGACATCGGTGAGAGTGCCGTAGGCTAATCCGACCTTATTGTGTATCCTAATGGCATCGGTCATCTCTCCTTTTCGATCGCCATAGATAAAAAACTTTACATAACTGTCGTAGTGTTCTTCATCGTTCTTGTAATTGGGCTCGTCACTTTCGAGGGTGTTTCGACTCATCCAATACCTCATGAAGGCATAATCTTCTTCGGTCAGATTGAATCGCTCGCTTTCTGAAAACACCTTTGGAAATACCAACCGCTTCATAATGCCCTCTAGATCTTCAAGAGCGATTCTGTTTTTTAGTCGAAAGTCGAAGGGTTCGTTTACAATGCTATCATTCGACTGAAAACCCAATCCTTTCATCACCCCAATTGTTGCGGAATTGAGTACTTCAAGTTCGCTGGTGATAGACGGTTGTTTGTAGACGGTATCTCCATCTCGTAAAAACACATAGTCCCAGGTGTGGGTGTTGTCTGCTCCGAACAAAAACTTGTGCTGAATCTCAGTGTAGTTGAGCCCCTTTTCTTTCAGAGAGGCATTGATGTAATCCTTTCCTAAAAAGTCAAAAAGGTAATTGTAGGCATCATTGTCGCTAACCAAAAAGATCTTTTTAATCAGATGGGCCATAGTGATGTGGCCATCGGCCTTGGTGCTGTCTTGAAGTGCTATGGGAGTATTAAACCGATCGGTATAGATTTCAAAAGGTGTATGTAAATCAATGGCAACACCTTGCGCTTTTAGTTCATTGATCCTTTGAAGTGCCAATGCGGCTATGGGGAGCTTTGCGGTGCTCGCCGGATAAAAATAGGCATCGCTATTTTCTGAGTAACTCATAGTATTAAACAGAGGAATACCAACGCTGTCTCTTGTAATTTGGGTGTAACGAATCTGAATTTCGTGCTTGGGATCGCTTAGCATTTCTTGAAATTCAGGAGATGCCGATTCAAAAACCCGCTCTAAAGGGTTCGATGGGTTACATCCAATGAGAAAGACCATACCAAGAACGGCAAAAGGGAATCGGTGAATAGGTATCATTATGATATTCAGTATATCTTTAAAGATTATGTCACAAAAGATACTCTTTTTCGCTTTTTTACTGACGTTGCACCTCAATGCGCAGCAAACGAACAAAGTTTTTCTCATAACGCTTGATGGATACCGTTGGCAAGAACTATTCAGCGGAGCTGATTCTTTATTAATTGCCAATATCGACTATGTAGACAACCCAGAAGCTCTGCAGCGTGAATTTTGGAGGCCATCGGCGACGGAGCGCAGAGCTGTATTGAATCCGTTTATCTGGAATAAAGTGGCCAAAACGGGTCAAATTCACGGCAATCGCACACGGGGTAGTAAGGTGAACCTTACCAACTATATGTGGTTCTCGTACCCAGGTTACAATGAAATCTTAACTGGTCGTGCCGATGACCAGCGTATCTCGAGCAATGCCAAGCAGCCAAATCCCAATATCACGGTGCTAGAGCAGTTTGCCCAAGAGAGAGGTATCGCGAAAAAAGTGGCAGCCTTTGGTAGCTGGGATGTGTTTGATTTTATCGTAAATGAACAGCGCTCAGAGGTCTACACCAATAGTGGATTCGACCTTTCTACCGATTATCCGTTGAGCGTCAACGAGCAGTTGCTCAATGAATTACAGCCACAGATTCCAAGCCCATGGGGCTCTGTGCGTCTAGACGGATTCACCCATCAATACGCTAAAGCGTACCTCAGAAAGCACCACCCTGACTTGATCTTTATTTCGTACGGAGAAACTGATGATTTTGCCCACGATGGAGATTATGCCGCTTATTTGAAATCGGCTCATAACACCGATAAGCTCATTGAAGATTTGTGGAATTTCGTTCAGAACGATCTGTATTACAAAGACCAAACTACCTTTATCATCACCACGGATCACGGAAGGGGTACAGTGCCTTTAGAAACTTGGAGAGACCATGGCAATTCGATTAATGGTGCAGATCAAACCTGGCTGATTCTCTTCGGAAATGAGGTGGCACCTCTCGGAGAGGTGATAAAATCTGAGCAGCTTTTTACCAATCAAGTGGCCCCTACACTACGACAGTTATTGGGCTTAACCCAGGTAATTGATGATGGTTATGGAAGTCCTTTGAAGTTGAGTTTTAAGTAGAAAAGCTTTACAATTTTTTGAGATAGCTTATTGAAAACCCTTTCATTGACCAAAGAGTTGTTTCTTTTAGGGGTAAGGAATTTAAAGATCATTCTATGTCGAACGAATCAAGATTCAGATGAGAGAGTTGTGCATCATCTGATTTAGTAGTTTTGCCCTATGAAGGATGTGCTATTCGTTTTCTTGGTAATTACATTCGCTATTAGTTCTTCAGCTTGGTCTCAGTATTATGAGGAGCAGGGGTCTACTCAGATTTTAGACGAAGTAGTAGTGAGCGGCAGGATCGCTGAAAGCTACCGAAACCTGTCTAAATCTATTCAGGTAATTAGCAGTGCTGAGATTGCCCAAAGCGGAGCGATTCACCTGGTTGATTTTTTACAACGTATAGTGGGTCTCGATGTTCGAAGAAGAGGGGTGGGGCCTACCCAGGCTGATCTCAATTTAAGAGGAGGCAGTTTTGATCAAACACTGCTTTTAATCGACGGTATTGCTCTTGAGGATGCTCAAACGGGTCATCACTTGTCTAATTTTTTTCCGCCCATTGCGCTCATAGAACGCATTGAGATTGTGCGAGGTTCAGCGGCACGAATTTTCGGTCAAAATGCTTTTTCAGGGGCCATTAACATAATCACTAAAACGAGTGTGGAGTCTACGCTTCAGGTTCAATTGAATGGCGGATCGTTTGAAACCACCGGAGCCGAAATCGTTACGGGTCATCAGACTGCCAAAACCCGGCTGCTCGCTCAAGCTTCAAGTTTAGGTTCTGCCGGCTACCGTTACAACACTGATTTTACTCAAAGACAGTATCTGGTATCTCTTTCTCAAGGATCTGTTGAAAATGCGCTGCGGGTATTGGGATTCTTTTCGCCTCGAAAATTTGGCGCCAACGGATTTTACGCCAGCCCATCGGCAGTAGATCAATACGAAGAAACCCAAGCTAGTTTGATTGCCATCACTAAGAGAATTACACAGAACAATACGCGCATCACCCCAAGAATCTACTGGAGAAGAGGGCAAGACATGTATGAGTACATACGCGATCGGCCTGATATCTACCGCAATATGCATATCACTCACAAGGTGGGAGCGGCTGTTGATGTGGGTCACGACTCTAGTATCGGAACGAGCGGATTTGGCGTCGATGTATCTCGAAGTAGTATCCAAAGCAACAATCTCGGAGAACGTTCACGAGACATTGTCAATCTATTTGCAGAGCAGCTCATCAGCCTGGGTGATGGCGTGTTGGATGTCACCCCAGGCCTAGTATATACCTATGTCTCTAACTTTGGATCTAATGTGTTTCCGGGAGTTGAAATTGGAGCTCCCTTAGGCACGGCTTACCGCACCTATATCAACTGGGGGACCACCTTCAGGGTACCCACCTTTACCGACTTGTATTATGCAGATCCAACTACTCTAGGAAACGAAAATCTCGTAGCTGAGAGTGCTACTTCTTTGGAGTGGGGCTTTCGCTATGCCCAACAAAATATAAGTGCATCCGCTGCAGTGTTCACTCGAAAATCTACCAATCTCATTGATTATGTAAAAGAGAAAGAAGCTGAAAAGTTTCAAGCTCAAAACATTCAAGAACTGCAAACATCCGGTGTAGAATTATCCGTAGATCGGTTCTCTGATAGCAGCCAAACATTTACTGTTGGGTACGGTTTGAGCTATACCTATATAGCACAACGCCTTAGTGAAGAAGCTGCAGTTTTCTCGCGTTATTCCATAGATAACGACTTAAAACATCAACTGATTGTGCGAATGAATGCTACTATGAGCACAAAGCGCATTGCAGATTTCAACCTCCGATACATTGAGCGCGCTTCAGGACGTACCTACACCATTTTGGATGCCCACCTGTCTCAACAACTGGGCAACTTTAGGCTTCAGGCATCTCTAAACAACCTGCTCAATCAGGCTTATTGGGAGACCAGTTTAATCTCAATGCCAGGTAGAAATGTGAGTTTTTCTTTAGGCTATTCGCTGTGAATTTACCAAGTTAAACCTTTAATATAGCGATAAGCGTCACCAATGTTTTTGATGGGGTCAGGTGCAAAATCGTGCTCGATAAAGAAGTGTTCAGCTCCGTGAGCACTTGCTGTCTCAACAATGGCATCAATAGGGATAACCCCTGACCCAGCTGAGACTAGTTTTGGAAACAAGGCCATCCATTCAGGTGCCGTAGATCCGGCCCCTTCGAAATAGGTCAATTCTTTCATGTCTTTCAAATGAAACATCTTATAACGGCCTGAGTGTTTTTGAATGAGTTCGATAGGGTTGGCTTTTCCGGCCACTGTCCAAAACACATCCATTTCTAGAAAAACAAGTTGGGGGTCTGTGCCGTCAAAGACGAGGTCGATGGGCTTGATTCCTTGTTCATTAGGGATTAGGCCGTATCCGTGATTGTGATAGGCAAAAGCAATTCCTTCACTTTTGGCTGCCGCTCCTATAGCATTTAAGCGCTCCGCAATGCGTTTGTAATCATCTAGGGTAATGCGTTCAGATTCGGGAATGGCAGGCAGTACCACATACTTTGCTCCGAAGGAGTTTGCTGATTCTGCGAGCACCCCCATGTTTTCTTCAAGCGTATAAAGATCGGTGTGCATCGAAGGCACTGAAATGCTGTATTTCTTCAATAAGGTTTGAAATTCATTCACTCCTAATCCTAGAAAGCCACTAATGTCAAAACCAAGCTGAGGAGTGAGCGCCTTCCATGAGGCCTGATTTCTTGCATCAGAAAAGGTATAGGGGCCATAGGTTTCAAATTCTTGAATGCCCAGCCCTGCCAAAGTCGCAATTCCTTGCTCGACATCTTCTTGAAATAGGCGTGGAGCGCTGAAAAGGCCTAACCCTACCTTTTTAATATTTTGTGATTGAAGTATGGATGCGTTCAATGAAGGGGCAATTCCTAGACCTAAGCTGAATGCCGAGGCCTGCTGTATAAATGTTTTTCTCTTCATTGTAGAGCGGAAGATTCAGTAGCGTTTGGTGTTATTAAAAGTATGAAATATTAAAACGTCTTTATTTAAAATAGATAATGATTTAGAAACCAAGGTTTGGCACGGTTTTGGCTAGCTTTGCAGCATTCGCGTGGCTCACACGCCGTATAAACACTTTTAGAATGAATCGTAAACTCATTTTGGCTATTCTCGGAATCGCCTTTATAGCCGTTGCCTTGTTTATCGCTTCTAGCTTGGCAAGTTCGAGTAAAACTCCTCAAATTGCCGTGGAGAAGACTATTAAATCGGTCTTCGCTCAGCAGGTCAACAATCAAACCTTAGCGGTAAAATTAACGAGTAACGGACGCTTAACAGCACAGCGTCGCGTGGAGCTCTTTTCTGAAGTACAGGGAGTTTTGCTGTTGAAAAACCGCGCATTCAGAGCGGGTCAAATCTATCAGAAGAACGATACGATCATCGCTATAGACGATAGCGAATTTAGGGCCTCCGTGCAATCGGCTAAAAGCAATTTCTTGAATGCCTTGAGTACTACTCTTGCTGATATCGCCCTTGATTTTCCTGAAGTGTATAAAAAATGGGATAGTTATGTTAAGCGCATAGATATCAATAGGGCGATTCCTGAACTTCCAGAGTTTGAATCGGAAAAGGAGCGCTTTTTTATATCAGGCAGAGGAATAGTGAATAACTATTATACCGTGATTAATCTAGAAACGCGCTTATCAAAATACGTGATTACTGCTCCGTTTGATGGAGCCCTTTCGGCTGCTGCAGTTACTGAAGGAACATTGGTACGCTCGGGTCAAAACCTGGGAACTTATATTGAAAGCGGGCGTTACGAGGTTGAAATTCCAGTGGCCGCCTCATATGCCTCTTTCTTGGCGGTGGGAAAACCGGTGGTATTGACTTCGCTTGATGGCGTTCAGCAATACGATGGAAAGGTGGTTCGGATCAATCCGGCCATTGACCAGGAAACGCAAATGATTTCTGTTTTTGTGTCGGTTACAAGTTCTGAACTTAAAGAAGGACAATACCTAAAAACCGAACTCGATGTGCGCGCTGTAGATCAGGCCATCGAAATCGACAGAAGCCTTTTGCTGGACAGTCAAGAGATCTTTGTTGTGAGAGAGGGCGTGCTGCAATTGATTGCAGTTACTCCTATTCACTTCAATGAAAATACTGTAATCGTTCAAGGGGTTACTGATGGAGAGTTGATTTTGGCTAAGCCCCTTCCAGGGGCGCAAAAAAACATGCCCGTTAAGGTAATCGCGCCCTAAGCGCAACACAAGACATGAAGAAATTAATCGCCTACTTTATTAAATACGAAGTGGCAGTGAACATTGTGATCATTGCCTTTATCCTCTTCGGATTGATCGGAGCCTTTTCGCTTCGCTCTTCGTTTTTTCCGCTCTCTGATTCTAAGAACGTTATTATATCAGTGACCTATCCGGGTGCCTCACCCCAAGAAATTGAAGAGGGTGTAGTTCTCAAGATAGAAGACAACTTAAAAGGACTTCAGGGTATAGACCGTGTGACCTCTACTTCTAGAGAAAATTCGGGAAGTATTATTGTCGAAATCGAAAAGGGTAGAGACATTGATTTTATGCTCTTAGAGGTGAAAAATGCCGTTGATAGGGTACCTAATTACCCTACGGGAATGGAGCCTATGGTAGTAGCCAAGCAAGACGTGGTGCGCCAAACCATAAGTTTTGCGATAAGTGGCGATGCCGTTCCACTTTCGGTGCTTAAACAAGTTGGTCGACAGGTTGAAAACGACCTCCGCGCCATCTCGGGTATATCCCAAATCGAGGTGGCCGGTTATCCTGAAGAAGAAATTGAGATTGCCTTAGACGAAGATCAGCTACTGGCCTACAATCTGAGTTTTTCAGAGGTAGCTACCAAGGTGGCTTCAAGCAATCTGTTGATCACCGGAGGAACCATTAAATCAGATGCTGAAGAATACTTGATTCGCGCCAACAATAGATTGTATTATGCTGATGAGCTTTCTTCAATAGTGGTTAAGGCGCTTCCCGACGGAAGAAGGCTATTGCTTGCCGATATTGCTAAAGTTACTGATCGCTTTTCTGAAACACCCAATGCCACCTATTTTAATGAAAACCGAGCCATTACCGTTACGGTAACCTCAACCAACACAGAAGACCTCATAGGTGCTGCTGAGGCAGTAAAAGCCTATATCGCCGATTACAATGCCAAGTCATCAAATGTGAGGCTTGATGTGATCAATGATCTTTCTACCACATTGGTTCAGCGCACCGAGCTGCTTACCGAAAATGCGATAATGGGAATGCTACTGGTACTCATCTTCTTGTCGCTCTTTTTAAATACCCGATTAGCTTTTTGGGTGGCTTTCGGGCTGCCCGTGGCCTTCTTGGGCATGTTTATAGTGGCGCCCTTTGCGGGGGTGACTATTAACGTGCTCTCGCTTTTTGGTATGATCATCGTTATTGGAATTTTGGTCGACGACGGAATCGTAATCGCAGAAAACATTTATCAGCATTATGAAAGGGGTAAGAGCCCGATTCAGGCGGCTATCGATGGAACCCTTGAAGTACTTCCACCAATTGTATCCGCAATTTTGACTACCGTTTTGGCCTTTGGAATACTGCTGTTCTTAGACGGACAAATCGGAGAGTTTTTCTCTGAGGTTGCGGTCATTGTGATCTTGACTTTAGTGGTCTCACTGGTTGAGGCACTGATTATATTGCCTTCGCACTTGGCGCATTCTAAGGCCTTAAAACCTCAAACTGAGCCCACCTCACTAATCGGCAAAGGTTTTGCCAAGATGAGGGTGATTAACAAAATGGGCGACCGTGCTATGATCTGGATGCGCGACGAATTGTACAGTCCGTTTTTAAGGTTTTCGATGAGGAACTCGTTCTTCACTTTTGCTCTTTTTGTCGCTCTTTTGATCGCGACGTTTGGATCAATTGGTGGAGGGATCATTCAAACGGCCTTCTTTCCGCGAATCGCCTCAGACCAGGTGACCATCACCCTGCAAATGCCTAATGGTACAAATGAGAAAATAACCGACTCTATCATCCGCATGATCGAGCAAAAGGCCTTGATCGTTAACGACGAATTCACCGGAACTTACCTCAAGGGCACTGACAAGACACTCTATGAGAATACGATTCGAAGAATTGGACCTGGATCGGCCGCGGCAAGCTTGGTTATTAACCTGCTTCCGGGAGAAGAGCGGCCAGATGCCATTCGATCGAATCTAGTGACGGCTCGTATTCGCGAGTTGGTCGGCCCGGTTTTGGGCGTGGAGAGCCTCGTATTTGGCTCTGGAGGAAATTTCGGAGGCTCACCGGTGAGCGTTTCACTGCTTGGTAACAATATTCAAGAACTGAAGGCCGCCAAAGAACAGCTCAAAACGGCTATGCTAGACAATGCGCTACTAAAAGACGTATCGGATAACGATCCGGCCGGCATTAAAGAAATTCGTCTAAGGCTAAAAGACAATGCCTATTTGCTCGGGCTCGATTTACGCACCGTAATGAATCAGGTTCGTTCAGGCTTCTTTGGTGCTCAAGCCCTTAGATTTCAGCGCGGGCAAGACGAGATTCGTGTCTGGGTGCGTTACGATCGCGAGAATCGCTCTTCGATCGTAGACCTTGATCAGATGCGCATTGCAACACCAACAGGTGACAAGGTACCGCTTCAAGAAATCGCTACCTACTCTATTGAACGAGGAGACGTAGCAATTAACCATTTAGACGGGCAGCGCGAGATTCAACTAAATGCTGATCTTGATAATCCCGACGAGTCTACACCCACCGAGATATTAGATTGGATTAAAACCGAGGTAATGCCTGATATAACGGCGCGTTATCCGACCGTCTCTCCATCTTATGAAGGGCAAAATCGAGAGGCCGGAAAGCTGATCGATTCATTGCGATTAGTAGGATTCACAGCGCTATTCTTAATCTTTGTAACCATTTCTTTCACCTTTAGAAGCTTCTCTCAGCCCTTACTGTTATTATTACTGGTTCCGTTCAGTATCACAGCCGTTGGCTGGGGGCACAAGATTCACGGCTTTCCGCTAAATATACTTTCACTCTTAGGAATCATCGCACTGATTGGAATCATGGTTAACGATGGACTGGTTCTCATCGGAAAATTTAATACGAACCTCAAGCGCGGTATGCGATTTGAAAAGGCGTTGTATGAAGCAGGGCGTTCCCGTTTTAGAGCGATCTTTTTAACCTCTTTGACAACCATTGCTGGACTAGCTCCCTTGCTGTTAGAGAAAAGCAGACAGGCTCAATTTTTAAAGCCGATGGCCGTATCGATTGCTTATGGAATAGGCTATGCAACCATATTGACGCTTATTATGCTTCCCCTATTTCTGACTTTCAGTAATACGGTTAAGATCTATGTAGTTTGGCTCAGAACCGGGGTAATGCCTGATCGCAGATCAGTCGAGCGTGCCGTAAAAGAACAACAAGACACTCATGAATAGGTATATTTTTAGTTTTTTCGCCACCTTCTCGGTCGCACTTAGTGCCCAACAGGTTTTGCAACCTGAAGAGGCCATGAACATGACATTGGAAAATAATTTTGGCATATTAGTTTCCAAAAATGATCAGGCGCAGGCAAAGAATAACGCCTCAATTCTGAACTCCAATTTTCTGCCTGCAGTAACGGCAACTTCAGGCGCTAATATAGCCATTGACGATCAAGAGGCCACCTTTCAAGACGGGCAAGTGCGCACCATAGACGGCGCAGAGACTACGCGTTACAACGCCTCGGTAAACATGAGTTTCACCTTGTTTGATGGAATGGGTCGCGTGTACAACTTTAAGCGCTTAAGGGAGCAGTATGAGCTGTCTAAATTGGGCGTACGCCAAACCATCGAACAGACACTCATTCAGCTTTTCTCGGCCTACTACGAGGTGGCACGCCTTGAAGAGGGGGTGCGCATCTTAGAACAAACCTTCGAGAATTCAAAGCGCAGACTTGAGCGTGCCGATAGGCGATTTGAGTATGGATCGTCTACTCGCCTCGACCTTTTAAATGCTCGTGTTGACCTCAACACCGATAGCATCAATTTGATGCAGCAGCGACAGGCACTTATTAATGCTAAACGCAATTTGAATGTGATTTTAGCCAGAGATCTAGAGACCGATTTCACTGTTAACCCTATGGTGCGATTTTTGGACGATGAGCTACTTTTAGAAAAGCGCGAAGAATACACCGCAAAGAATGTGCGTCTGCTTCAAGTACGCTCTAATGAAAAGATAAATACGCTGAATTTGAAGGAACAACGCTCAACTCTGCTTCCGTCTTTAGCCATCAATTCTGGATACGGTTACAGTGAGGGCGTTTTTCCGGCAACGGGATTCTTAGCCTCGAGCCAAGTGACTGGTCTATCAGCCGGAGCCACCTTGAGCTGGAATTTATTCGGACAAGGTCGTCAGCAAGTAGGTATAAAAAATGCGAAGATTGCCTTGGCTTCTACTGAGCTGCAAGAAAAGCAAATAGAGCAAGAGGTACGTAGAGACTTACTCAACGCAGAAGGAGCCTATCGTAACGCGATAGAGGTTTACCGATTGCAGCAAGAAAATGTGGTCACCGCCAAAGACAATTTTGAACGCTCTAAAAATCAATTTGACCTAGGTCAGATCACTTCTATTGAACTTAGACAGGCGCAGATCAATCTGCTCAACGCCGAGCTTACAGGCGTTCAAGCCAAGTTTAGCGCAAAGCTAGCTGAGCTCGAATACCTCAATCAGTGCGGGGCCTTGCTCGATGTTTCGTTAAATTGAATGGCGGTATCGATTAGCGCTAAATGAGAATAGGCCTGAGGGAAGTTTCCAAGTAGGCGCTTCGATTCAAAATCGATGTCTTCACTGAAGAGTCCTAAGTGGTTGGCATGAGTCAACAAGCGGTCGAAAAGTGACTTGGCCTTATCGATTTCTCCGATTTTAACCAGGCTTCGAATAAACCAAAAGGTGCAGATCGTAAATGATGAAGACATGTTTACCGACTTGCCTGCTTCGACGGTCACCATTAAGGTCGGCAATAAGCCAACTGCAGCCCATTACCGATTGGCCGACTCAACGGTCTTCATTGAATTTTTGGGGCTGCTTTCGCGAGCGCTTTGAATTATTCAGTACATTTTATCCTCTAAAAATAACCTTATGCAAACTTTACAAATAAGATACGTGTTGTCGCTTTTAATAGTAACAACCTTACTCAGTTGCAATCAAGCGCCTAAGCAACAGGCTGAACCCACAGCTAGCGCAGAAACCGAAAGTTCGGTTAAGCTATCATTAGCACAGTGGTCGCTTCATCGGGCCATAAGATCGGGCGAAATGTCGCCTTATGATTTCGCTGAGAAAGCACACGAAATGGGCTTTCAAGGATTAGAATATGTAAATCAACTCTACACCGATGTGGTACGTGCAGAAGACAAGAAGGCGGCTGTAGCTGCATTTGTTGAAAAGAACAACGAGCTTGCTGCACAATACGGGTTGCAAAATGTACTCATCATGATCGATGGAGAGGGTAGCCTATCTACCTCAGATGCAACGTCTCGTGCAGAGGCTATTGAAAACCACAAACTGTGGATAGACGCCGCTGCTGATATGGGATGTTCTGCCGTTCGCCTTAATCTATATGGAGAAAAAGACCCAGAATTGTGGACATCGAATTCTATCGAAAGTCTATCGGCACTTTCGGCCTATGCAGCGCCAAAGGGAATCAACGTGCTGGTTGAAAATCACGGTCGCATCAGCTCAAATGCCGCGGCACTAATGGGAGTGATCAATGGGGTCAACGCACCGAATTGCGGAACACTTCCTGACTTCGGAAATTTCTGTATAGCTGAGGAGGGCTACGGCTCTGTTTTTGACGGAAGCTGCACTGAAGTTTACGACATCTATCAGGGGGTTGAAGAGATGATGCCTAAGGCCATGGCGTTGAGCGCGAAGTCGAATGACTTTGACGAGAATGGAGACGAAACCTTCATCGACTATGAGCGAATGCTTCGCATCGCTAAGTCGGCCGGATACGATGGCTTTATTGGCGTTGAATACGAAGGAAGTAGGTTGTCTGAGATCGAGGGCATAAAAGCAACCAGAGACCTGTTGATCAACGCCTCTGCATCACTTTAAACCGTTTGAACTAATTCTTTGTCGATGATTTCCTGGAGTGCGTGCTTAGGCAGCGCTCCGGGTTGCATCATCGGCTGACGGTTGTCTTTGGGAATGAATAGAATGCTAGGAATACTTCTGATCTGAAAAACCGCAGAGAGTTCTTGTTCTACCTCGGTATCGACCTTGTAAATCACAATATCAGGATTCTCGTTGCTGAGTTCTTCAAGTATGGGAGCGACCATTTTACACGGTCCGCACCAGTCGGCGTAGAAATCAATGATGGCTGGCTTTGAGCCTTTGTATTTCCATTCTTTTTCTTGCGTGTAATCGAAGATATCGTCTTTAAAGTGCTGCGTTGTCAGTTTAACAGTAGGCATAAAATCACTATTTGTATACAAAGTTACCAATTACTTAATGCCCACTTTGTAACACAGGTCACGAAGACATCCAATTTATGTGTAATTTAAGATCTCTAAAAAAAGCATAGTATGAGAAAAAGAAACCTATTAGCAGTCTTACTGGCCTTTGTGTCGGCCTTTACTTTTGCTCAAGAAAAGGCTAGCCCCGCCCGAGTGGCTAAGGGAGAAGCAGGCGGAAGCAGTATTACCATTCAGTATTCTTCGCCCGCAGTTAAGGGTCGAATGATCTGGGGCGATCTAGTACCCATGGGCCAAGTTTGGCGTGCAGGGGCTAATGAGGCCACCAAATTTACTACCGAAAAGGATATCATTATTGAAGGAAAGCGCTTGCCTGCTGGCACGTACAGCTTCTTTATTATCCCTAACGAGTACCAGTCTACTTTCATCTTCAACAAAGTGGCTGATCAGTGGGGAGCCTTCAATTACGATGCTGCTCAAGATCAATTGCGCGTTAATGCCTATGCCGGCCAAGGTGCCTCTTTGGAAGAGCACTTGGTGTATGAGGTTAAGCCTGATAAGTTAGAGGTGCGTTGGGAATACGGAAAGGCCGAAGTGAAGATTCAGCCTGCTATGTAAACGCTTTAATTTTTGAAACAAAAAAGGCCGCCCATCGGGCGGCCTTTTTTTCTTGGGATAAGGAGACGACTAAAAAATACGACTCAAGAATACCTTGTGAATCTTGGTTGCTGTGTCGGCGTATTTTTCTTTGGAAGACATCACTTTCCATTTTTCGGAGTCGATAAATTTCTTCCAATTCGCATCGTGCTCTTTCATGTCTTCGAATTGAATCATATACGTTAGGCTAGGTCTTTGAGCACCTATTATCTGCTCTCCAAAAAACACAGGGTGTAAGCCCACTTCATAGAAAAGATCGAGCTCTTCGTCATTGAACATGTCAATTTTTCTTCTATTGGCATCTTCGCTGTAACTCTCATAGGTGCGCAGTTCAAACAGCGTAGAAGATTTCTTTAGGGCATCCATCTGTGGCAAACGATCAAACGACAACAAAAGCATGGATTCTATGCGGTTGTACAGTGTGTTTTCGATGCCAACAGCATTATAGGTGCTTGCGCGCTGGGCATAGTCTTTGTCTTTGTGAAGCTCTTGACTAGTTACGAAGCTCTGGCTGTCACTGTGCGCTATCATCAGGTAGAGTTTTCGCGGCTCTGCATCGCCGACCTCCTTAAAGAGGGCGACCTCTCGGGCTCCCTTCTCCTTTAGCGTAGGGGCCAAGACTTGATTGAGATAGTCTATTAAAACAGTCATTTTTGCTCCAGTTTTCACTTCATATGTGCGCAACTCGACCAGTTCTTTTTCATTTGGGTTGAATTGAGCATTAACGGTACTTAGCACGAGTGCGAATAGAGCGGTTAGAGTAGAACGTATCAGCATAAGGTTGAATTTAGGGGGTGATTAAAATTAGCCTTAATTTGGCTGAAGCAAGATATTCTAAACTTATCAGACTCATGGCTCAAACACAGAATTTTAAGAATCATACACGCACAGTTAAAGGTTTTCACGGAGCTTTATTCGGTCTTATAACCTTGTTTATAGGCGGATCGTTAAATTATTGGGCCAAAGCCCCCTCAGACAATTACTACCTCGCTTCGCTTTTGGTGCTAATCGGCCCCATTTTTGTACTGTTCATGTGGTTTACGCGAACCTTTGCTTTGAAAGCCCAAGATCGAGCTATACGTGCTGAAGAAAACTTCAGGTATTTTTTACTCACTCAAAAACCCTTACCATCAGCGCTTCGACTTTCGCAAATAATTGCCTTGCGCTTTGCGCCAGACGAGGAGTTTTTGGCTTTAGTTGATGAAGCAGTGGCTAACAAGCTTTCGGCCAAGGAGATTAAGGGTCGCATAAAAAATTGGAAAGGCGATTATCACCGCGTCTAATGCTGTTTAGTAGGTCTCTGAATACACGCCGCCTTTTTTGCGCACTTGTTTTAGGGGCTTCCTGCCTATCTTTTTCCCAGCAGACCATAACCGATTCTATTGCTGAGGTGCAGCTGCAGGAGGTTGAGATTACGGCCTTAAGACAGCGTCAAGACCCACTTCGGGTTGCTGCCGCACTCACGATAAAGCAGTTTACGGATACCTACACGGGCGGGCAAAGGTCCCTTCAGGAGTATCTGTATCAGGTACCCGGCCTTGCCACACTGAATAGCTCGAATTACGCCCAAGATCTGCGCATTTCAATAAGGGGTTTTGGCTCTAGGGCTGCCTTTGGTATTCGAGGGATTAAGCTGGTCGTCGATCAAATTCCAGAGACCACTCCCGATGGGCAGGGTCAGCTCGACAATATTCCGTTAGATCTGATTGAGCGAATATCGGTGCTCCGAGGCCCTTCTTCGTTAAGATTTGGAAATGCTTCAGGCGGTGTCATTAGTATAGATACGCGAGATCCTTTAGATGAGGTTACTCATCGCTTTAGTGCGAGATTGGGCACTTTTGGTCAATCTCAGTACACCTATTCACTGAGCCTTCCGTCTACTGATAAGGCAGGAGGCCTCATCATGCAACTCTCACACCAACAGATAGAGGGATTTCGAGCGCACAGTGCGGTTGAGACTTCGATGCTCAATGCCAAGTATGTGCGCCAGTTCAGTTCGTCCACCAAATGGGTAACACAATTTAACTATACCGACAGCCCAATTGCCCAGGATCCCGGAGCGGTAAACTTGGAAGACTTTCAGGGTGATCCGCTAGCTGCTAGAACGCAAAACGAGGTCTTTAATGCCCGTGAGAGTATAAGACATTATAAGATCGGAACCTCACTTACTCATGAGGTTAAGGGCCAACACACGCTGAGTTCGTATGCATTTTACTCAGGGCGCTATTTCGAAGGATTTTTACCCTTTTCAGATGGAGG
>JAURFJ010000049.1 GCA_030834365.1 Flavobacteriaceae bacterium | reverse complement strand
AAACGCTGCGCTACGAGTCTTTGCTAGCCAATGAGATCGGAAGCTACAGCACTACCGCTAACTGGCTTACATCAGCTTTTGGAGACGCCTCCTCATCAGCTGGATCCAGAGCCTTCGAGCAATTTAAAGAGCAACGCCTGCAGGTGGCTAAACGATTGGCCGAATCCAACGGTTTTGATAGCAGTGCGGTCGATGCGAATGGGTTTCCTGAGGCTTATGGGCCAACCCACCCCGAAGTGTTGCTTACCTCTTTGGTATCTGCCTACTCAGGTCGATCGGTAGATCAGACCTCGCTCAGTCCGTTTCACAAGTTTGCTATACCTAGTTGGACGATTTCGATAAATCAGCTCTTCCCCAAGCTGTTTTCTCGTTTCTCACTAAATCATTCTTACAGAGCGGCGTTCTCTATTAATCAGTTTCAAAATAACTTGGCGATAAACGACGGACTTTTTAATGCCGAAAACGGAGACATTAAGCCGAGCTATATTATTGGGTCGGTGGTACTGAACGATCAGTTCAATCCCCTGATAGGTGTTGACATTGAGACCAATGATCTGTGGCAAATTCAAACTAGCCTAATCAGAGACCGTATGCTCAATTTTAGTTACTCTAATAACCTACTCACCGAGGTGAGTGGCCAGGAGGTGGTGCTCGGACTGGGCAAGCGATTCAATCAACTCAAGTGGAGCGCCATGCTCGGCGGAAGTCGTCAGTATTTTTCTGGAGACTTGGTGATACGTGGCGATGTATCGTACCGAACCAACAGCACGGTTTTGCGCAGCCTCGAGGAGCCTTTGGGGGGTCAAATCACCTCAGGACAGGATCGTTTTTCGGGTCGATTAACAGCTGATTATGCATTCTCTAATCAGTTAAATGTTATGGCCTACTACGATCATACGTTCTCGCGATTTAAGGTGTCTACCGCTTTTCCGCAGATGACCCTTAGAGCCGGATTAAGTCTGCGCTACCGTTTTGGAGACTAGCGGAAAACACCTGCCATATTTCTTTACATTTGTTCTTTAATAGAAAACCATCATGAATATTCCAGCAGAATTAAAATACACTAAGGATCACGAGTGGGTGAGGCTCGAGGGAACAATTGCCACTATCGGCATTACTGACTTTGCTCAATCTGAGCTTGGTGATATTGTTTATGTAGAAGTAGAAACCCTTGACGAATCGCTTGGCCAAGATGAGGTCTTCGGCACCGTTGAAGCGGTAAAAACGGTATCCGACTTATTCTTGCCCATGACTGGAAAAATCATTGAACTTAACGATGCGCTTGATCAAGAACCAGAGCTCGTTAATTCAGACCCTTATGGATCTGGGTGGATGATCAAAATAGAGGTTTCGGATGCGTCTGAGTTCGACCAGCTTCTAGATGCGGATGCCTACCGCGCTCTTGTCTCTGCCTAATTTTTTAAAGTGAAGGCCTATCTATATCGCATAGGTTTCGTCTTTTATGCCACCCTTATTGCTGCATTGAGTTTAGTGAATATAGGTGCTGCCCCCGGGCTGCCTAAGTTTTTCGACGGATTCGATAAGGTGGTACACTTTTGCTTTTATTTGGGTTTCAGCGTACTATTAGGGCAAGCTTTTTTGGAGGCTTTTAGTGAATTGAAAACAAAAACACTTCGGTTTTGGGTAATTGGGTATGGTTTACTCTATGGCGGGTTGATCGAACTCGCTCAAATGTGGCTAACTACCTTTAGGCAAGCCGATTGGAATGATTTTTTAGCCAATACGCTTGGAGTACTTGTTGGAGTGGCCATTCATCCTTGGATAAGTACACTTCTCGCAAATGCAAAAAGCAGAAATAATTAGTCCCTTTTTCGAATTAATATTTAAATTAGCGAACATCAAAACGTAGTCTATGGAACCTAAAAAGAATCCAAAAGCCGATATAAACCGTAACAGTGGATTGTATTTCGCTATAGGATTGGCCTTTACCATGTTTGTTATTTGGCGAGCACTTGAGTGGAAAAAGTACGATGAGGCGGCAAACTATGATATTGCTTTAAATGTTGAGGATCAATTAGACGAAGAAGTTCCATTGACTGAGCAGCTAAAGACTCCGCCACCTCCGCCACCTCCAGCTGCTCCTGAAGTAATCGAGGTTGTTGAAGATGAAGAAGAGGTAGAAGAGACTATTATTGAATCTACAGAGACTTCTCAAGACGAAGAGGTTATTGAGATAGAAGAAGTTGAAGTAGAAGAAATCGATGAAGACATCTCTGTTCCTTTTGCCGTTATTGAAGACGTGCCTGTTTTTCCAGGATGCGAAGGAGCTAGCGATAAAAAGGCCTGCTTCCAAGAGCAAATGAATAAACATATTCGCAAGCATTTTACGTACCCGGAAATCGCACAAGAAATGGGAGTTCAGGGTCGCGTCAATGTGATGTTTGTGATTCAGAAAGACGGGTCAATTGGCGGCATTCGAATGAGAGGTCCAGACAAAAACCTTGAAGCAGAGGCGCTTAGAATTATCGAATTATTACCTAAAATGTCTCCTGGTAAACAACGAGGAAGACCGGTAAAGGTTCCTTTCAGTATTCCTATCACCTTTAGGCTTCAGTAAAAGTTTACAAAATAGGAAATAAAAAACCGGGCTTTGGCCCGGTTTTTTGCTTTGTGCTTGAGCTAGGTCTTATCTTTGCCCATTGAATGGTGACCTTGGATCGATTTGCATTTTCTTCTTTTAGCGCTTTCTTGACTGATTTAAAGGTTTTGGTCAAGATCCGATTGTCAATCAGCGTTGTATTTTCGGCAATTGCCGGATATTTACTGGCCGCAGATCCATTTTCTTTTGCCGACTTATTATTTCTTTCTTGCGGTGGACTCGCTCTTGTTTCGGCTTCTAACGCATTCAATCAGGTTATTGAGCGCAAGCTAGATGCCAAAATGCAACGCACCCAATTAAGACCTTTGGTCACACAGAAAATGAGTGTTTCGTTCGCTATGGTGGTGGCTGTTAGTCTTACCCTTCTTGGCACAGCCATGCTCTTTGTTTTAAATTTTAAAACGGCTTTTTTTGGCCTATTGTCGGTGGTGATGTACGTGGCAGCGTACACTCCACTTAAAACGAGGACGCCGCTCTCGGTATTTGTTGGTGCATTCCCGGGAGCGATCCCCTTTATGCTTGGATGGGTGGGGGCTACCAATCAATTTGGTATAGAAGCCGGAACCCTTTTTATGATTCAATTTTTTTGGCAATTCCCCCATTTCTGGTCACTCGGTTGGATACTACACGAAGATTACCAGCGAGGTGGTTTTAAGATGCTCCCAACCGGAGATCGAGACCGAAAGACGGCCTTCCAAATAGTGGTTTATGCTCTTTGGACCATCGTCACTTCAATTGTGCCCGTTTTTGGGTTCACGGGTGCACTGCAGCTTTCGGTCTACTCGGCCCTCTTGATTTTTGCATTGGGAATTTATATGCTTCTGCCTGCTTTAAAATTAGTTCAGACCCTAGAGCTGCGTTATGCCAAATCACTCATGCTTAGATCGGTCATCTACTTGACGCTGATACAACTTATTTATGTACTCGATCGTTTTTTTATTTCATAAAATGAATACCCTATGAATCCGATAGATGAACTTCAAAAGCAACGGCGTGCTAAGAAAATGATGCTCTGGTTTTCCCTCATCAGTCTGATTATGGGATTCGCCGGTTGGACCAGTGCTTACATCGTTAGCAGCAAGCGCAAAGATTGGGTCGCTGAGATTAACCTTCCGCAAACTTTTTGGGTCTCCGCCGCCGTGATTGCCCTGAGCAGTCTTACCCTTATTTGGGCCAGAAGACAGATTAAAACAACTCAGTTAAAGCAAGCTAAGGCTTATGTGCTTTTCACCATGGTATTAGGATTGATTTTTGTCGCTTTACAATTCATGGGTTTCAATGAAATGATAGCCGCCGGATACTATTTTACTGGCCCAACGAGTAGCATCAAAATTTCGTATGTATTTCTAATTGCCTTTGTGCACTTAGTTCACCTATTTGCAGGTCTGATTGTTTTGTTGGTTCTCGCATTCAAAACCGTGAAAGAGCGCTATTTACCCGAAGAAATGCTTGGCTTTGAACTGGGAGAGACCTTTTGGCACTTCTTGGGCATTCTTTGGCTCTATTTGCTCTTATTTATGCATTTCGTAAAGTAATTCTTTAAAGCTATTTTTGAAAATCAACCAAACCGTTACCTTTGCGCAGTTAACACCTACTTATGGATACTTCAATCTCACAATACACTGAAGAAGACCTCTGGGGAGGCGGAGAACAGAAGCCTTTAAAGGCGAGCTATGGAAAACTCATGATGTGGTTTTTCATCGTTTCAGATGCCTTGACTTTCTCGGCTTTTCTAGCCTCATACGGATTCTCGCGTTTCAAGTTCATTGAAACCTGGCCTATTGCCGATGAGGTGTTTACCCACGTTCCGTTCTTTCACGGAAACTTTCCGATGATCTACGTGGCCTTTATGACCTTCGTGTTGATTATGTCTTCAGTCACCATGGTGCTAGCCGTTGACGCTGGTCATCATATGAATAAGAAGAAGGTAGTGTTGTACATGCTGTTGACCATCATTGGAGGAGCTATTTTCGTAGGTTCTCAAGCCTGGGAATGGGCCACTTTTATTAAAGGTGATTACGGAGCGCTTGAAACCAAGGGTGGGCGAATCCTTCAATTCGTTAATGTCGAAACCGGCGAGCGTGTGGCACTTGATGCTATCGCTCTAATCGACCCTTCAGAGACTGAAACCTATCATGAGTCGTCTAAAGGTATTTGGTTTGAGAGTGGAGAAAAACCTTCTACCTATAGCTTGGATGAGGTAAAAAGCGGTTTTCTGGCGAACCAGGCGCTTACCATCCGCACGGAGACAATTAATGAAGACGGAGAAAAGACCGTGCTTTCTCGTACCGAAGCCATTGACAAATTAAACGACGCCGTTAGGGTAGTGGAGGGAGCAAACCTAATTCGCAACGAATACGGAAGTCGACTCTTTGCTGACTTTTTCTTCTTTATAACAGGTTTTCACGGCTTTCACGTATTCTCAGGAGTCGCCATCAACGTGATTATTTTCTTTAACGTGCTTATAGGCACCTATGAGAAAAGAGGGCACTACGAGATGATCGAAAAAGTTGGGCTCTACTGGCACTTTGTAGACCTTGTTTGGGTTTTTGTATTCACCTTTTTCTATTTGGTATAATCATGGCGCACGAACATAAACTTTCCATATTTCGCGGCTTAGTCACCTTTAAAAATAACCAACAAAAGATATGGGGCGTTCTGCTGTTCTTATCGTTGGTAACTGCTGTAGAGGTTATTCTGGGTATCACTAAACCTGCCTTTTTAGTTCAAGGCACCTTAATGGGCACTAAGCTATTAAACTGGATTTTTATCATCTTAACATTAGTCAAAGCCTACTACATCGCTTGGGATTTTATGCACCTTAGAGACGAGCGATCTTCACTTAGAAGGGTGGTGGTTTGGACACCGGTTTTCTTAATTGTATACCTCATAACCCTACTTCTTTTTGAAGCGAATTACGTTTATGAGATTTTCAATACGACCTTCTTAACTTGGGATTTTTAAGTAGTGAAGGTTTTTTACTCAGCTTACAAAGGCAGCCCTAATGTGGTTGCCTTTTTTTATTTTTGCATAATGCTTGTGCTATGAAAAAGACGGTTGTATTGGGTGTGCTGTTTATTCTGCCATTGGTGGTCTATTTGTTCTTCGCCTCTGGGGTGACTAACTTTGGTAAATTGCCCACGCTTAATCCAAGAATTGACTGGTCGGAAGGTTCTGATGCGTCTGCGCTTGAAGGAAAGATTAGTCTGATCATCTTTCTGGGTAATGCCGTAAGCGAAAACAAGGGATATCTATTTAATTTCAATCAAAAAATTTACAAGCGATTCTCTGAATTTGAAGACTTTCAAACAGTGTTGGTCAGCACATCTGATCAGGAAGTGGTCGCGAATGAAGTGTTGGCTGAATTAGCAATGATAACCGATGTGTCTCGTTACCGAATGGTTTTTGTTTCTACTGAAAGGGTCCAAGAGCTGTTCGAGGGCTTGAAATCACCGTATATATTAGACAGCAATTTCTCGAGCCCCTACGTATTTATCTCTGATAAAGAGGGAGCGCTCAGAGGTCGTAATGACGATGAAGATGAGGGGTTCAAATACGCTTACGATATGCGCTCGGTTGCAGAGTTAAACAATAAAATGGAAGACGACATGAAGATCGTACTTGCTGAATACCGTCTTGCCCTAAAAAAGAACAATGCCAACAACCCATAAGCATTCGCGAAAGATGACCATACTCTGGATTTCGGCGATCGTTTTGATCTTCGGGACCATTGTGACACCCTCTATTGCCAAAAGGCTGAAAAGCGATCAAGTCGTAGACATAAATCGTATGGCCATGACTCAAGATGTCATGTATTCTGAGTCTAAACTCAGCTATATCATGGGGGAAGACGGTCCCAGAAAAGTACCCTATTTTGACTTTGTCGATCAAAAAGGCAACGCTTTTTCTGCTGAAAGCCTAATGGGTAAGATAACCGTAGTGGATTTTTTCTTCACTACCTGTCCGACAATCTGCCCTATAATGAGCTCAAATTTGAGTCGGTTAGCCAATACTTTTAACGAATACCCAAACGTTCAGTTTGTGTCTATTTCTATTAATCCTAGGTATGATACGGTAGATCGGCTTGCGGTTTACAAAGAAAAATACAATGCGGCTACCAAGCAGTGGTATTTACTCAACGGCCCTGTCGAAGAAGTATATGGGTTGGCTAGAGATGGATTCTTTATGATTGCCAAAGAAGACGATGAGGCGCCTGGTGGTTTTGAGCATTCTGGCCTTTTTGCATTAATCGATTCCAATGGCTACTTGAGATCGAGCACAGACGGTTTTGGAAACCCCTTGATTTACTACAGGGCAACGATTACTCCTGAAGAAAAGATAGATGAGAATGGAGAGGAAGAGCAGATTACATTGCTTACCGAAGATATTAACCGTTTAATTAAAGAGACGCATGGCAACCATTGAAGCTAAAAAAGCCCGCCTAGGAATAAACATTATTTCGGCCCTCATTCCGATTGTGGTGGCCATCCTTTTTGGAGTGCGCCTTCCTAATGTGGAACCCTTGAGTTTTCTTCCGCCTATCTATGCGACCATTAATGGCCTCACTGCTGTGCTTTTAATCACTGCTCTATGGGCGATAAAAAGGGGTAATCGTCAGTTGCACAATCAATTAATGAATGTTGCTATTGTGTTCTCAGTCGCCTTTTTAGTGATGTATGTGGCGTATCATATGACCTCCGATTCTACGCGTTTTGGAGGTGAAGGGGCTATTCGCTACCTCTACTACGCAGTACTCATCAGTCACATAGCCTTGTCTATAGTAGTTATTCCATTTGTGTTGCATACCTATCTCAGGGCCTTTTTAGGAGAGTATGAACGACATAAAAAATTGGCGCGCTATACTTTTCCTATTTGGCTCTATGTAGCTGTAACCGGTGTAGTAGTTTACCTCATGATCTCTCCATACTATGCGCACTAGCCTTGTTTTTGTACTCATAACTCTATTTTCAGTGAGCTCATCGTCTGCCCAATGCGCGATGTGTAGAGCCGTTCTAGAGAGTAATACAGATACTTCGGTTGCAGAGGGTATAAACAACGGTATTGTATACCTGATGGCCTTACCATACCTGCTTGTTGGCGTAGTTTTTTACGCGGTCTATCGAAAATTGAGCGCCTCTAAAGCCAAATAAATTGCACCTTTTTAATTTGCGTGGGCTTTTATAAAAGCCTCTTATAAACTTTTTTTAAAATACTAATAGTGAGATAGTTTCGACCAATAACTAATTATCTCATCATGAACAGTATTAAAAATCTTAAGCGCCTTGAGCGCTTGCACGGACTCATTCTTTCTGAATGTACAGGATCTCCGTATGAACTTTCTAGACGTTTATGAATCAAGGGATACATGGCTAATGGTCATGGATCCGGCAATTGGAAAGCTTGTCCGTGTGCGAAAGAAAACCTTCGCTACGCTATGGACTGGGGTGTTTATGTGTATTAAACCAAAAGGGCTAACTACCTGATTTAACATATCATTTGGGTCTGTACTGTAACAAATTCGCATCTTTGTCGTCAAATAAAAGTGCCTAACCGGCTTTCTTCAATGATTGAGATTAAAGATTTGCATAAATCGTACAAGATGGGGAGTAATTCGCTCCACGTGTTGAAGGGGATAAACTTCTCTGTTAAAAAAGGGGAGCTTGTCGCTATAATGGGCTCTTCAGGTTCTGGAAAGTCTACGCTCTTGAATATTTTAGGAATGCTTGATGAGGCCGATGAAGGTTCTTACACGCTTGATGGAGTACCTATTCAGGGCCTCAATGAGACTAAAGCTGCCGAATACCGCAACAAATTTTTAGGTTTCATCTTTCAGTCATTTAATCTCATCAATTACAAGACAGCGAAAGACAATGTGGCCTTGCCGCTATACTATCAAGGTTTGGCGCGAAAAGAACGCAATGCAATGGCTTTGGATTACCTGGAGCGCGTAGGTTTAAAACCTTGGGCCGAGCACCTTCCTAGTGAATTGTCTGGAGGGCAGAAGCAGCGCGTAGCCATTGCTCGTGCGATGGCCTCTCAGCCGAAAGTGCTTCTGGCGGATGAGCCCAC
>JAURFJ010000048.1 GCA_030834365.1 Flavobacteriaceae bacterium | reverse complement strand
GCTTTGTATAAAATTCGGGCTCAAAGGGTAGGGTGACGTATAGGTGATCTACATTTTCTTTGATGGCCTCAACGCGTTTTGGTCTGGAGGCCCAAACCTGGGGAGCGATGTAGTAGTGCACCAGAATTCCGGCCTTCTTGGCCCACTTGGCGATGCGCAGATTAAAGCCTGAAAAATCAATGAGAATAAGCGCGTCGGGCTCAAAAGAACGAATCTCAGACTTGCAGTCGCTAAGGCGTTTTTTTATGGTGAAGAGGTGTCGAACGACCTCAAAAAACCCCATAAAACTCATGTGCTTGTAGTGAAAATCCAGTACTGCACCACTGGCTTGCATGAGGTCTCCGCCCATTGCCCTAAACGAGGCCTTTGAATCGATCTTCGAAAGGGCCTTGATCAGGTTAGAGGCGTGTAAGTCGCCTGAGGCTTCACCGGCTATGAGGTAGTATTTCAACGAGATGAACTTAAAGCTGTCTCAAAGATAGCGCAATCCACTGCAGTATGCCTGCAGCGAAGCGGTGTTTACAGCTTGAGGTCCCATGAATTCACATGGGTCATGCTGTGGTAAGCGGTTAGGTCAAATTGAGTGGGTACGACCGAGACGTATCCGGCCTCAAGGGCTGCTATGTCCGTGTCTTCTCCTTGGTCAAGTAGCACAAAATCTCCGGTGAGCCAATAGTATTCTTTACCCGAGGGGCTGATGCGCTTGTCGAATTTTTCTTTCCAATTGGCGCGTGCCTGTCGGCAAACCTTGATGCCTTTGACAGGAGCTCCGTCGGTCTTCGGAATGTTCACGTTGAGCACGGTGCCTTCGGGTATGCCTTTTTCGAGGGCCTGAGACACCAAGGTGCGCACCACGCTGTGGCAGGCACTGAAATTGGCGTTCCACGAGAAATCGAGCAACGAAAAGCCGATGGCCGGGATCCCTTCTACCCCCGCCTCTATGGCGGCACTCATGGTGCCCGAGTAAATCACATTTATAGACGAGTTGGCCCCGTGGTTGATACCTGAGATGCACAAATCGGGTTTCATATCGAGAATCTCGTGTAAGGCAAGTTTTACACAGTCGGCCGGAGTACCACTAGTGGAGTAGGCCGGAATAGCCGCGAGGCTAGAGTCGAGCTGCACCTTATTGACCTCAAGGGTGCTGTCTATGGTAATGGCGTGTCCCATGCCCGATTGGGGGCTATCTGGGGCGACCACAACCAAATCGGCCAGGTCTTTGACGCTTTCGATGAGGTTTAAAATACCTGGAGCGGTAATTCCGTCGTCGTTACAAACGAGAATTAAAGGTTTCTTCAAGCTGTTAATTTTATTCCAAATGTAGCGAGAATATTGGGTTTGCACGAGCCATTTTCAGTAACTTAGAAGGCTAAAAGACTGCTTTGTAGTATGAAAAAGAATGTGGTATTAGGGCTTTTTGTCCTGGTTTTCGCTTTTGCCTCGTGCAGCTTCACCGAATCGAATAATTTTCAGACCGACAATAAAGACAAGCTTCTTATTGATCTGATCACCTATGTCTTAGAAAAGGGTCATTATAGCCCTAAAGAGCTTGATGATACTTTTTCGGCTGAGATCTTTGACCGTTTTATCGAGGGCTTAGATCCGCTCAAGCGCTATTTTCTGGCAGAAGATATTTCCAAATTTGAAGCCTACAAGCTTGATATTGATGACCAACTCAAGAACAAAGAGCTCGATTTTTTCGATCTGGTTTACGAAACGTTGTTAGTGCGTGTTGAGGAGTCTAAAGGGCTCTACCAAGACGTTCTTTCTAAGCCTATCAAGTTTAAATCTCGCGAGATAGCAGTCGATTACGACGCCCTTGATTTCGTGCAGACCAAAAAACAACTCGAAGAACGCTGGATAGACCAACTCACGCTGAATTTGCTTCCGGCCTACGATGCCAAAATCGAAAAACAGGCTAAATCGCTAGAGGTAGCTATTGAAAATGTAGACGCCAAAGTCGTAAAAGGGGCTGAAGAAGAGGCCCGAAAAGAGCTGCTTAAGACGCTAGACGATTACTACAGCTTTTTAGATGAATTGGAGCGAGACGACTACTTTTCTACGTTCATTGGTGCGGTGGCTGAAACTTTCGACCCGCACACCAATTACATGGCGCCTTCTGACAAAGACGTATTCGACATCTCTATGTCTGGAAAGTTTGAGGGAATCGGAGCACGCTTACAGAAAAAACCAGAAGGTACCTTTATTGCCGAGGTCATTTCAGGCGGACCGGTTTGGCGCGCAAAAGCCCTAGAGGTGGGCGATGAGATCACCAAGGTGCGACAAGAATCAGGAGAGCCGGTTGAAATTACTGGGATGCGACTAGACGACACAATTAAGCTGATCAAGGGGCCAAAAGGCACTACCGTTTTCTTGACGGTTAAGCGGGTCACGGGTAACATCGAAGAGATCTCTATAGTGCGAGACGTGGTTGAGTTAGAGGAGAGCTACGCTAAGAGTGCAACCATTGTCGATGACGAATACAAATACGGGATCATCAACCTCCCCAAATTTTACGTAGACTTTGAAGACTATAGCGAGCGCAATGCAGCCACCGATATAAAGGCTGAGATTGAGCGCCTCAAAGAAGAAAATGTAGAGGGAATCATTCTCGATCTGCGCGATAACGGAGGCGGATCGCTTCAGACCGTAGTCGACATGGCCGGATACTTTATCGAAGAGGGCCCTATCGTACAGGTAAAGGCCTCTGGTAACCGCAGAGAGATTCAAAAAGACACGGATTCTTCGGTGCTGTATGACGGCCCACTAGTGATTTTGGTAAACGAATTATCGGCTTCGGCTTCAGAAATATTGGCCGCTGCCATGCAAGACTACAAGCGGGCTATCATTTTGGGCAGTGAGCGCACTTATGGAAAAGGCACGGTACAAAACGTGATTCCACTCTCAAACATCATTCGCTCGAATGATTTGGGTGATCTTGGGGCCTTGAAGTTGACCACTCAAAAATTTTACCGCATAAACGGCGGATCAACTCAGCTTAAGGGCGTATCTAGTGATATCGTCATGCCCGATCGCTATGCCTATGTAGATATAGGAGAGCGGGACCAAGACAATCCGCTTGCTTGGGATCAGATCGATCCTGCCCCCTTTAAGCCTTGGAACAAACAGATCGATTTCGAACGCGTAATCGGCAACAGCAACGAGCGCCTTAAGGCTAATGAGTATGTTTCTTTGCTTGAAGAGGAGGCTCGGTGGATTAAGCAGCAACGTGACGACAAGACGGCCTTTTTAGGCGTTGAAGAGTACCGCAAGGAGAAGGAGGAGCTACGTCAACGCACCGATCGCTTCAAAAAATTGGACACCTACGACTCTAAACTAAACTTCAGTTCGCTGAAGTACGAAGAGGCACTATTTCTAAAGGACTCCATTCTGAGAGAAAAGCGTAATCGCTGGCACAGAGAATTAGCCCGAGACCTATACGTTGAGGAGGCGGTAAACGTGCTCAAAGACTTGAAGCAGTTCACCTACGTCAGAAACACGGTAAAGGGTTAATTAAAGTGGGTCTTGTGGCGGTTGGCGTCCATCTTGAGAAAGATGAAGCACATCAAGATAAAGAAGAATAGACCTGATCCGCCGTAGCTAAAAAACGGCAGCGGAATTCCGATGGTCGGAAGCATTCCGAGCACCATTCCAATATTGATGGTAAAGTGAATAAATAAAATCGAGATCACCCCGTATCCGTAAATGCGATGAAAGGCCAATTTTTGCCGATCTGCAAGTACGATCAGGCGAAGCAGTAGTCCGACGAATGAAAGCACTACTAGAGCACTCACCACAAACCCCCACTCTTCGCCTACTGAACTAAAGATGTAGTCGGTATGCTGGGCGGGTACAAAGTCTCCCTTGGTGCGTGTACCTTGCAGGTATCCCTTACCCCACCAGCGACCCGATGCGATGGCCTGTTCGGCCTGATAGGTGTTATACCCAATGCTCTGTTTGATCTCAAGTAACTTTTCGGCGTTTTTTTCTAAGCCCAACCACAACGAAAAGCGATCGCGGTGGTGCTGCTTAAATACCGAATTAAAAGCCCATGGGGTTAGGGCTATTACGGCAAATTGAAGTGCCGGAAATAGCAAATCAAAGTACAGCGGAGGGCGCTGTTTCTTAGGCCGTAGCAGAAAATACAATCCAAACAGCAGTGCCGCGCTTATAAGCATGGTGCTCAAACCAAAAATCAGCGTTAGGCTAAATGCTAATAAGGTAAATACCACAGCGGCTAGATAGTAGAGCGGAAGCCCCTCTCTAAACAACACCAAGAACAGCGCCAAATAAACTAGGGCGCTTCCCGGATCGGGCTGAAGCACAATGAGTAGTACCGGAACAACAATAATCAGTACCGCATAGAATTGATGTATACCTGCTTTTAAGCTTACTCCTGTGTCACTTAGGTATTTGGCCATAGCTAGGGCTGTCAGCAGCTTCATTAGCTCAGAGGGCTGAAAGTTAAGCGGGCCTAGATCGTACCAAGAAGTAGATCCGGCGATAGTTCTCCCAAAAACAAAGAGGCCCAATAGCAGAGCGATTCCGACTAGGTAACTCACGCTTGAATAGCGTTTGATCAGGTGTTCGTCAACGAAGCTCAAAAGCAGCATGGCTGCTACCGCGCAGAGTCCAAAAAAGAGTTGTTTTCCGTGGTAGGTCCCTAGGTCGAGTAGGGCGGTTGAACTGTCGTTTTCAAGTGTGGTACTGTAAATTGTGAACCAGCCAAAGGTGGTGAGCGCTAGAATGAGCAGCATGCTTAGCCCATCGATTCTAAAGAGCAAGAAGCTACCACGCATACTCGTTTATTTGAAAGGGTTTGCCGCTATAGGGCTTGGCGTATTCGTGCTCGAGTGTTTTGTTGAGCATGCGTGCTTCCAGATCGGTTCTGCTGATACTACCCTTTAGGTATTTTTCAATCATGAGCGAGGCAATGTGACCCGCATAACGCGCCCCGTAATACCCATTCTCAATGTAAATGGCGATCGCTATCTTCGGATCTTCTACTGGAGCAAATGCCACAAAAACCGAGTGATCGGTTAGCTGGGTCTTCTTGCCATCAATGCGTGTGAAGTTTTCTACCGTTCCAGTTTTACCTGCTATAGTAATGCCCTTTACTTGCAGGTAACGGGCCGTCCCTTCTGTATATACTTTGCTCATACCCTCTATTACAGGCTCAAAATGCTTGGGGTCTATGGTTGTTTGCCTCTTTTGTGTGAAGCTCGGAATAAGATCTACTACAGGTCTTCCGTCGACTGAACGCAAAAGGTGAGGGGTGTAGAAAAATCCGCGATTGGCTATAGCTGCGGTCATATTGGCTAGCTGTAGCGGAGTGGCCGCAACCTCTCCTTGACCGATAGCATTAGAAATGATATAGGTCGAGACCCATCGATTCGGGCCATAGGCCCGATCGTAGTATTCGGTGTCTGGAATGCGGCCGGGTCTTCCCGTAGGCAGATCGACTCCCAAAAATTCTCCAAGGCCAAAGCTCTTCATATGTGCTGTCCAGCGGTCGTGTGCCTCAGCGGTAGATTCGAAATTTCGGTAATACGATCTGAAGGTCTCTGCAAAAAAAGCGTTACACGAGTGGTGTATGCCTGAAATGAGGTCGCGAACACCACCTCCACAATGGCATCCGCGCTTGTCACCGTAGACGAAAAACCCATCATAACAGGTTACCGTTGTTTTTGGGTTAATAATGCCCTCTTGCAGGGCTACCAGGGCGTTGAGGGCTTTGAAGGGCGATCCGGGCGAGGGCTCGGCCAGTATAGAGCGATCCCAGGTGGGTCGGGCTAGGCTATCGTAATAGAGCTCGGTGTAGTTTTTGGAGCGCTTGCGCCCCACTAGCAGCGAGGGGTCATAGGTGGGGCCGCTGATCATGCTCAAAATTTCTCCGGTTGACGGCTCTATGGCAACGATTCCGCCCCGCTTGCCGTTCATTAGTAGCTCGCCGTACTCTTGAAGCGTCTTGTCGATAGTGATTTGCAAGTTTTCACCCATGGTAGGGAGGCTGTCAAGGACTCCGTCTTGATACGATCCGATCTCGCGGTTAAAGCGGTCTTTCTGAATATAGCGTACCCCTTTTTTGCCTCGGAGCAGCTCTTCGTATTGGCGCTCGATTCCGGTGCGACCTATGTTTTCTCCGGCAATGTAGTACGCGTTTGAACGCATGTCGGTTGGGTTGACCTCGCTTATGTATCCGAGCACATTAGCTGAGGCGGCTGTGTGATACGATCGTAGTGATTTTTTTCTAATGAAAAAGCCCTCGAAGCGTCTGAGTTTTTCTTGAAGAACCGCGTAACGCTCTTTAGATAAGCTAGATACAATTACAGAGGGTAGTCTTCGCGAGTAATTCTCGGCTCGCTTCATACGCTGTTCGAATAGCTCTTGGTCTAAATCGAGTAGCTGAAGAAACGCCAGGGTGTCTAACTCCTTGACCGCACTCGGAATCACAATGACGTCGTAGGCCACTTGATTAGAGACCAACAGTTCGTTGTTGCGATCGTAGATGAATCCGCGCTCGGGGTATATAAATTCTTTGGTAATCGCCGGATCAGACTCGGCCAAAGTCGACTCCTTAAAAAAGAGCTGCAGATTAACAAGGCGTGCGATGAAGAGCACACCTACCAGTATGACCGAGAATGACAACAGAAAGCGAGACATCTTAGCGTTTTTGGGATGAAAAAAGAATCGCAATCAACGCCACAATTAAAAAACTAAAGGGCAGATGAATAGCAGTCTTTGTCAAAATTACGAAAGCACTGCTCAGTTCAAAAATCTCAACGGTAAAGAAGAGCAGGTGGTGTATGAGCAGCAAATAGAAAAGGTACAGCAGGTTTTGACCCAGGGTTCCACTGAACTGACTGTCGGTGTGAAAGCTCACACTTGATCCATAGCTCAGTCGCAGTATTGAAGGGCGTAGATAAGCCCCTACGGTGAGTGAAATAGCGTGAAAGGCCATTGTGTCTGAGGCGACATCGGTAATTAGCCCTAAAGCGAATGCTCCTATCATTGTGATTAAGATATCACGGTCGATGGGGGTCCAATAAAGAAAAAGTACGAGTACCATTGGTGAGACACTTCCGAACCAATGAATCTGGTTGAAAATAAAAACCTGTACGGCAAATAGTGCCAAAAAGCGAAGAACGGCTAGCGGGCTAAAATCAGTCATTGCTTTGCGATTCTAGGGTTAGACGTTCTTCTTTGAGACGGTTGTCGATGACGTATACCTGAGAGAGGTTGGCCATATTGTTCGACAGGCTCACCTCTATGGTGTAAAAGCTGCTGTTTTGTCCGATGGCGAACTGAGACACTTGACCGATGAGAATTCCCGGAGCAAAGATGCTCGACATGCCTCCGGTAACAATGCTGTCTCCAATCTGAATATCGGCTGTTTTGGGAATGTCGTAAAGCTGACAGCGGTCAAAGCGTTGACCGTTCCACACTAGTGATCCGAAATAATTAGTGCCTTTTATAGCTGCATTGATGCTGCTCTCTTCGTGAAGCAGCGAGATCACCGTTGAAAAATTATCGGCACTCTGTTCTACAATACCTACGACCCCTTGGTCGCTAATTACAGCCATATCTGGGTAAACTCCTTGCTGAGTGCCTTTGTTTAAGGTAAGGTAGTTACGCTCGCGTAGCACACTGTTTTTGACCACCTTGGCGGGTATTACGGCATAGGGTGTTAGGCTGTCGCTTAGGCGCATAGACCCGTCTAGTAGGGCCTTTTCAAACTGTGCTTGGTAGAGCGCGGCGCGCAGCGCCGCGTTGTCATTTTGCAATTCTTGATTGCGTTTCTTTAACGAAAAGTATTCGGTCGAAGAGGTTTTGAAGGCGTGAAGACGACCTAAGAGTGCATTTGAAGAACTGAGCCAGATTGCCTTTTGGTGACTGCTTTGAGTAACGGTAAGGGCAAGTGCTGTCGCTAGTAGAAAAACAAGAAGAACTTCAGATCGCCATTTGATAAGTAAAGCGAGAAGTTTTCCCATTATTGAATGAGCACGGTTTTATAGATCTCGAGGTGCTTCAATGCGATTCCGGTTCCGCGAACGACCGCGCGAAGAGGGTCTTCGGCAATGTAAACCGGAAGGTCGGTTTTCGAAGAGAGTCGCTGATCGAGTCCGCGAAGCATGGCACCACCACCGGCTAGATAAATACCTGAGTTGTAAATGTCCGAGGCCAACTCTGGCGGCGTCTGAGAAAGCGTCTCCATTACGGCTTCTTCGATACGCACGATAGACTTGTCTAATGCCTTGGCGACTTCTCTAAAGCTCACCACGATTTGTTTGGGTTTTCCTGAGAGTAAGTCTCGACCCTGAATCTCTAGGTTTTCTGGCGGATTGTCGAGCTCGTCGGTAGCCGAACCACACTCTATTTTGATGCGTTCAGCTGTGCGCTCTCCGATGAAGAGGTTGTGCTGGGTGCGCATGTAGTTGATGATGTCATTGGTGAATACGTCTCCGGCGATCTTAACCGAGCGGTCGACGACGATTCCACCTAAAGCGATTACGGCGATTTCGGTGGTTCCTCCTCCGATGTCGACGATCATGTTTCCTTTTGGCTTCATGATGTCTAGGCCGATACCAATGGCTGCAGCCATGGGCTCGTGTATGAGGTAGACTTCTTTTCCGTTTACGCGTTCTGCCGATTCTTTTACTGCACGCATTTCCACTTCGGTGATTCCAGACGGAATACAGATGACCATGCGCAGCGAGGGCGGAAATAATTTTTTCTGTAAGGCCGGAACGCTCTTGATCAGCATTCCGATCATCTTCTCGGAGGCGTCAAAGTCGGCGATTACACCGTCTTTAAGAGGTCTAATGGTTTTGATGTTCTCGTGGGTCTTACCCTGCATCAGGTTGGCTTCTTGACCTACAGCCACAATCTTTCCCGACATGCGATCGCGCGCCACGATAGAAGGGCTATCTACTACCACTTTTCCATTGTGAATGATCAGCGTATTGGCGGTTCCAAGGTCAATCGCA
>JAURFJ010000047.1 GCA_030834365.1 Flavobacteriaceae bacterium | reverse complement strand
TCCAAATGGCTATGCTCGAGCCCAAACTTGCGATTCTCGATGAGACCGACTCAGGGCTAGACATTGATGCCCTGCGCATTGTGGCTAACGGGGTCAACAAACTCAAAAATAAAGACAACGCCATCGTAGTGATTACGCATTACCAGCGTCTGCTCGATTATATTGTTCCAGACTATGTTCACGTGCTTTATAACGGACGCATCGTGAAGTCGGGCACTAAAGAGCTCGCGAAAGAGCTCGAGGCTAAGGGATACGATTGGATCAAAAACTGAAAACGACTAGGTATGGATTTTACAGATAAGCTCTTATCGTCATTCATCGCGTTCGAAGACCTAGTGAACGTGAACGATCCGGTTCACGAAATCCGCACCGAGGCCCTCAAGCGCTTTGAACAGCAAGGGTTTCCGACTAAGAAACAAGAGGCTTGGAAGTACACCTCCCTTCAAGAGTTGCTGGCCACTGATTACAGCATCTTTCCGAAGGCCAAGTGCGCTTTAGAATACGCCAGCGTGCGTCAGTACTTCTTGCACGAAATGGACACCTTTAAAATTGTTTTTGTAGATGGGCAGTACAGCTCTTTTCTATCGGAGACGACCCACGACGGAGTCGATGTTTGCCTCTTTAGCGCCGCCATTGAAAAGCCTAAATACAAGCATGTCATCGACGCCTACTTCAACAAGGTGGCCAACTCGAAAGATGCCCTTACCAACTTGAACACCTCTTTTGCTAATGAGGGAGCCTATATTTTTATTCCTAAAGGAAAGGCACCCCTTAAGCCCATCGAAATCGTTCATTTTGCAACGGGAAACACTCCGCAGATTCTGCTTCAGCCCCGAAACCTGGTTGTATTAGAAGAAGGTGCAGAGGCGCAAATCATTGAGCGGCATCAGGCCCTAGCTCCGATCGAGGCCTTTACCAACTCGGTGACCAGATCTTTGCTGAAAAGAATGCGATTCTGGATTACTACAAATTTCAAAACGATCACCAAACCGCCTCGCTCATTGACAATACCTATATCGATCAAAAGCAGGGTAGCGAAGTGCGGGTTCACACCTTGTCTTTTGGAAACAAAGTCGTTCGTAACAACCTCAATTTTTACCAGAACGGAGAGCACTGTAATTCGATTTTAAAGGGTGTTACCTTGGCCTCAGAGCGACAACACATAGATCACTTTACGCTGGTGCACCACGCACAGCCCAATTGCGAGAGCCATCAAGATTATAAGGGTATTTACGACGACCGTTCTGTAGGTGTGTTCAACGGGAAGATCATCGTCGATCAGATTGCTCAAAAAATCAACGCCTTTCAGCAGAATAACAACTTGCTTGTTAGCGACAAGTCGACTATAAACACCAAACCGCAGCTTGAGATCTTTGCTGATGACGTGCGCTGTTCACACGGCTGTACCATTGGTCAGCTCGACAATGAGGCCTTGTTTTACTTAAGATCTAGAGGTATCCCCGAGAAAGAGGCGCGCGCGCTGCTGATGTATGCCTTCGCCAACAACGTGCTCGAATCGGTTAAAAATGTGGCACTAGAGCGTCGGGTTAAACAGGTGATTGCCGATAAATTAGGGGTCAGACTTGGGTTCGACCTATAAATCAATCTATGAAGACACACACGTTTGATGTTGAGGCCATCCGCAAAGACTTTCCGATACTGAAACGCACGGTAAACGGAAAGCCGCTGGTTTATTTCGATAATGCGGCCACTTCTCAAACGCCCATTCAGGTAATAGACACCATTGTAGATTACTACAGCAGGTACAACGCCAACATTCACCGAGGTGTGCACACGCTGTCTCAAGAGGCGACCGAAGCCTATGAGAAGGCCCGAGAAACCTTAAGGGCTCACTTGAATGCAAAAGAAGCCGCCGAGATCATCTTTACAGCCGGAACGACCCATGCGATAAACATAGTCGCCTCGGGCTTCGAACCTTTTTTGAAGGCAAGCGATGAGCTGTTGGTTTCTGAAATGGAGCACCATTCAAATATTGTTCCGTGGCAGATGCTCTGCGAAAAGACAGGAGCCCTGCTCAAGGTCATTCCGATGAATGACGTTGGAGAGCTCGACATGCTGGCCTTCGACCAGTTGTTGAGCCAGCGCACTAAAGTGGTCTTTTGCAACCACGTATCCAATGCACTTGGGACTATTAATCCCATAAAAGAAATAATCGACAAGTCACACACAGTGGGTTCGGCAGTTTTGATTGACGGGGCTCAAGCGGCGCCTCATTTTAAAGCCGACATGCAAGCCTTAGACGTTGATTTTTATACCCTCTCTGCCCACAAGGTTTGTGGGCCTACTGGAGTGGGTTTGCTCTATGGCAAGCGCGAATGGCTCGAAAAGTTGCCTCCTTATCAGGGTGGCGGAGAGATGATCGTCGAGGTGAGTTTTGCCAAAACCACTTATGCAGGGCTTCCGCATAAATTCGAAGCCGGAACCCCAAACATTGCCGGAGGCATCGCCTTTGGAGCGGCCATAGACTACATGAATCAAATAGGCTTTGACGTCATTGCGGCCTACGAACACGAATTGCTTGAATACGCCACTACCGAACTCAAAAAGATTGAAGGGCTGCGCATCATTGGTGAGGCGGCTCAAAAGGCTTCGGTGATATCGTTTAATGTGGGGGCTGTGCATCCGTATGACATAGGGGCCATTCTCGACAAGCTAGGAGTCGCCGTGAGAACAGGGCATCACTGTGCCCAACCGGTCATGAACCACTTTGAGGTACCCGGAACGGTTAGAGCGAGCTTTGCCTTTTACAACACCAAAGAAGAAATCGATATCTTAGTAGAGGCGGTTAAACGTGCCGTTAACATGTTGCAATAAACAGCTATAAATCAGATGAATAACCCACGATCTATCAACGAAATTCAAGACGAAATCATCGACGAATTCAGCATGTTCGACGATTGGATGCAGCGTTACGAGTACATGATCGAATTGGGTAAGTCGCTAGAACTGATAGACGAAAAATACAAGACCGACGATTACACCATCAAAGGGTGTCAAAGTAAGGTCTGGGTGTTTGCCGAACTTGAGGATCAATTCATTCAGTTCACCGCAGACAGCGACGCCATTATCACTAAAGGTATCATTGCGTTGTTGCTGCGCGTTTTCAGCGGACAAAAGCCTCAAGACATTCTAGATGCCGAGCTCTATTTTATAGATCAGATTGGTCTCAAAGAGCATTTATCGCCTACTCGAGCGAACGGATTGTTAAGCATGATCAAACAGATCAAGCTTTATGCCGTTGCTTATCAAACCCAAATAGAACCTTAAGCCATGAGCGAAACTATAGATACTGCCGCGTTAGGAGAAAACATTGTAAAGGTGTTGAAGACTATTTACGATCCAGAAATTCCTGTAGACATCTACGAGCTTGGGCTCATCTACGATGTAATGGTGAATGAAGATAATGAGGTGCGCATTTTAATGACGCTCACTTCTCCCAACTGCCCGGTGGCCGAAACCCTTCCGGTTGAGGTAGAAGAAAAAGTAAAGTCTATCGACGCCATAAAAGACGTTGAGGTCGAGATCACTTTTGATCCTCCTTGGACCCAAGAACTCATGAGCGAAGAGGCTAAGCTTGAGCTCGGATTATTGTAATCATGGCCCTTTCTGACGAACCTATTGTAAATCGCGTGGCCAATAGCCCGCTCAAAACCTTCGATCTTGAGACCCTTTACACCGAAGGGCCTAGAATGCGATTAGATATTGCGCAGTGGTTTGAAGAAGGTGAATTGCTGCGGGAAACCTCGTTTCGGCACGCGCTAAAGCAAGCCGATCTCACGGCGTATCAAGACGCTCATGTTGCTCTGTACTGCAGTGCAGACACCATTTTACCTCAATGGACTTTTTCTCTGGTGACCACCGCCCTAGCTGCTGTTGCAGCCACCGTTGTGGTGGGTGATTTAGAGCTGTTGGAGACTATTCTTTACGAAAGGGCTTTAGCCAAGGTTGACTTTTCAGTTTATGCGGAGGCCCCTGTTATTCTGAAGGGCTGTGCCCACAAGCCCGTGGTGGCACAAGCCTATGTGACGGCGGCGGCAGAATTGAAAAAGGTCGCTAAAAAACTGATGTATGGAGAGGCCTGCTCGGCTGTTCCACTTTAAGATTCAAGCTCGCTGTAGTCGTCTAAATGCTCGGGATACAAGAAGTTGTTGTAAGGGAACCGGGTAATATGTATTTCACGAACGGCCTTGTAAACACTCTTCTTAAAGTGTTCGAGATTTTCCTTGTTGATCGCCGATATAAATAGGGCCTTGTCGCCCATTTTATTGTACCAAGTGTTTTGCCACTCTTCAAGGGTAAAGTGCCTGGCCTCGTGGGTAACGGTCAGGTCTTCTTGATCGAAGGGCTCAGGGTTAAATTGATCTATTTTATTGAAAACCATGACAGTTGGTTTGCCCTCACAATTAATCTCCCTTAAGATCTGATTTACGGCCTCAATATGCTCCATGAATTGGGCGTGGGATATATCTACCACGTGCAAAAGTAGATCGGCCTCGCGCACCTCGTCGAGGGTGCTTTTAAAACTCTCTACAAGCTGAGTGGGTAGTTTTCGAATGAAACCCACCGTGTCGCTTAGCAAAAAAGGAAGGTTGCCAAGAACCACTTTGCGAACGGTAGTGTCTAATGTTGCGAAGAGTTTGTTTTCGGCGAAAACCTCACTTTTGGCGATCACATTCATTAAGGTAGACTTGCCGACGTTAGTGTAACCTACTAGAGCCACACGCACTAATGCCCCTCTATTTCCGCGCTGCGTTTCCATTTGGCGGTCAATCTTCAACAACTTCTTTTTTAACAGGGCGATGCGGTCGCGCACTATACGCCTATCGGTTTCGATTTCGGTTTCACCAGGCCCGCGCATTCCGATACCCCCCCGCTGACGCTCTAGGTGCGTCCATAGCCCGGTTAGACGGGGTAGTAGGTATTCGTACTGTGCCAGCTCGACCTGGGTACGGGCGTAACTCGTTTGGGCGCGCTGCGCAAAGATGTCGAGAATAAGCCCAGTGCGGTCTAGTATTTTGCAGCGTAATAGCTTTTCAATATTGTTTTGCTGAGCGGGTGTGAGTTCGTCGTCAAAAATGACCGATCCGATCTCGTTTTCTTCAACAAATTGGGATATCTCCTCTATTTTACCAGAGCCCAAATAGGTTTTGGGGTTGGGCAGGTCTATGCGTTGTACAAAACGCTTTTTGACCTCGCCTCCGGCCGTATAAGTCAAGAATTCTAGCTCGTCTAAATACTCCTCTACCTTTTCAGGAGGTTGATCGCGATAAATGGCGCCTATTAGCACGCTGCTCTCGTAAACCGTGGTTTTCTTCTCTATCATGTTTAGCTCATCGCTACCCAAAATTAAGCCTTTTCAGTCTGCGCAATTGGTATTCTTTTTTAGAATTGATTTCAAGAAATAAATTCCTATACTTGTCCTGTATTTTCATAGTAAATGTCAGGTATGTTTCTTGTTTTTTACATTACTACACTTCTTTTAAATCCTCCTGTTTTTTATAATAAAAGCTTTGTTGTTTTTGACTCCGAAGATGGGTTTACATTTATCACTAATGACAGCCTATATTTTACCACTGACGCGGTCGAATTTAATGCAAGAAAGCACAATTTCGGCATAGACGTTTATCGCTTGGAGCCGGTTGCAAAGGCCGAACGCGGTCCAATCACATTTTTCGTGTCTAGTGGGGGTGGTGTAGTACACAGTTACGATAATGTATTAGACACCCTAGTTCGAATAGATAATTCCTATTTATTTATGAGTCGCTTTGGAGAGTCAAAGGTGTCTCGTAAGGACACTATTTTTTCATATGGAGGCTATGGAGAATTCAATTATAGCAATAAACTGATTAGTTTCAGACAGGACTTTAGAGAATGGAATGTAGAACCAATTGAAGAGCCGTTACCGAGGCCTACACGAAAAAATATTATTCAATACGATACCCTTACGAATAACATTTACGTGGGGTTCGGGGATTACTCCATTTTTGAAGAAGGCGTTGAAAAAATTGAATCGACGTATGAAATCAATATGTTTGATTCGAATAATAAAGTTGTAAAGGTTGGGAGCTTTAAGAGCCTTATAAGTCAAACAAGTGATTTAACGGTACCCCTTACTAATTACAAACGTTTCAACGGTTATCGCCTTCCATTACTTTACTTAAACCATGGGATTTGGACCGTTGATCTAACTAATCTGAAGGCTATTCATCACATCAATGCAGACAAAAATAGATTGCAATCATATACCGATATTTTGGCCTACAACGGCAGGACGGGCAGGTTTTTAATGGCTCACAATATGTTAACTAATGACCCAAGCTATCATGTAGTGAACGAGTTGGATCTTTTGGGTAGGGCGTATGAAGAGTATTCGCTAGCCGATTCTAAACTCCCCAAATGGGCCTACGGCTTGTTTGGACTATCTATTTTGGTTCTTATTCCGCTTTTTAGAACGAAGAGTTTTGTGGTTCTCAATGAAGCCATTCAGTCTCATGAGCGACGCATTCAGCAGCGACTTTCTTCTGAAGACTTTTATATTTTGAAGCGAATCGTTGATGCGTATCCCGAGTATGTAGAGTATCCTGAACTGCAGAACTCGTACGAAAAAGATCTTTCGTATGAGAGCCGCATCAAGAAGTTGCGCTCGTCGATCAAAGAGATTGACGAGGTGGTTCAAGAAGTGATTGGTCGTAAGCGCCACACGATTTTTGAGATCGACAAGGGTCGCGAAGATAAACGCGTTAAGGTGATCCGTATTAAGAATGATCAGCTTAAAAAAGTTGATCTTTTTGGCCGATTAAGACGGACCTCTAAGTAAAGCGGCTGCTTCTTTGGCAAAATAGGTGGCAATTAGATCGGCTCCGGCTCGTTTGAAGCTCAGCAGCTGTTCCATAAAAACGGGCTCGTAATCGATCCATCCTTTTTCAGCTGCCGCTTTAATCATGGCGTATTCTCCTGATACTTGGTAAACGGCAACCGGCAGGTGTACGTGATCTTTAACCTCTCTAACGATATCGAGATAAGGTAGCCCGGGCTTTACCATTAAAATGTCGGCTCCTTCATCTTGGTCCATTAGTGCTTCCTTGAGCGCTTCTATGCGATTTGCTGGATCCATCTGATAGGTCTTTTTGTCTTTTGGAATGTTCGAAGCAGCAACTGGGGCCGAGTCTAATGCATCCCTGAAGGGTCCGTAATGGGCGCTAGCGTATTTCGCTGCGTATGAGAGTATGCCCACATCTTCGAATTGCGCCTGGTCTAGGGCTTGGCGTATCTTCAGCACGCGGCCGTCCATCATGTCGCTAGGGGCCACAAAGTCGGCTCCGGCACGAGCATGTGAAACACTCATTTTACAGAGGGCTTCGACGGTTTCGTCATTGAGCACCCTGCCGTTTTCGACTATTCCGTCATGTCCATAAATTGAAAACGGATCAAGTGCGACATCGGTGAACACTAACATTTCGGGGCAGCTGTATTTGACGGCCTTGATGGCGCGCTGCATGAGCCCATTGTCGTTAAAGGCTTCTGTGCCTTTGTTGTCTTTTTTGGCGTTTTCGGCCTTGGCAAAGAGCAGCACTGCCTTTAAGCCTAGTGCATGAAGCGTCTTAATTTCGCGCTCTAGTTCGTCGAGACTCAACCGAAATTGCCCGGGCATGGAGAGTATTTCTTCTCTTACTTGATGGCCCTCGACCACAAAAAGCGGAACGATAAAGTCGTTTACACTGAGAGTTGTTTCTTGAACAAGCGACCTTATGGCCGCGTTTTGACGCAGTCGGCGGTTTCTAATGATGGGGTACATAGATTTCTCCTTTTAAGTAGAGTCGGGCTTCGCCGCTAAGTAGCACGCGATCGCCTTTTAATTCGCATACGATATTTCCGCCCCGTGATGAAGCCTGAAAGGCACTCATTCGAGACTTTTTTAATTTGCCCGCCCAGAAAACGGCTAGGCTGGTGTGGGCCGATCCGGTTACAGGATCTTCATCGACCCCAACGGCCGGACCAAAAAATCGGGATACAAAATCAAATGTGCCACTCGATTTGGCGGTTAGAATCACGCCACGATAGGGCCAACGTTTGAGTACGCTGAGGTCGGGCGCCGCCTCTCTGACGCTTTCAGGGGTGTCTAGACGCAGTATGAGGTCTGAAGAACCTTCTGCAGCTTCTAAAATCGGGGCTCCGATGGCTTCATGCCAACTCGAGAGCACAGAAGAGGGGTTAAGGGTGTCGGCCGGAAAGTCCATCACATACCCTGCGTGCTGTTTTTCGCGTTGAACGCTCAGCACTCCTGAGCGAAGGGTTTGAAAGTGTATGCTCTCGCCTGTTATATAGCCCTGGTTAAAAAGCACGTGGGCCGTGGCTAAGGTGGCGTGCCCGCATAGATCAACTTCTGTGGTTGGGGTGAACCAGCGCAGTTCAAACGGATGGGTGTCAAGACGCACAAAGGCCGTCTCAGCCAGGTTGTTTTCGGCCGCTATGGCCTGCATTATTTCTGCACTCAGAGGCGCATTAAGCGGGCATACGGCCGCTGGGTTTCCGCCGAATAGCTCTGCGCTAAAAGCGTCTACCTGAAACATAGAAAGTGTTTGTGTGTTTTCTATACCCATGATTTCGGATGTTCGAGCACCTCAAGTAATCGCGCTTCTTCTGAGCCAACAGTTGGGGTGTGGTTATAGCGCCATTGAACGTGCGCGGGTAGACTCATGAGAATGCTCTCTATGCGCCCGTTTGTTTTGAGTCCAAACAAGGTGCCTTTGTCGTGTACCAGGTTGAACTCCACGTAACGACCTCGGCGGATTTCTTGCCAGTCGCGTTGTGCTGAACTGTAAGTCAGGCCTTTGCGACGACTGACGATGGGCACATAGGCCTCGATAAAGCTATTGCCTACCTCTGTCACAAAGTCGTACCACTGCTGCATGCTGCGTTCAGGGGTTTGTTTGAGGTAGTCAAAGAATAGTCCGCCTACTCCTCTGGCCTCATTGCGGTGGGCGTTCCAAAAGTAAGTATCGCACTGTTTCTTGTAGGTTTCGTAAAATTTGGCATCGTGGGCGTCGCAGGCGCGCTTACACACCTGATGAAAATGCTGAGCGTCTTCTTCAAAAAGGTAATAGGGGGTGAGGTCTTGGCCCCCTCCAAACCACGAGTCTACCAATTCTCCCTGTTTATCGTATAGTTCGAAATAGCGCCAATTGGCGTGTACGGTAGGCACCATTGGGCTTTTTGGATGAATCACCATCGAAAGCCCGCAGGCGAAAAAATCACCTTCTTTTACGTTAAAGTAGGCCTTCATGCTGTCAGGTAGTTCGCCGTGAACCGC
>JAURFJ010000046.1 GCA_030834365.1 Flavobacteriaceae bacterium | reverse complement strand
CTTGAAATTTCAGGGAATTCATAGGTATAACGAATTCAGCGCTGTAATACTGGTCAGCTATGTATGTTTCACCTCTCCATTTCACATCCCATGATAAATTGAAATCGCTTTGTCTCTGTGAGCCGCCATTTGAAATAAGCCCTTCTCGCATTACTCCAAATGCATTTATACCAAAAAGAAAAGCGTTTACACCGTCGTTAAAGGTATCTATAGTGATGTTTATGTTATCGCTTCCAGTTGCACTAAAGTCACGTTTAAGCGAATTGGTAACAAATTCATTTGATTGCGTTTGCATCACCAGACCCACGTATAGAAAGTCGTTGTTGTATAAGATTCTGAATTCAGTGTCTTTGGTGGCTGGAAGTGTGTCGGTCGGAAAGTTTTGAACGAAATTACTTTGAGTAGGCGCTTTTTGCCACTGAGGTTCTAGCAACTTTCCGTCAATTTCAAAAGGCTCTTCGCTAAATAGCGCTTGGATTTTTTTTCGGTCTTGAGCCTGCGCCGTTTTGACTGAAAAAACGACGGCCAAGATTATAAATAAAAGCTTTCTCATAGACGACAAACCCCAAAAATAACAGATTTGAGTTTGGGAGATGTTAAAATTTGAAATTCATCTAAACTTAATTGAGCTATTGCGGCCTTTCACTAATGCTTCTTTTATATTTACCCAAAATCTGTAGCCGTTATGTTGGCCTTAATCACCGTTATACTGGGTAGCTTATTTTTCGGAAATTCTTTTGCTTCACCGGTCTCAAACTGCTCATCTTCACTTGATATTTCTCACGAGTATAATACGTCGCTGTGGGGTCAAACGGGCCATCGCGTTGTAGGGCGGATAGCTGAGCAGCATTTAAATAAACGCGCCCAAAAAGCAATCAGATCGCTGCTCGAAGGGTATAGCTTAGCTTATGCCTCAACCATTGCCGACGAGATTAAGTCAGATAAGGCATATGATGCCTATGGGCCTTGGCACTACGTCAATTTCGACATGGATAAAACCTATGACCCTAGCAGCGCCGACGATAGGGGTGACATTGTGTACGGCATTCAGAAATGTATTGAGGTGCTATCGAACAAGCAAAGCAGTGAATCAGACAAGAGTTTTCACCTTAAACTGCTCATTCACTTCATTGGAGATCTGCACCAGCCGCTTCATGTCGGTAGGTCTGAAGACCAGGGCGGAAACCGCATTCAGGTCAGTTGGTTTTCTCGAAATTCTAATCTGCATCGTGTATGGGATTCAGACTTGATAGACGGCTACAATATGTCTTATGAAGAATTGGCCCAGGAGCTCATGCGCTCAACCGAGAGGGAAGAGATAATGGTTATTCAAGAGGGCAACTACCTCGATTGGGTTGAAGAGTCGCATCAAATGGCAAAGGTGGTATATGCCTCTGCCACTAATGGAGATAAGCTGAGTTACCGCTATGGTTATGAATATAATCCAATAGTTTTCGAACAGCTCAAGAAGGGCGGATACCGTTTGGCTAAAATTCTAAACGAGGTCTTTAACTGATTAGCGCCGCTTCGAAACCTTATTCATTGAAATGTGCCGCTGCCGACTGCACTTGAAACGAGAAACATCATCGCTGCGCTTCTTAGCGTGTTTTGTTGAGCGACCCTGAACCCGTTCGCGCCACATGCGAAAACTAGAGGCCTTCATTTCACGCCTCATCAGATCAATTACGTCGCGTTCACTTAGTCCAAACTGAAAAGTGATGGCCTCAAAGGGTGTGCGGTCTTCCCATGCCATTTCGATAATTCGATCAATGTGCTGCGTGCTTAAATCGGATAGATCCTTGCGGTGTCTCATAGCTCCTCAAAGATAAAGCGAAACGTCAAATTGACACGAGGGGCTTTGGCTTTTTTAGTCTTGGGCAGCTGATGTTTGAAGTCTTTTTGGGTACTTCCGGCCATAAGCAATAAGCTTCCGTGCTCAAGAGCGACACTGCGTCTTAGGGTTTTGTCTGTTTTGTGTTTCAGGTGAAATTGGCGCAATTCGCCTAGGCTTAGCGACGCGATGACCGGAAGCGTCCCTAATTCTTTTTCGTCATCGGCGTGCCAACCGTTGCTGTCATTTTCATCGCGGTACAGGTTGAATAGGCAACTGTTGAACGAATGGCCCACTTGTTTTTCGAGCTGTTCTTTAAGTGCACTGAGTTCGGGGTAGAAGGGATGCGAATCGAGCCTTAGCCCCGAATAACTGTAGCTTCTGGGACTATCCGAGTAAAGGGCTGTAAGCCGGGGTTGGTCGTAAACTTTACCGAAAACAACCACCTTATCTGAGCGCCAAGGAGTGTCGGCATAGAATTTTTTAAAATAGTAGTCGGCTTGATCAGGCGAGAGAAAATTGGGCCAGTAATGCAAGGTGGCCGATCCGATAGAAAGGTCAATCATTAGGTCGAAACAATGTTTTTCATCTCGTGCCTGTAGGCAGAAGGTGACATTCCAGTGAACTGCTTAAATAGTCGCGTAAAGTGAGAAACATTCTGAAATCCGGCCTCAAAAGCAATGTCGCTGATGGCCATTTGTTTTTCGGCCAGTAGTTTTGAGGCGTGAACGAGTCGGTACTCGTTCACAAATTGAGTAAAGGTTTTACTGGTGGTCTTTTTAAAGTAGCGACAAAATGAGGGTTCCGTCATTCCCGATAAAGAAGAAACGGTTTCTAGGGGTATGGGTTGATGAAAGTTGTTTTTGACATAATTAAAGATCTTGTTGATTCTATTTTGCTCGCTGACCTCCGTTGAAATGGCAAACTTTTCTGCATTTAGAATGTGCACCTCTGTAGACTGACTGAGTTCATGCAAAATATCCAAAATGCTGAGCAGTCGTTTGAAGTCGTCTAATTTTCCTAAGTTTTCCATGGCTTGACCAATTCGAGCCTTGGTCTCTCCGTGAAAGGCCAGCCCTTGCTGGGCCAGGGTAAAGAGGTTCTTTAGGAGTTCCATCTCAGGAATTTCAAAGAACTGTGCACCTAGAAAGTCTTCTTTGAATTGAACTAGCGTCTCTTTTTTGTTGCCGGTGAAGCGGTCGGTGAATCCGCAGTGAGGTAAGTTTTTTCCGATGAGAATGAGATCTCCGTCGTTGAAATAAGACATGTGCGATCCAATCTGTCTTTTTCCCGCCCCACCATTTATGTATACCAGTTCAATTTCAGGGTGATAATGCCAGCTCTTATAGTGGTTGACGTGGTACTCATCAAAGGTTTCTAACTTAAATGAATTACCAAAAATTGGGGTAATTACCTCAAAATTAAGTTTTTGCATGTTTATTTAGTCGATTTATGAGCAGTTTCTCACACAAAATTAACCTTTAATTGACTTTATTTAGCCCATTTCGATTTAAATAATGTTAAAATAGTACATAAACTAGACAACCGAGGAAAAGTGCTAAAGGGGTAGTGGGTCGTAAATTTGCCCCATCAATCACCATCAAAAAACGAACTGTCATGAAAAAGTCTTTAATCACATTGCTACTAGTAGCCTCTGTATCACTAGCTTTTGCTCATTCAAAAGTCACCATGCTGAACACTTCAGATGCGGGGTTTGAAAATGTACTTACCGAAGATCCTACCTTTGTTAGAAAGGGAGAGAAATTAGTAATTAGCTTCTTAAATGCCGATCTCGATGCTGTTGAAATCCGCATTACAGATTCAAAAAATAACCTCGTGTTCACTCAAGAATTCGACGGAGAGTTAATCGTGCAAAAAGCGTTTGATTTTTCAAAGGCGCAGCGCGATGACTATAAGGTTGTTGTAGCTTACAAACAAGTAGCCGTTGGCCAAATTGTTGAGGCACAATAGTTTAGTTAATTGTTAAGGTAAAAAAGGCCCTCTTTTGGAGGGCCTTTTTTATGCGCCAAACCTACTTGATCATCTCTACACTTCGAGCAATGAAGTCGGCGAGTTCTTTTCCTTTTAGGATACCCTTAGAAAGTCTGGCTAGATCAACGCCTTGCTGAACAAGTCGCTTGCGCTTCTTCTCGGTTTTAGATTCTAAGATTTCTCCAATAAGTGGGTGGTTGGTATTCACCACCAGATTGTACATGTCGGGCATTGAACCCATTCCCATTATTCCACCAGAGCCGGTCTGCTGCATGTCTTTCATTCTGCGCATAAATTCGGGCTCGGTGAGCATAAAGGGTAGTGAGTCACTATTAAGGTCTTCAGCCTGAACGCTGTAACCTAGGGGTTTAACCGTTTCTTCTACTAGGGTTTTTAACTCAGTGCGCTGCGTTTCGTCGAGCTTGGAGACCTTGCTTTCTTCTTTCTTGATCAGATTCTCAACGGCATCTGCATCTACTCTTGCGAATTGAACGTCTTTGAGTTCTGCCTCTAATTTTTGAATCAGGTGCGGGGCAATCGGAGAGTCGAGTAACAGAACGGTATACCCTTTTTGTTTGGCCTGTTCAATGTACCCGTGCTGTTGGTCTTTATTCGAGGCGTACAGAATAACGGTTTTACCGTCTTTATTGGTGTGAAGGTCTTTAATGCGCGCTTCGAGCTCTTCATAGGTTACAAACTCCTCATCGGTAGTCGGGTACAACGCAAATTTCTGGGCCTTTTCGTAGAACTTATCTTCGGTGAGCATTCCGTATTCGATGACCACTTTGATGTCGTTCCATTTTGATTCAAAGTCTTTGCGGTCTTCTTTGAAGAGACTTTGAAGCTTGTCGGCCACTTTTCGCGTGATGTACGAGGTGATCTTTTTTACAGACGTATCTGATTGCAGGTACGAGCGCGAAACGTTGAGGGGAATATCCGGAGAGTCGATAACCCCTTTTAGCATGGTTAGAAACTCAGGAACGATTCCTTCTACGTTGTCGGTAACAAAGACCTGATTTTGGTAGAGTTGAATGCGGTCTTTCTGCATAGAAAGATCATTGGAGAGTTTCGGGAAGAATAGAATTCCGGTGAGGTTAAACGGATAATCAACGTTCAGGTGTATGTGAAACAAAGGCTCGTCAAATTGCATCGGATAGAGCTCTCTGTAGAAGTTTTTGTAGTCTTCTTTTTGGAGATCTGCCGGCGCCTTAGTCCAGGCCGGATTGGTGTTGTTGATAATGGCATCTACCTCTTGAGTAGGTGCCGGATCATCCTCTTTAGCCCCCTCTGGTTTTTCAAGGGTTTCCGTGCGCGTTCCGAACTTGATCGGAATGGGCATGAACTTATTGTATTTGTTGAGTAGTCGCTGAATGGTAGATTCCTCAAGATAGGTGGTGGCATCTTCAGAGATATGCAACACAATCTCCGTTCCACGGTCAGCCTTGTCATGTGGCTCTAGGCTGAACTCAGGAGATCCGTCGCACGACCAATGCACTGCCGGGGCATCGGTATAACTCTTAGTAAAGATTTCAACCTTGCCAGCAACCATAAAGGCTGAATAGAATCCCAAACCAAAATGTCCGATTATACCCGAATCTTTTGCTTTGTCTTTGTATTTGTCTAGAAATTCTTCCGCTCCGGAAAAGGCTACCTCGTTGATGTACTTTTTAATCTCCTCTTCACTCATTCCGATACCCTGGTCAATAATGCGAAGCGTTTTTTTCTCCTTATCGACTTTTACCTCAATTATGGGGGAGCCATATTCGACCTTCGCTTCTCCGATACTGCTAAGGTGTTTTAGTTTGAGGGTGGCATCGGTGGCGTTCGATATGAGTTCGCGCAAAAAGATTTCTTGATCGCTGTAGAGAAATTTCTTGATCAGCGGAAAGATGTTGTCTACTGAAACATTAATTTTTCCTTTTTCCATGAGATTATAGTGTTTTCGTGTTTCCTTTTCAAAAACGGTACCATTTGCTCATTGGCTGACAACTTGACACTTGAGGCGATTTGAAAATTTTTAAAAATGTTTAATTATTTTTTGTTTTTAATAAACAAAATGTATATTTGAACTGTTGTGGGAATTTTTGCTATGAAAATTGCTAGCAACGATTTTGTTTATTTATTGGTTAGGTTGTTGAAAGCGCTCCTTCATTCTTCGATGGGGCGCTTTCTGCGTTTTAGCGTTTTTACCTTTTCATTTAAATGTATTCATTGTTCACTTTATTGTAAATTTGTGTAAACAAAGTTCACCTATTCATGGCAAAGGCTACTGTAAAAGAAAAAACGGATGTCAAAGGCACTATATTGACTGCCTACATCCATTTCTCGCTTGAACACGAAACCGCTCCCAAGTCAGTGTACAAGTTCTGCAAAGAACTCACTATTGATGAAGCTACTTTTTATGGCCATTTTTCATCGTTAGAGGCCGTTGCTGAATCAGTCTGGGAAACCTTCCACCATAACGCTTTAGCTACGCTTCAGAATAGTAGTGAGTATGAGGGGTTTAGTAACCGCGAAAAAGTGCTCAGCTACCTGTTTACCTTTTTTGAGAACCTTACCCTTAACCGCTCATATGTATTGTTTTCCCTTCAGGGGGCTCAAAAAAACCTTGCCGAACTCAAGGTCTTAAAAGGTCTAAGGAATGAATACAAGCGCTTTATTGAGTCGCTTATTGAAGATGAGAATCAGACTAAGTCGATAGAGGCCTTCAAATACAACAAGCGATTTTTCGCTGAAGCCGGATGGGCCCAGTTGTTGTTTCTACTCAAATTTTATGTTGATGACCGCTCTCAAGGTTTTGAGAAGACAGATGTGGTGATTGAAAAATCGGTGAACACCATCTTTGATGTGTTTGACAATACGCCTTTAGAGAATGCCTTTGACCTTGGAAAGTTTCTATTTAAAGAAGCCTTTACTGCATAGTGAAGTCAACCGATAAGATTCCAACCTCCAAACTGCAGCGCACCTCAAAACTGGTAGGAACCGGTGTAAAGTTGGGTGCAAACTATCTAAAGTATTACGGCCAGCGTGTGCTCGATAAAGAGGGTGCCAAACTGCAGCTCGATGAAAGCAATGCATCTGATATATACGACTCCTTAAAAGACCTCAAGGGTAGTGCTTTAAAGGTGGCTCAAATGCTTAGCATGGAGCGTAACATCTTACCTAAGGCCTACGTAGAGCGCTTTTCGCTCTCTCAGTTTTCGGTTCCGCCACTCTCTGCTCCGCTCGTAAAGAAAACCTTGAAACGCTATTTAGGGGGTGACCCCGAGCAACTCTTTGACACCTTCGATTATACCGCTATCAACGCTGCCTCGATTGGGCAAGTGCATCGAGCCACCAAAGATCAGATTCCGCTTGCAGTTAAAGTGCAATATCCCGGGGTTGCCGATAGTATACAAAGTGATTTGACACTGGTTAAGCCCATTGCGCTTCGCATGTTCAATATGAGTGCTAAAGATTCTGAGAAGTACTTCAAAGAGGTCGAATACAAGCTTCTCGAAGAAACCGATTACCGCATAGAATTAAAGCAAAGTAGGGAGATTACCGAGGCCTGTGCGCATTTGCGGCATATTCACTTTCCGGAGTATTACGACGAACTGTCGTCTCAGCGGGTGTTGACCATGAGCTATGTAGAAGGGATGCCTTTGGGTCAATGGGTGAATACCAACTTTAGTGCAAAGGAGGCCAATGCGATAGGGCAAGCGCTTTGGGATTTTTATATGTACCAAATTCATGGACTCAAAAAAGTGCACGCCGATCCACATCCGGGCAACTTTTTGATCGACCAAAACAATGAGCTCGTAGTGATCGATTTTAGATGTATAAAAGTGATTCCTGATTCGTTTTACATTCCCTACTTCGAATTAGCTAAGCATTCTACCCAGGATAACGAGCAGGCATTTACCGAAAAGTTATACGAACTAGAAATGTTGGTGCCCTCAGATGGTCCGCGAGAAGTGGCCTACTTCTCTAAATTGTTTCGGGATTTGTTGTCTTTATTTACGGCCCCTTTCAATGCAGATATCTTTGATTTTTCAGATCCTAAATTTTGGGAGGGCATTGGAAAAGCTGCCGAATTCTTTGCAAACGACCAAGAAATTAGAAAGATGAATTCCAATCGGGGTTCTCAGCATTTTTTATACATGAATCGCACCTTTTTCGGCCTGTATAATCTGCTCTATGATCTAAAGGCTAAGGTCGACACCCAAGCATTTAGGCGCTATCTTTAAGATTTAATCGTATTTTTTAAGTTAAAATAGCAGATATGCATACCTCTTACATTAAAGGTTTAGGCTTTTATGTTCCTGAAAACAAGGTGACTAACGACGATCTTTCAAAGCTAATGGATACCAGTGATGAGTGGATTCAAGAGCGCACTGGTATTAAAGAACGTCGCTTCGCCGTTAAAGGCCAAGACACGACCACCTCAATGGGGGTTAAGGCGGCAGAAAAGGCCATCGAACGAGCGCAGATCTCCAAAGATGAAATTGATTTCATCATTTTCGCTACGCTTAGTCCTGACTATTACTTTCCTGGGCCTGGTGTGCTCGTTCAACGCGATTTGGGCATAGGGACCGTCGGAGCGCTTGATGTGCGCAACCAATGTTCAGGTTTTGTGTACGCCCTTTCGGTCGCTGACCAATTTGTTCGAACGGGGATGTATAAAAACATTTTAGTCATCGGTTCTGAGCTGCACTCTCACGGATTAGACATGACTACTCGAGGGCGCAATGTGTCGGTCATTTTTGGCGATGGTGCTGGAGCCGCTATAGTTTCGAGAAGTACTCAAGAGGGCAGAGGCATTTTGTCTTCGCATCTACATGCTGAAGGGCAGCATGCTGAAGAACTCTCACTGATCGCTCCGGGCATGGGTAAGCGATGGGTGAGCGATATTTTGGCTGACAACGATCCAGACGATATTTCGTATATGCCTTACATGAACGGTCAGTTTGTCTTTAAGAATGCTGTGGTTCGGTTTGCGGAGGTTATTCACGAAGGCCTAGCTCATAACGGATTGACCCCTGAAGACATTGACATGCTCATTCCGCATCAGGCCAACCTTAGAATCGCACAATTCATACAAAGTAAGTTTAAGCTCAGCGATGATCAGGTGTACAACAATATCACTCAGTATGGAAATACGACGGCCGCTTCTATTCCTATAGCGCTCACCGAAGCCTGGGAGAAGGGCAAAATAAAAGAAGGAGAACTAGTGGTCTTAGCTGCATTTGGAAGCGGATTCACTTGGGGAAGCGTAATTATGCGGTTTTAGGTGCGGGTCTGCGAATCAGGTAGAGCCCAATAAAGGTTAGCAGCCCATTTAAGGGGAGTAATTCGTACCCCAGTTGGTATCCGTTTAACACGCTCGCATCTAGCGATCCGAGCAAGGCAATCGAGCCTACCGAAATTACCGATACCATAGCCACCCACTTCTCTTTGATTTCATACGAAGTCAGTATACCAAAGGCGAATAGGCCTAGGAGCGGGCCGTAAGTGTATCCGGCTATAGTGAGTAAGCTGTCGATCACACTGTCACTTAGCAGGTAGGTAAAGCTGATGATTACCGCTATCAGCACTAGAGATATGGCCAGATGTACTTGCTTTCTGCGCTTGATCTGCGTTTCTTTTGAATAGCGCTCTAGGTTTAAAAAGTCTAAGCAAAAAGAGGTGGTAAGGGCAGTAAGAGCGCTATCTGCGCTACTGTAGGCGGCTGCAATTAGCCCCAAGAAAAAGGTTATTCCTATGCCCAGCCCTAGAGACTGATTCAACGCGATTTCGGGAAAGAGCAGATCGGTTTTGCTCACCCCATTAGATAATGGAAGTGAAATGCCATTCACCGCGCTGTAGTGAAAAAGTAGGCTACCTAGAAATACAAATAGCCCAGTTACCGCAATCAGAATCAGGCTGAACACTACCATGTTGAGCT
>JAURFJ010000045.1 GCA_030834365.1 Flavobacteriaceae bacterium | reverse complement strand
CCAGGTATACCCTTGAAATGCCCGCCAAAAACGCCAACAAGAGCAACACAAGGTGCACAAATTTGTTAGAAAAATAACAAGCAAAAAAGCTGGCAAAAAAGAAGGCTGTGGTGGTATGACCTGACGGAAAGCTGTTCAATAGCTTCATAGAAATCCCCTCAATCCAGTGAAATTGATCAGTTTGTGAAAGCGACGAATAGTAGCCGTAAGGCCTAAGCAATCCTTGGGCTAGCCACTGCTTAAATAGGTGAACAAACAGGGCATGAAAGGCGAAACCAAGGGTAAACCCAAAGGCCCACTTTAAGGGCTTCTTGTACAAAAAGAACAGCAGCAACGCTACGGCATATGAGGCATCTCCGAGATAGGTACTCCAGCTAAAGAGGTGATCTAAAAACGGATGATGCAGTCGATTAAGGCGCTCAAAAACACTTCCCTTGGGGAAAAACACCAAAGGCGTAAAGGCCAAAACGCTCCATAAAAAGGGGTAAAGGGGCTTGAGCGAAAGTATAAACGAGCGGGTCATTGGGATCAAAATTAAGCATTAAACAGAGTTTGGGTGAGCGCATCAGATAACTATCTTTGCGACTTATTAAAGAAAAGCCATGATTAAAATCACGCTTCCTGACGGGTCTGTAAAGGCATTCGAATCAGGAGTCACTCCACACGAGGTAGCAAGCGCCATTAGCGAAGGCCTTGCTAGAGTTGTTCTTTCAGCTAGTTTCAACAGCAAGACCGTAGAGCTCTCTACTCCGCTTACCACCGATGGATCGTTGGTTTTATTCACCTGGAATGACGACGAAGGAAAAAAGGCTTTTTGGCATTCTAGCGCGCACATTTTGGCCCAGGCATTAGAAGAGCTCTACCCCGGCATAAAACTGACCATAGGGCCGGCGATTGAAAATGGATTTTATTACGACGTCGATTTCGGCGCGCACACCATTAGCGACAAAGACTTTAAGGCAATAGAAGACAAAGCCCTAGAAATTGCCCGAGAAAAGCATGCCTTTAGCATGCGGTCGGTGGCCAAAAAAGACGCCATTTCACACTACAAGGCCCAGAACAATGAATACAAATTAGAATTAATCGAAGGGCTTACAGACGGAGACATTACATTTTGTGACCATAGCAGCTTTACCGATCTCTGCAGAGGAGGTCACCTGCCCCACACCGGCTGGGTAAAGGCCTTTAAGGTAATGAGTATAGCCGGAGCCTACTGGCGTGGAGACGAAAATAAGCCTCAGCTCACTCGAGTTTACGCTATTTCGTTTCCAAAACAGAAAGAGCTCACCGAATACCTAGAGCGTATTGAAGAAGCTAAGCAACGCGATCACCGAAAACTAGGTAAAGAATTAGAGCTGTTCACCTTCTCGGCAAAGGTCGGGCAAGGCTTACCGCTATGGTTGCCAAAAGGAGCAGCATTGCGCGAACGCCTAGAAAACTTTCTAAAGGCCGCTCAAAAGAAAGCGGGTTACGAGATGGTTGTATCTCCGCATATCGGGCAAAAAGAATTATATGTCACTTCAGGGCACTACGCGAAGTACGGTGAAGACAGTTTTCAACCTATTCGCACCCCTAAAGAAGACGAAGAATTCTTGCTTAAACCAATGAACTGTCCGCATCACTGTGAAATCTATAACGCCACGCGCTTTAGTTACAAAGATCTGCCCAAGCGTTTCGCAGAATTCGGAACGGTCTACCGATACGAGCAAAGTGGAGAGCTTCACGGACTCACCCGTGTGCGCGGATTCACCCAAGACGACGCGCATATTTTCTGTACCCAAGACCAACTTCTCTCTGAATTCGAAAACGTGATCGATCTAACGCTTTACGTTCTAGGCTCGCTCGGTTTCGACGATTTTACCGCTCAGGTGAGTGTGCGTGATCTAGAAAAACCAGAGAAGTACATCGGAGTAAAAGAAAACTGGGACAAGGCGGAGGCTGCCATTATCAAAGCCGCTCAAAACAAAGGCCTAAATTATGTGATTGAATCGGGCGAGGCCGCATTCTACGGACCGAAGCTCGATTTTATGATTAAAGATGCCTTAGGCCGCAAATGGCAATTGGGAACTATTCAGGTTGACTACAACCTACCCGAACGCTTTGATCTCAGCTACAAGGGTAGTGATAACGAGTACCACAGACCGGTTATGATTCACCGGGCACCCTTTGGCAGCCTGGAGCGGTTTATAGCCTTATTGCTAGAGCACACAGGCGGAAACTTCCCGGTTTGGCTCATACCCATTCAGGTCGAGGTGCTACCGGTAAGTGAACGATTTGAAAATTATGCCCGAAAAGTTTTAAAATCGCTAGAAAATCACGAAATTCGCGCCCTCATTGACGCTCGAAATGAGACGGTTGGAAAGAAGATTCGAGAAGCAGAGATGAAAAAAGTGCCTTTCATGATCGTGATCGGCGAACAAGAAGAGGCCGAAGGGCTTATTTCAGTGCGCAAACACGGTGGTGAAAGTATGGGCAGTATGCGTGTAGAAGAGTTTGCTTCGCACATTAACGAACTCATTGCAAAGGCAGTGAAGCCCTTTAAGGAAGTGTAACCAAAACTTGATTAACCATAGCAATACGCAGAAAAAGAACCAAGCCGCAGCCTAGGCGCAGCATGGAGAACCCCCACAACATTAATGGGGACATCAAAGCAGAAGAAGTCAGATTAGTTGGCGATAACGTTGAAGTAGGAGTTTATGCTGTACAAAAGGCGTTGGAACTAGCTAGAGAACAAGAACTTGATCTGGTAGAGATCTCTCCGAACGCTGTTCCACCTGTCTGTAAGATTATTGACTACAAAAAGTTTCTTTACGAACAGAAGAAGCGAGAAAAGGTCATTAAAGCTAAGGCTACCAAGGTCATCATTAAAGAAATTCGATTTGGTCCTCAAACCGACGACCATGATTTCGAATTTAAAAAGCGTCATGCTGAAAAATTTTTAAAAGAAGGCGCAAAGCTTAAGGCATTTGTCTTTTTCAAAGGGCGTTCGATAGTGTATAAAGATCAAGGAGAAATCTTGTTGCTTCGATTAGCGCAAGAGCTTGAAGAGTTTGGAAAAGTCGAGCAAATGCCTCAGCTCGAGGGTAAGCGAATGACCATGTTTATCGCCCCTAAATTGGCCAAAAAGTAAGATTGCGGAACTAAAATAAAGATCATGCCAAAGATGAAAACCAAGTCTAGTGCCAAAAAGCGTTTTACGCTCACCGGTTCTGGAAAAATCAAACGTAAACACGCGTTTAAAAGTCACATTTTGACAAAGAAATCAAAGAAGCGTAAGTTAAAACTCACGCACTCGGGGCTGGTTCACGATTCAGATGTGAACAGCATCAAAGAACAACTTCGTTTAAAATAAACGTCCGATAGTCGGTATTTTTTAACCCTGGAGTTTGGCCTTAACAAGTATCTTTTACAAGATCGCCAACTACAAAAACAAAAACACGTATGCCAAGATCAGTTAACTCAGTAGCTTCAAGAGCTCGAAGAAAAAAAATCATGAAACTCGCCAAAGGATACTTTGGACGTAGAAAGAATGTGTGGACGGTAGCTAAAAACGCCGTTGAAAAGGCCTTAGTTTATGCCTATCGCGACCGCAGAAATAAAAAGAGAAATTTTAGAGCACTCTGGATCACCCGTATCAACGCAGGTGCCCGCATGCATGGTCTTTCTTACTCTCAGTTTATGGGGGCACTTAAAAAACACAACGTCGATCTAAATCGCAAGGTGCTTGCCGATTTAGCCATGAATGAGCCTGAGGCCTTCAAAGCAATCGTCGAGAAAGTTAAGTAACTGTTTATTTTCCGCAAATCTTAGGCATCCCAAACCATCTCTGGTTTGGGATGTTTTATTTTTACGTCTATGATAGACTTCAAGCGCATTAAAATGGTGGTCACCGACATGGATGGTACACTTCTCAATTCTGCCCATCAGGTAAGTAGTCGGTTTTTTGAATTGTTTGAAGGGCTCAGACAGCACGATATCCGCTTTGTGGCGGCAAGTGGTCGTCAGTTTCCGAGCATGAGGTCTAAATTGCAGACTATTGCGAATCAGATGAGTTTTATTTCAGAAAATGGCGCGCTTATCGTCGAACAAGAACAGGTGTTACACAAACAGGCACTGGATCGCCATCAACTCAAGGCACTACTCGAGAAACTTGAGCAACTTACTGAGGTAGAATCTATTCTATGTAGTGAGAAAACAGCCTACTCCCTTAGCAACAATTTGCATTTTCACGGACTACTTAATGAATACTACGAGGCACACACGCTTATTGACAGCCTTGAGCAAACCCAAGACGACATACTCAAGCTAGCCCTCTACCACAAAGAAGGAGGTGAACAGCATATTTATCCGCATTTTCAAGAATACGAAGGGCCCTTAAAAGTGAAAGTGTCGGGAGATTACTGGGTAGACATATCCGATAAAAATGCCAATAAGGGTTTTGCGCTTGAGACGCTAATGAAAAGATACCAAGTAAATCCTGACGAATTAATCGTTTTTGGAGACTACAATAACGATTTAGAGATGCTTGCCTTAACACCCAATAGTGTGGCCATGGCCAATGCGCATAAGCAGGTTTTAGCGGCTGCTAATTACACAACACAGTCTAATGACGCTCAAGGCGTAGAACAGCTGCTCGAAGAGTTGATACGATCTCGTTAGACCGAAAAATTAAAAAGGCATATCGTCGTCTGATTCAAAATCAGTCGCTGTCGAAAAAGGATTTGTCGGACGCGGAAGTGGTGTCTCATCATTCATCTTCGATTCGAACTCAAACCTGCCGAACGAATCGTCTAAATTCTCGAATTTACCGAGCGAACCGATAAACTTCAGTCGAATGTTATCTAGCCCACCGTTACGGTGTTTGGCGATAATGAGTTCGGCCTGCCCCTCTGTGGGTGTTTGCTGCTCATCATCCCACTCCTCAATCTTGTAGTATTCTGGGCGATAGATAAACGAGACGATGTCTGCATCTTGCTCAATTGCCCCAGATTCACGCAAATCTGACAACAAAGGACGCTTAGACCCTCCCCGAGTCTCTACCGCTCTTGAAAGCTGCGATAGCGCAATTACAGGCACCTCTAATTCTTTAGCAAGGGCCTTTAAGTTTCTAGAGATAGTCGAGATTTCTTGCTCGCGGTTTCCGGCTTTCTGAGAAGAGCCAATAGTCATAAGCTGCAAGTAGTCAATGATGACCAATTTAATGCCGTGCTGAGAGGCCAGTCTGCGTGCCTTAGCCCTGAGATCAAATATCGATAGTGAAGGGGTGTCGTCAATAAATAAGGGGGCCTTTTCGAGGGTCTTTACCTTGACGTTGAGCTGTTCCCATTCGTGTTTTTCGAGGCGACCGGTTCTGAGTTTCTCTGAAGAGAGCCCCGTTTCTGAAGAAATCAGACGGGTAATCAGCTGCACCGAAGACATCTCTAGCGAAAAGAACGCCACCGGCAAGCCTTTATTGACCGCAATATTTCGGGCCATAGACAAGGTGAGCGCCGTTTTTCCCATACCCGGCCTCGCGGCAATGATAATCAAATCACTGGGTTGCCATCCCGAAGTTACCTCATCAAGCTTATCGAATCCTGAGGGTACTCCGCTCAAGCCGTCTTTATTCGAAATTTCTTCAATCTTCTTCTTGGCTTGAATTACCAAGTCTTGAGCCGATTCGGCCGAACGCTTAAGGTTTCCTTGGGTGATATCGTAAAGACGAGCCTCCGCTTGGTCGAGCAGGTCAAATACATCTTGACTGTCTTCGTAGGCCTCCTCTATGAGTTGAGTAGAAATCTTAATGAGGCTGCGCTGCACGTATTTCTGCAAGATGATGCGCGCATGGTATTCAATGTGAGCCGAAGAACCCACTCCACGGGTCAATTCTATGAGGTAAAAATCTCCGCCGACGGCTTCGTGCTGCTTGCGCTGCTTGAGCAGGTTAGACACCGTTAACAAGTCGATGGGTTTGGTTTCTTGAAAGAGCTCGTGAATTGCTGAGAAGATTTTTTGATGAGCATCGACATAGAACACTTCTTCGTTGAGCATGTCAATAACCTCATCTACTCCTTTTTTATCGATGAGCATGGCCCCCAAAACCACGCGCTCGAGCTCGACGGCCTGAGGCGGAATCTTTCCGCGCTCAAGTGAAATCACTTCAGCTGATTTTTGTCGCAGTTGCTGAGCACGCCCAGGTTCGGTCATAGCCATAGATTATTCTTGATAAACGCCCATTTCTGCATACTTCTCCATGCGCTCCTTAATCAGTGTCTTCACCGGAAGTGCAGCCAGTTCTTCGTATGTCTTTTCAATTTTTTTCTTGACCCACTGAAACATCAATTCGCGATCGGTGTGCGCTCCACCCATTGGTTCTTTAATAATTTCGTCAATAAGGGTCATCTTCTTCATGTCTTTTGCAGTGAGCTTAAGAGCGTCGGCCGCCCTTTCTTTGTACTCCCAACTGCGCCACAGAATAGAGGAGCACGATTCGGGAGAAATCACTGAATACCATGAGTTTTCAAGCATCATGACGCGGTCTCCCACACCAATACCTAAGGCTCCACCAGAGGCTCCCTCGCCAATAATAAAAACCATGATTGGCACTTGGAGTCGTGCCATTTCGAGCAGATTTCGTGCTATGGCCTCACCTTGTCCGCGTTCCTCGGCCTCTATACCTGGATAGGCTCCTGGTGTGTCGATAAACGACAGTACAGGTATGCCAAATTTCTCGGCCATTTTCATCAATCGCAGTGCCTTTCTATATCCTTCTGGATTAGCCATTCCAAAGTTGCGGTACTGCCGTGTTTTGGTGTTGTATCCCTTTTGCTGACCTATAATCATGTAAGACTGTCCGGCAATCTTGCCCAATCCGCCAATCATTGCCTTGTCATCTTTGAAGGTACGATCTCCATGAAGCTCCAGAAAAGTACCTTCACAAAGTGCACGAACGTAATCAAGGGTGTAGGGACGATTCGGATGTCTAGACAACTGAACGCGCTGCCAAGGGGTTAGGTTACCATAAATTTCTTTCCGAGCCTCGGCTAATTTTTTCTCAATTTGCTTGCAGGTTTCCGTTACGTCAACCGCGCTCTCTTCGCCAATAATTTGGCATTTTTGAAGCTGTTCTTCTAAGTCTTTAATGGGTAGTTCAAAGTCTAAATATTCCATAAAAAAGGCCCTAGCTAAAAATTAGTGGAACGACAAATATACATATTAACGTTTTGCGCGCTGCAATAGAAAAACGGCAATTGTCGCAAAGAAAAATACCGGAATCAAGGTGGCCATAAGTGGAGAAAATCCGGCTTGTTCGGCTAGCGTAGAGAAGACCCTATCGAAGAAGATATAAACAAAGGCAATAGCAATACCAAAGGCGAGGTTTAGACCTAGCCCTCCGCGGCGCTTGACCGATGAAACGGCCACTGCAATAAAGGTCAAAATATAGGCCGATAGCGGTAATGCTAATCGTTTATACTTCTCTAGAATGTACGAGTTGACGGTAGATGAACCCCTGCGCTTTTGATCGTCAATGAACTGGTTGAGTTCAACTAAATTTTTAGTCTCAGCTATATACGATACGGGCATGAGATCATCTATAGTAAAATCGAAAACCGTGTCAAGACTGCGCTTTTGATCTACGTACTCGAAATGTTCCTCAAAAATCCGCTTCTTGTAGGTAGTCAATCGGTAGGTTGAATCGGCCTTCATAAATCGAATATTCGACGCGGCTATTTTATACTCGAGCTTACCACTTTTATCAAAGTGTTCTAAGGTGAAGTTATACCCTATCAAGCGCTCGGGATCAAAAAAGCTCACGTAGACGAAATCGTTTTCAGCAACTTGGTTGTAAATATTTCGAATCTGCCGGTCTTCTTTGCTTTTTTGAAAGTAGGTATCTTCAAAGGCATGGTAGCCTGCGCTCGCGCTGGGCACAATGAAATTACTCATCAAAAAGATGAGCAGAGCTACGAAGGTGGCTCCGATTAGATATGGACGCAAAAAGCGTTGAAACGAAATGCCCGAGCTCAAAATCGCCACTACCTCAGAGCGGGCACTGAGTCTAGAGGTGAAAAAAATGATCGCCAAAAAGAGCAAAATGGGCATGAGCATGTTGCCCAAAACCAAGGTGAAGTTTCCGTAATACATCCAAATCTCTTCTGCAGTAGCCTTACTCTCGAGAATCTTGTTCACTTTTTCAGCCAAAGAAGCCAAAATGCCGATAGGTACAAATAGAAACAGAATACCAAAGAAGGTAAGCAGGTAACGCTTTAGAATGTATTTATCGATGATCGTAAGCCGAAACATTACCGTCGTTTATTCATTTGATGTACCATCTGCTCTTTCCAATCGTAAAAATCCCCCGCAACAATATGCGCTCTTGCCTCTTTCACGAGCCACAAATAAAAGGCCAAATTGTGAAGTGTAGCAATCTGTTTTCCCAAAAACTCGTTACACACAAAAAGATGTCTGAGGTAGGCCTTCGAATACTGGGTATCCACATACGAAAGCGCTTCATCGTCTATGGGAGAGAAATCATCTTCCCACTTCTTGTTCTTAATGTTAATGGTTCCTTGGGAAGTGAATAACATGCCGTTTCTGGCGTTTCTGGTGGGCATAACGCAGTCAAACATGTCTATACCTAAGGCGATATTCTCCAATAAATTGATAGGTGTGCCTACCCCCATCAAGTAGCGCGGTTTATCTTGGGGTAGAATTTGGCACACTACATCAGTCATAGCGTACATATCTTCGGCCGGCTCTCCTACCGACAGTCCGCCAATGGCATTTCCAACAGCACCCACAGAGGCAATGTACTCGGCCGATTTAGCTCTGAGATCGGGATACACCGAACCCTGAACAATCGGAAAAAAATGTTGCTCGTACCCGTACTTAAAGGGCAACTTATCTAGGGCATTGATGCATCGATCAAGCCAGCGATGCGTGAGATGCATCGAGTTTAAAGCGTAGTCTTTAGGGCACGGATAGGGTGTGCATTCGTCAAAAGCCATGATGATGTCAGCGCCAATCGTTCGCTGAATCTCCATTACGTTTTCAGGCGTAAAGAAGTGAGACGATCCGTCAATGTGCGATTTAAAACGCACCCCCTCTTCGGTGATTTTACGACTGTCGGCCAGCGAATACACTTGATAGCCTCCGCTATCGGTAAGTATGGGTCGATCCCAACCCATGAAACGGTGTAAGCCCCCAGCCTGCTCTAGTATACTAGTACCCGGGCGCATGAATAGGTGGTAGGTGTTTCCTAATATGATCTGGGCCTTGGTGTCTTCTTTGAGCTCGCGCTGATGTACCCCCTTTACGGTACCCAACGTTCCAACCGGCATAAAAATGGGGGTTTCGATAGATCCGTGTGCTGTGGTTATGTGGCCAGCACGGGCTTTCTGGTCTTGGGCTTCGAGCTTAAATTTCAAACGTAGGCGATTAAAAGGTAAAGATAATGGTTACTTTTGAGGGCAAATGTATTTCGAATGAATCTAACCTACCTCAACGATTTAACCATTCAAGTAAGGCGAGATATCTTGCGTATGGTTCACCAGGTAAATTCAGGTCACCCGGGCGGATCTTTGGGTTGCACCGAATTCATGGTAGCCCTCTACCAAGAACTGATAGACCGCAATGATGGATTTGATATGGATGGTCTTAACGAAGACCTTTTCTTTTTATCTAACGGCCACATTTCGCCTGTTTTTTACAGCGTGCTTGCGCGAAGCGGATACTTCGACGTAGCCGAACTCGCCACCTTCAGAAAAATCGACTCTAGGCTTCAGGGGC
>JAURFJ010000044.1 GCA_030834365.1 Flavobacteriaceae bacterium | reverse complement strand
GCTCAGCATGGCTTCAGTAATTTCTGAGGGCCTAGAACGCCCATAAAAAATGGGGTCTATGGTATACCAGGCCAAGCGAGCTCTGTTTCGCATAGCCTGAAGTCCGGTTTCTCCAAATGGATTACTAGAAAGCACCCATTCCCGAGGCTCAGTGAGGTCTATAAATTGCTGGGTGTCTTCAAAATCGTCAATATAGCTGGTGATCTCTTGATTGAATGAGGTGTTAGACGGCGCACTCGGTATCAAGGCAGCCACCTCGGCTTCAATGACTAATTCGGATGGCGCCTCGGTATCGATAGTAGGCCACTGATTAATCAATCGAGTTAAGAAAGGAAGTCGTTTTCGATAGCGCAAAGAAGCCCCGAGCATAGTGTTGTTTATGGGCTCTACTCCGTATGCCGCTTTCTGCGTTAAGGGACGCTCTCTGAGGTTGAGTAGGGCACCTCCGACTTGCAGATCGTCAGAAAAGTAATGATCTACCGTTAGTCCGAAAAAGCGTCGCGTTAGTTGGCCTAGTTGCCCCGCGTCTTCAGCAGTGACCTGAATAGGAATGGCCCCAGAGGCCAAGCTCGGATCGAGTAATTCAACCGTTGACGTGGTGTAATCTACACGGTAATCAATGCCCTCTGTAAGCAGTCGACCTGCTGCAGTGACCTGCACCGATCCAGGAACAGCATACAGCACCCCTAAAGGAATTCTATTTTGGGTATTCGACTGACTATCGGCAAATGAGCCCTTTAGCGCAAAGCGATTAGCACTAGCGTCTTGTTGGGCCGCCGCCTTGGTTTGGGCGTAAAGACTTCTATAAACAAACTTTCGCTGGTTGTCGTTGTAGCTACTAACGTCTTGGTAGTCTTCAGACCCGCTAGATTGAAGCTGCTCAAATAAAAATGACCCGAAAGGCTCGGCCTTGGTAAAGATGACCCTTCCATTAGCAGCGTCAATGGTGACTCCCTCAACGAAGTCGAAAAAACCGTCGCCCTCTTCCGCTAAATTTTCATAGGCGTCAAGTCGGTCAAAATTAAAAATGCGCAGCAGACTCTGATTTTCAAAATTACTGGGCCATGGTAAGTCTTCACTAGCCTTGGTTAAAAAGTTTCTCGGGCTCGGATCATTGTAAAACAGCTGCATTTGAAAGTCATCGGGGAGCAATCCGAAGGCCCCAACCGCATAGATATTCTTCATCATCAAATCCCATAAAGGATCTTCTACGCGCGTTATCGTGCTCTTGAGTAACTTCAGCACTAAGGTTTGATCAGAAGTTAATGTGTTGTCGTTTGAAAATTCACCGACGGTGTAGACCTGACCATTGTAGGTGTACTGAAAGGCCACAGCCAAAACCTCATCGGTTGCCAAGGGTTGATTCAAGGAGATATAACCCAGTTGCTGATTAAAGGTGTAATTCACCCCTTCTTCTAGTTTACGAGCATTGCTCAAGTTGGTGAAATGAATTCCATTGGTCAGTGACTGGCCGAGAACATTAATGGTGCTCAGGTTGGCCCTTGGAGCTCGAATCTCGGCTGAAAGCCCAGATCCACCAATAAACCCAGGGTTTAGAAAGTTTGCCGCATTATCAGGAAGCGCGTTTAGACCCCTATAAAAGGTCTCCGGGGCATTAAACGATACATTCTCAGGATCAGATTCTGCTAAATCTTGAAAAGCAATGATACTGCGCACGTTGTCGGTTTGCTGCTGCCTGTTGGTAACCCACACTTCAATGCGTGTAATCTGAGCAGGGCTTGCGATGAACGGATAGTTGGCAAGTGCCTGATCGTAAGTATCGCGAAAAAAATGAGCCAAAAAAAAGTGCGTATTCTCTTCGTAATCAAGGGCGCTGAGTTCAAACCGATTAACAACACTTCCGTTCTCACTGCGAACCGACGAACGCTGAGAGCGCTGTTCGCCATAAACAGCTGAAACACGCGTTCTGCCAAACTGAAAGTCACTTCGAACACCAAACACATTCTGAGCCCCAGAAAGCAAACTGCTTCGCAGGGGTAAATTCACATTTCCAAACTCTAGATTTCTAAGCCAGTCGTCTTCGTTTGGCGTATAGGTTAGCTTGAAGAGATTCTCAAAGTTGAAGGTAGATCGGCTATCTATAGCCGCGCTAATATTAAGTCGTTCACCTACCTGGGCGTTGAGATTAAAATCAAACTGCTGATCGATATCTAGAATGGTCGAACGCTGGTTGCGCACAGCCAAAGCGGGGTTCTCGGTACGCTGAACCAAGGCCCCTGTATCAAAGTTGAAACCTCCACTGGTAGCCACTGTTACCGTATTGCCCCCAAAGACCGACTCGAAAAAATCAGAATTGACATAGTAGGTGGGCAAAAGGTCTTTTCGCGCACCCCTAATCGTGTCATTTGACTGTGACAGTGCTGCAGTTTTTTGCTGAAAATTCGCTTTAAGTGCCTGCCTTCTTAGGGCCTCATAGAACTCTGTAAGCGATAGGTAAAGCGGATAACCAGAAGTTTGTTCAGCTAGGGTTTGGCGTTTTACAAATCGCTGATTCAACGGATCGTAATCGTATACATCTTCAAGAGGAAACGGAAGTATAGAGGGAAGCTTTTGCGCATTAGCCTTCTGCACCAAGACCAGAAAGGAGATACAGAGAATAAGAACAATCTGATGCGCTCTGCCTAGAATCAAAGTGCGTTTAACGTGTTTTTAATCAACTCCTCCACCGTACTATCGGGTTGTTCCTTGGCGAGGCGCTCAACAACTTTCTGAATCACCTTCCTAGAAAAACCCAACACCTCTAAGGCTGCCAAAGCTTCGTCAACCTGAGCGAGACTTGCGCGGCTTTGTATAGGCATGTCAGGCTGATCGTGCATCATCACTACAGCTTTGTCTCTCAAATCAATAATCACACGCTGGGCAGTCTTTTGTCCAATTCCCTTGACGGCCTGAATCTTTTGGGCTTGTTCGTTGACAATAGCCTCTAGGATCTCCTCAGGCGCTAGGGACGAGAGCATAGTGCGTGCAGTATTCGCTCCTATTCCGCTTACTGAGAGTAACAATCTAAATACGGCTCGCTCAAACGTGGTACTGAATCCAAATAAACTATGGGCGTCTTCTTTGATCTGAAGATGGGTGAACAGGCGCTGGTGCTCCTGGTCCGATAGCTGCTGGTAGGTATGTAGGGAAATATCAAGGTGGTATCCAACTCCGCCGCAGTCTATCACCACATGGGTAGGGCTTTTCTCTACTAATTTTCCTGAAAGCTGCGTAATCATAAGAGCAAGTTACCTCATTTTTTCTCTCAACTGCGCGTCTATAACTGCTATAGCCGTCATATTGATGATCTCTTCTACGCTAGCGCCTAACTGCAAAATGTGTATCGGTTTCTCAAGGCCAAGCATCACCGGGCCAACTGACTTGGCTCCGTGCAATTCTTTCAAAAGTTTGTAGGTGATGTTAGCCGCATCAAGATTCGGAAAAACCAGTGTATTTACACGGCGATTTGCCAGCTTAGAGAACGGAAATGTATTGGCACCCATCTCTTGATTGAGCGCAAAATCGGCCTGAATCTCCCCGTCTACAATGAGATCGGGATGATTCTGATGCAGTAGTCTCACAGCCTCCTTCACTTTTTTGGCCTGCGGATGCTTAGATGACCCGTAGTTTGAGAAAGAAAGCATGGCAATAATGGGCTCGAATCCAAATGCCCTAACTTCTTTTGCAGTCATCACAGCAATTTCGGCCAGTTCTTCAGCGCTAGGGTCAATGTTAATAGCCGTGTCTGCCAAGAACATAGGGCCTCGAGGGCTAATCATGATATTCATAGTCGAAGCGCGCTTCACCCCTGGGCCTCTGCCAACCGTTTCAAGAACGGGTATCAAGACTTTAGGAAACGATCTTGAGTATCCAGAGATCATGGCGTCAGCCTCTCCGCTGAGTACCATCATGGGGCCATAGTAATTGCGGTGTTCCATACGCACTCGTGCGCTGTAGGGCTGAACCCCGTTTCGCTCGCCTCGTTTCCAAAGCAAATTGGCATAGGTATTTCTGCGTTCTTGTTCCTCATCTTCTCCGGGATCTAGAACCAACAAGTCAGCATCAAATTCCAATTCTTCTTTAAGGCTGCTTATGACCTCTTTGTCTCCAAGAAGAATAGGAATAGCGATTCCTTCGTCGTATACAAATTGGGCAGCCTTCAACACATCAATCTGATCTGCCTCAGCAAAAACCACTTTTTTGGGATTCGACTTAGCCTTGTCGTGCAGTGAACGAATGAATTTATTGTCGTTACCCGAACGCGCCATCAACTCGTCTTCATAGCGTTCCCAATCAGTAATTTCTAATTGAGCCACTCCAGATTCAATGGCCGCCTTGGCAACTGCAACAGGAATTTTACAGATCAAGCGCGGATCAAACGGCTTAGGGATAATGTATTCTCTTCCGAAAGTGAGTCGGGTAATATCGTACGTAATATTCACCTGCTCGGGGACCGGCTCTTTGGTCAGTTCGGCAAGCGCACGCACAGCGGCCATCTTCATAGCCTCATTAATCTTTGTTGCCCGCACATCTAATGCACCTCTGAAAATAAACGGAAAACCTAGCACATTGTTCACCTGATTCGGATGGTCAGAACGGCCCGTAGCCATAATGACATCTTCACGAGTACGAACCGCCAGCGCATAGTCGATCTCTGGGTCTGGGTTAGCCATGGCGAATACAATTGGATTGTTCGCCATACTCAGCAACATTTTTTCAGTGACGATATTCGCAATAGAAAGTCCGATAAACACATCGGCATCAATCATGGCCTCCTCTAGGGTTTCTATTTGGCGATCAGTCGCAAATTCGAGCTTTGAAGCGTCTAAATTTTCGCGTTGCTTGTGAATAACTCCCTTGCTGTCTAACATGACGATATTCTCCGCCTTTGCCCCGAATGCCTTATACAGCTTGGTGCACGATACTGCAGCAGCTCCTGCCCCACTGACCACAATGCGCACCTCTTCGATGCGCTTCTCAGCGATCTCTAAAGCATTGAGCAATGCAGCCGCAGAGATTATGGCGGTGCCGTGCTGGTCGTCGTGCATAACCGGAATGTCAAGCTCTTCCTTTAAACGACGCTCGATTTCAAAAGCCTCTGGAGCCTTAATGTCCTCGAGATTGATTCCTCCGAATGTAGGTGCAATACGCTTGACCGTGTTTACAAACTCATCGACATCTTTGGTATCTACTTCAATGTCTATGCCGTCTATATCGGCGAAAATCTTAAACAGCAAACTCTTGCCCTCCATCACGGGTTTGGCGGCAAGTGGTCCAATATCACCTAGGCCGAGCACGGCGGTTCCATTAGAGATCACTGCAACCATATTTCCCTTAGCGGTGTATTTGTAGACATCGGTCGGATTCTTCTCGATCTCCAAACAGGGCTCCGCAACACCAGGCGAATAAGCTAGCGCTAAATCGCGCTGAGTCTGATACGGTTTGGTAGGAACAATCTTTATTTTACCGGGCTGAGGTTTGGCGTGATACACCAAAGCTTCGCGCCTTTGTCGCGCTTTGCTCATAAGTTTTTTGTTAAAATACGGGTAGTCAAAGATAAATCAAATTGGCAGTCTAGCCCTTCAAAAAATCGATATTGCGCCTAAGGCCGCTGAACTTAGTCCGCTTAACTGCCGACTTGGCGAAGACCCTTCCAAAGGTTTCCTCAGTGAGCTCTATCATGGCCTCTCTGTCAAGGTCCAAAAGTTCTGTAGAGGGCAATAAGCGCGGTTCATTATGACTTGAAGAAAAGCGATTCCACGGGCACACATCTTGGCAGGTATCGCACCCAAAAGCCCAGTCTTCAAATTGCCCTTTGAACGAAGTAGGTATGGATTCTTTCAGTTCGATGGTAAAGTAAGAAATACACTTAGTGGCGTCGACCACTTTAGCGCTCACAATGGCCTGAGTCGGGCAGGCGTCTATACAGGCGGTGCATGTGCCGCAATGATCAGTCGCCATTGGATGATCGTACGCACACTCCAAATCAATAATGAGCTCAGCCAAAAAGAAAAATGAACCCTTTCGCTTATTGATCAGGTTGCTATTCTTGGCTATCCAACCCAATCCCGAACGCTCTGCCCAGGCTTTTTCTAGAATGGGTGCCGAGTCGACAAATGCCCTGCCCCCTACTTCGCCCATCTCTTCTCTGAGTTCGGACAAAAGGTGATTGAGCCGCTCTCGTATGAGTTGATGGTAGTCTTCGCCGAAGGCGTATTTTGAAATTTTAAAATGATCCTGCTTGAATGTTAGCGACTCGGGCGGATAGTAATTAAACAGTAATGAAACCACCGTTTTGGCGCCATCAACAAGCTTTTTAGGGTCTAAACGCTTGTCAAAATTGCGTTCCATGTAGCTCATCTTTCCGTGCATCCCTTGTTTTAGCCAGTTCTCTAAGGCTGGGGCGTGATCGTCTAAGAATTCAGCGCGAGCGATGCCACAAGCCATAAAACCGTGCCGCATGGCAGCCTCTTTAATCCACTTTGATCTTCGGGAAAGGCGCTCATCTTTCTGCATGAATGGCAACTATTGAGTTAGAAGAGTCCGGGCTGAGTTCCGCTGCGATCTTTACCCAAGTGTTTATAGGCTAAAGCAGTGGCCTCTCGTCCGCGCGGGGTGCGCACCAAAAATCCCTCTTGGATCAAAAAGGGCTCATAGACTTCTTCAAGGGTTTCGGCGTTTTCAGAAACGGCAGTCGCCAGGGTGTTAATTCCCACTGGACCCCCCTGAAACTTATCAATTAAGGTGAGTAGTATTTTGTTGTCCATCTCATCCAACCCGAAGGCATCGACATTAAGCGCTTTTAAACCGTAACGCGCAATGTCTAAATCTATCTGACCGTTGCCTTTGATCTGCGCAAAATCTCGAATTCTTCGCAGCAAAGCGTTGCAGATACGAGGCGTTCCTCTGCTTCTTCTAGCTATTTCTATAGCCGCCTCTTCGGTTATGGCTACTTTGAGTATTTCTGCACTTCTACTGGCTATAGTAGAAAGCAATTCGGTGTTGTAGTACGAAAGTCGCGATTGAATTCCAAAACGCGCCCGCATAGGAGCTGTTAGCAATCCCGATCGAGTCGTGGCGCCTATAAGCGTAAATGGCTTCAAGTGAATTTGAACCGAGCGCGCATTCGGGCCAGTTTCGATCATGATGTCTATCTTAAAGTCTTCCATGGCCGAATACAGGTACTCTTCAACCACAGGACTTAATCGGTGAATCTCATCTATGAAAAGTACATCGCGCTCCTCGAGGTTGGTTAGCAATCCTGCAAGGTCTCCAGGCTTGTCCAAAACCGGACCAGAAGTCACGCGAATAGATACGTCTAACTCGTTGGCTAAGATATGGGCCAAGGTGGTCTTACCCAATCCTGGTGGGCCATGCAACAACGTGTGATCCAAAGCTTCGTCGCGCTGATTAGCCGCTTCTACAAATACCTTAAGGTTGTCTAATACGGCCTCTTGGCCGGCGAAATCGTCAAAGCCTTGAGGGCGCAGTACGCGCTCGACGTCAAAATCTTCTCGCTCAAAATGGGCGCCTGATGGATCAAGATTTTCATTCATAATCAACGGTCATCTTAGGTTAAAGGTAGTGCATTCATCAAAAAAAAGGCCCCGCAATTTTGCAGGGCCTTAAAGTCTTAAGTATGAAAAAACTAGTGATTGAGTTCTTCTTCGTTTTGCTGAAGCGGAATGTGCTGCGGAACGAAATCTTGACCTTCGATGATATACGATCCGTCTTCATAGGTTTTGCTGTAATCATAAGACCAGCGGTGTACCTCTGGGATTTCACCGGGCCAGTTACCGTGAATATGTTCGGTAGGTGCAGTCCACTCAAGCGTGTTCGATTTCCAAGGGTTTTGCTCGCCCTTTTGACCGTAGAATATAGAGTGAATAAAGTTATAAACGAATACGAGCTGAGCGGCTGCAGCTATGAGGGCGAAGACCGTCATAAGAATCTGTACATCGGTCAATTCGTCAAACATCGGAAAGGCCGTATTCTGATAGTATCTTCTAGGCACTCCGGCCATACCCACAAAGTGCATCGGAAAGAAGACCCCGTAAGAAGCAACTGCCGTTACCCAGAAATGTATGTACCCCATGTTCTTGTTCATGAGACGCCCTTGGAACAGTTTCGGGAACCAGTGGTAAACTCCAGCAAATAATCCGTAAAGCGCAGAAATACCCATCACCAAGTGAAAGTGAGCTACCACGAAATAGGTGTCGTGAACGTTAATATCGAGCGTACTGTCTCCTAATATAATCCCGGTAAGACCTCCAGTGATAAAGGTAGAAACAAGGCCGATTGAAAACAGCATGGCCGGATTCAATTGCAGGTTACCCTTCCACAATGTAGTGATGTAATTAAAAGCCTTAACCGCAGATGGAATAGCAATTAACAGCGTAGTAAATGTAAATACAGAGCCTAAGAATGGATTCATTCCAGAAATAAACATGTGGTGACCCCAAACAATCGTTGACAAGAAGGCTATTCCCAGAATAGAGGCGATCATAGCGCGGTATCCAAAGATGGGCTTGCGCGCATTGGTCGACATTACTTCAGAGGTAATTCCTAAAGCCGGAAGTAACACGATATAGACCTCAGGGTGTCCCAAGAACCAAAACAAATGCTCATAAAGTACAGGAGAACCTCCTTGATAGTGCAGTACCTCTCCCTGAATAAAGATGTCTGATAAGAAGAATGACGTTCCAAAGCTTCTGTCCATAATAAGAAGCAAAGCAGCCGAAAGTAGAACAGGGAACGATACTACCCCAATAATAGCAGTCACAAAAAATGCCCAAATGGTAAGCGGAAGACGCGTCATGGTCATTCCCTTAGTTCTCAGGTTCAATACGGTGACGATGTAATTCAATGAGCCTAATAGCGAAGACGCGATAAAGATGGCCATAGAAACTAACCATAGCGTCATACCCAAGCCCGATCCGGGTTGCGCTTGCGGAAGAGCAGATAGCGGTGGATACACTGTCCATCCAGCTGCTGCAGGCCCAGCTTCAGCAAATAACGAGCTCATCATAATCGCACAAGAGATGAAGAACAGCCAGTAAGACACCATGTTCAAAAATCCTGATGCCATATCACGCGCTCCGATCTGAAGCGGAATGAGTAGGTTTGAAAATGTTCCGCTTAACCCAGCTGTAAGCACGAAGAAAACCATGATGGTCCCGTGTATAGTAACTAGGGCTAAATAGATGTCGGCATCCATGACACCGTCTGTCGCCCATTTTCCGAGCAATGCTTTAAAAACAACCGAAGACTCACCGGGCCAAGCCAACTGCATTCTAAAGAGAAGCGACATGGCGATTCCGATGGCCCCCATGATAAGACCAGTGATCAAATACTGCTTAGCGATCATCTTGTGATCTTGGCTAAAAATGTATTTGGTGATAAAGGTTTCTTTGTGATGATGTTCTGCTGCGTGGGCCATAATAGCTATACTATTTTTCTATTTTCTTTTTCAATTACAAAATTAAGGAAGAGCAGTTACAGTTTCGCTAAAGGTTTTTTGTTCTTTTAGCCATTTGTTGAAATCTTCTTCTGACTCAACAATGATCTTCATCTGCATGTTGTAATGCGATTTTCCGCAAATCTTATTGCACAACAACACGTAATCGAACTCCCATGGATCACTGTCTGGCTCGCCTACGGCTGCGCGCTGAGCACGCAAACCGTTGGTGCGCTTAACCTTATCGATTACATCAGGGTTCAACCGCATTTCTTCGGTGGTCACCGTAGGCGTAAACGAGAATTGGGTAACCATTCCTGGGACACAGTTCATCTGAGCTCTAAAATGAGGCATGTAAGCAGAATGAAGAACGTCTTGAGAACGCATAAAAAAGTTGACCTTGCGTCCTACCGGAAGGTGCAGCTCTTTTACAATTACATCATCAGAAGCGTTGGGGTCTCCTTGGTCTAATCCCAATACATTCGCATTATTGATATCAATCAATCGAACACTGGCGTCTCCTAGCACATTATC
>JAURFJ010000043.1 GCA_030834365.1 Flavobacteriaceae bacterium | reverse complement strand
GCTAACTACTTTGTTTTAGACCTCTATGAGCGCGTTTTGAGTAATCCGGCTAAAGCGCGGTGGAAGATCGAGCACGCGCAAGTTGTTGACCCGGCTGATTTTGACCGATTTGGCAAGGGAATTATTCCTTCGGTTCAACCCACTCATGCCACAAGCGATATGTACTGGGCTGAAGAGCGCCTTGGCCCTGAGCGCATCAAAGGCGCCTACGCCTATCAGACTTTACTACAGCAGTCGAAAGTGCTTGCGCTCGGCACTGACTTTCCCGTTGAAAAAGTTTCTCCTTTACTGACTTTTTACGCCGCCGTAGCACGCCAAGATCTTGACGGATACCCCTCGGGTGGATATTTCGCAGATCAAGCGCTCAGCCGCGAACAGGCCCTAAAGGGAATGACTACATGGGCCGCCTACTCTAATTTTGAAGAGCACGAAAAAGGGCAACTTAAGCCCGGATACCTTGCGGATATAACGGTGCTTTCAAAGGATCTGTTGGTCGTTGATGCTGCCGAAATTCCTCAAGTAGCCGTAGAATCTGTTTTTATTTCGGGTGAACGCGTTAAGAATTAAAGCCCAGGTGAGTTAATTAGGAAGTTAAGGTTAAAATATATAATTAAATAACACTTTATAGTTTAATAAATTAATTAATTAGGTCTTTTTAATTTCATTATTGAATACATATATTCATTTTTGCTTAAAATTTGAATCATGTGTGGAATTGTAGCCAGTTTTAACTACCAGAAAACGGAATCTGAGCAGCGCGATCAGTTGCTTGAAATGTCAAAAATAATCAGACACAGAGGTCCAGATTGGAGCGGTATCTTTAGCGATGATTTTGGTGTTTTGGCTCATGAGCGTCTGGCAATAGTCGATCCGACGTCAGGCAAACAGCCGCTTTTTAATAAGTCCCAAACCCTTGTTTTAGCCGCCAACGGAGAACTGTATAATCACCGTGAGATTCGCTCCCGTTTTGAACCTAGTTATGACTTCATGACCCAATCAGATTGTGAGGTCATTCTTCCGCTGTACCAACAGCACGGTGCTGATTTTTTGGAGCAGTTAAATGGCATCTTTGCCTTTGCCCTTTACGACAGAGACAATCACAACTTTTTGATTGCCCGCGATCACATGGGCATTATTCCACTTTATATGGGTTGGGATGAGCAAGGTGTCTTTTACGTAGCCTCTGAGTTAAAAGCGCTTGAGGGGTATTGCAATCGCATCGAACTGTTTCCTCCTGGACATTTCATGACGGCCGAAACGGCCGAGCCTGTTCGATGGTATTCTCGCGAATGGCAGTCGTTTGAGGCGGTTAAAGACAACGCTTCTTCAATCGATGAACTTAGAGTGGCGTTAGAAGCGGCGGTAAAGCGTCAGCTTATGTCGGATGTGCCTTACGGGGTGTTGTTGTCGGGAGGCTTAGATTCGTCAATCACTTCGGCGGTAGCTAAAAAATTTGCTGAAAAACGAATTGAGTCTGATAATCAAGAGGGAGCCTGGTGGCCTCAGCTGCATTCGTTTGCGGTGGGTCTAGAGGGATCTCCCGATTTGGCAGCTGCACGAAAGGTGGCTGATTACATAAAAACGGTTCATCACGAGATCGTATTCACGATTCAAGAGGGGCTAGACGCCATAAAGGATGTCATTTACCACTTAGAGACCTACGACATTACAACGGTTCGAGCGGCCACTCCGATGTACCTGATGGCCCGCGTCATAAAGTCTATGGGTATTAAAATGGTTCTTTCTGGAGAGGGCTCAGATGAGCTATTCGGAGGCTACCTGTACTTTCACAAGGCGCCTAATGCCCGAGAATTTCACGAAGAAACCGTTCGTAAGCTCGACAAGTTGCACATGTACGACTGTCTCCGTGCTAATAAGTCATTGGCAGCTTGGGGCATAGAGGGTCGCGTACCCTTTTTAGATAAAGAATTTATGGACGTTGCCATGCGACTTAACCCTCAAGACAAAATGATCAACGGCGAGCGCATGGAGAAATGGATTCTGCGTAAGGCCTTCGAACATATGCTTCCACCTGAAGTAGCATGGAGGCAAAAAGAACAATTTTCAGACGGTGTAGGTTATTCGTGGATTGATACGCTAAAGGCGAAGGTTAACGAGGAGGTTAGTGATGCTCAGATGCAACAAGCAGCCTTTAAGTTTCCCATACAAACCCCTCAAACCAAAGAAGAGTATTACTACCGCAGCATTTTCGCCGGACATTTTCCATCTGATGCCGCAGCGTTAAGTGTTCCACAGGAGCCTTCGGTGGCTTGCAGTACTAAAACTGCTCTAGAATGGGATGCCGCTTTTAAGACCATGAACGAGCCCTCCGGAAGGGCCATCAAATCAGTGCATACTGACGCCTATTAAAGACTGTTTTTGTTCACAGAAAAGTGTTGATAACTTGAAGGGCTCGAAACTATTCGAGCCCTTATTTTTACTGCTGTTTCGGCTATATTTGCTAGGATACAAAAAGATGAAATTTGACCTATGAGCGAAGAAGCAAAAATCCCTAATTATTCCGAAGATAGCATACAGGCCCTTGAGGGAATGGAGCACGTGAGAATGCGTCCATCCATGTACATTGGTGATGTGGGTACGCGCGGGTTACATCACCTTGTTTACGAGGTAGTTGACAACTCTATCGACGAGGCCATGGGAGGGCACTGTGATACTATTGCAGTTTCTATAAATGAAGATCAGTCTATTACCGTAACCGATAACGGAAGGGGTATTCCCGTTGGTCTTCACAAGAAAGAAGGCGTATCGGCCCTTGAGGTAGTTATGACCAAAATCGGAGCCGGTGGTAAGTTTGATAAAGACTCCTATAAGGTTTCTGGTGGTCTACACGGAGTCGGTGTTTCGTGTGTAAATGCGTTATCGATCTCACTAAAGGCGACCGTTTACCGTGAAGGTAAAATTTGGCAGCAGGAGTATGAGAGAGGAAAGGCCCTTTATCCCGTAAAAAGCGTAGGCGAAAGCCATAAGAACGGAACCGAGGTTACGTTTAAACCCGACGACATCATTTTCACCCAAACCACCGAATTTTCTTACGATACCTTGGCCAATCGTATGCGCGAGCTTTCGTTCTTAAACAAGGGAATCACTATCACCCTTACTGACAAGCGCAAAACAGACGATAAAGGAGCATTTGTATCAGAAGTGTTTCATTCGGAGCGGGGTCTCGAAGAGTTTATTGTTTTTCTAGACGAGTCGCGAGAGCCTCTTATTCAAAAAGTGATTGCTATTGAAGGAGAGAAGTCAGGAATTCCTGTGGAGATCGCTATGGTATACAATACCGGATTTTCAGAGAACCTTCACTCTTATGTCAACAATATCAACACTCAAGAAGGTGGAACCCATTTGGCCGGATTCAGAAGAGGGCTCACGCATACCTTAAAAAAATACGCTGATGCCTCGGGTCTATTAGACAAGCTAAAGTTTGAAATCTCGGGAGACGACTTTAGGGAGGGCTTAACAGCTATTATCTCAGTGAAGGTGGCCGAACCTCAGTTTGAAGGTCAAACGAAAACCAAATTGGGTAACCGTGAGGTTAGTGCAGCTGTTAGCCAGGCGGTTTCGGAGATGCTTACCGATTATTTAGAGGAACACCCAGACGATGCGAGACGCATTGTTGAAAAGGTCGTGATCGCTGCTACCGCGCGTCATGCAGCAGCCAAGGCAAGAGAGCTGGTTCAGCGAAAGAATGTAATGAGTGGCGGAGGTCTTCCAGGTAAGCTTTCAGACTGCTCTGAGCAAGACCCTACCCTTTGTGAGGTATTCTTGGTTGAGGGAGACTCAGCCGGCGGAACAGCCAAGCAAGGACGCGATCGCAATTTTCAGGCTATACTTCCGCTTAGAGGAAAGATTCTCAACGTCGAAAAGGCCATGCAGCACAAGGTGTTCGAGAATGAAGAAATCCGTAATATTTACACCGCTTTGGGCGTAACGGTTGGAACCGAAGAAGACTCCAAAGCACTGAATATCGAGAAATTGCGGTACCACAAGGTGATTATTATGTGTGACGCCGACGTAGACGGATCGCACATTGAAACCCTGATTCTCACGTTCTTCTTTAGGTACATGCGTGAGCTAATTGAGCAGGGGCATGTTTACATTGCCACTCCTCCGCTCTACCTGGTTAAAAAAGGCGCTAAGAAAAACTACGCCTGGAACGATAAGGAGCGCGATGTGCTGCTTGCCGAATATGGTCAAGGGTCAGCCGTTCAGCGGTACAAGGGTCTTGGAGAGATGAATGCTGAACAGCTCTGGGATACCACTATGAATCCTGAGTTTAGAACCCTTAGAAGAGTGACTATCGACAATGCCACAGAAACCGATCGCATTTTCGCTATGCTCATGGGAGACGAGGTTCCACCTCGCCGTGAATTCATTGAAAAGAATGCGGTTTATGCAAATATTGATGCTTAGCATCTTATTTTTGCAGCACATCAGTATTAACCTTTAAAAGACACTGTCTTATGAAAATTTCAGTAGTAGGCGCTGGCGCGGTTGGGGCTAGCTGTGCCGAGTATATCGCGATGAAAAACTTTGCCTCAGAGGTAGTTCTTCTAGACATAAAAGAGGGATTCGCAGAAGGAAAGGCAATGGATCTCATGCAAACCGCCTCTTTGAATGGGTTTGACACGACCATTACAGGAACCACAGCAGATTATGCTCAGACGGCTAATAGCGCGGTGGTGGTCATTACCTCAGGTATTCCGCGTAAACCCGGAATGACCCGAGAAGAGTTGATTGGAATAAACGCCGGTATAGTGCAAACGGTTACAGAGAACCTGCTCAAGTATTCTCCAAATGCGATAGTCATTGTGGTGAGTAACCCAATGGACACCATGACCTATTTGGCACATAAAGTTTCAGGTTTACCTAAAAACCGAATTATTGGTATGGGTGGAGCCCTAGATAGCGCGCGTTTCAAATACCGATTAGCTGAGGCCCTAAAGGCTCCTATCTCTGATGTAGACGGAATGGTTATCGGTGGACATAGCGATACGGGGATGGTTCCGCTTATCGATCACGCCACACGCAATTCGGTAAAGGTCAATACTTTCTTAAATGATGAGCAGCTCCAGTGGGTCGTAGAGGAAACTAAGGTCGGAGGGGCCACGCTCACCAAATTACTCGGTACAAGCGCTTGGTATGCTCCTGGTGCCGCGGTTTCTTCGCTGGTTCAGGCCATTGCCTGCGACCAAAAGAAACTATTCCCATGCTCTGTTCTTCTAGACGGAGAGTATGGGCTGTCTGATATTTGCATTGGTGTTCCCGTAATCCTCGGAAAAAATGGAATCGAAGAAATAGTCTCTATTCCGCTTTCTGATGCGGAAAAAGAAAAGCTCCAAGAATCAGCCAAAGGAGTGCGCGCGACTAATGTCTTATTGTCTGTTTAAGTGCCGACTAAAGACTGAAGATGGGCAAACGCCCCGCACGTTTCGTGCGGGGCGTTTGCTTTAGCCCTGCAATAATTGTCAGATCTTAGACGAAATGATATATTTGCACGCATTTATAAATTGTTTATTTAACCCATCCGATCCATGCAGAATAAAGGATTGATTCGATTGTTCGCCATTCTTTTTGGCGTAGTGAGTATCTACCAACTGTCATTTACATTTATCACCAGCAAAATTGAGGGCGATGCAGAGCGTTACGCCTCTGTGAATGTTGAAGAAGGTATAGAAGATTACATAACTCAAAGAGAACGCGTAACGGCTGCTTATTTAGATTCGGTGGCCGATTTACCGGTACTGGGTTTCACTTCTTATGCTGATGCTAAAGACAAAGAGCTAAACAAGGGGCTTGACCTTAAAGGAGGTATCAACGTTACCCTGCAGATCTCAGTTAAGGATATTTTAAAAGGGTTGGCTTCTGATTCAAAGAATCCGGCTTTTAATGCGGCGCTTTTAGCTGCTGACGAGGCATCTAAGCAAAGCGACGCTAACTACGTAGAGCTGTTTTTTGAGGCCTTTGAGCGCGATGCTCAAGCGAAATTGGCTTCTCCTGACATTTTCGCCAATAAAAACTTAAGTGACGAGATCAATTTTGAAATGACTAATGATGAGGTTAAGCCCATTGTGCGTCGCAAAATTGACGAGTCTATTGTCTCTGCCTTTGAGGTTCTAAGAGAGCGTATTGACGGCTTTGGGGTTACTCAGCCTAACATTCAACGTGTGGGTAATTCAGGGCGTATCTTGGTTGAACTTCCTGGAGCTAGAGATATCAATCGAGCTCAAGAGTTACTTTCTTCTACCGCGCAATTGGAGTTTTGGGAGACTATTCCTCAAGAGGAGCAAGCGCTTTCTCAATTCTTATTTGCTGCCGATTCAAAAGTGGCAGAGATTAACTCCCGTGAAAGCCAAGATGAGGTAGAAGCATTGCTTGAAAATGCAGCAGACAGTCTTTCTAACACGAATCCATTACTCAGTAAATTAATTGCCCCGGCTCCTGGTTCTAACGCCTTTGTGCGCGCTGCCGTAAAAGATACCGCCGAGATTGGCGGCTATTTGCGCAATAATGAGGTAAAGGCCTTACTTCCGGCCGCTGTGAAATTCACCAAATTTGCTTGGCAGCGTGTTGGAGACGATGCTGAAATCGTTGAGTTATATGCCCTAAAATCAAATAGAGAAGGTCTTCCTCGAATTTCGGGCGATGTGGTTTCTGATGCCCAAGATACATTTGATCAGTTTGGCAAGCCGGCAGTGAGCATGACTATGAACACTAAAGGAGCTAGAGAATGGGAGCGTATGACCGGTGATGTTTATCAAAACCAAACCGGAATTGCTATTGTTCTTGACAACAAGGTGTATACAGCGCCTGGCGTTTCTTCGGGTCCAATCTCCGGGGGTCGATCTGAGATCACAGGTGACTTCACGATTAACGAGACTAAAGATATTGCCAATGTGCTCCGCGCCGGTAAACTTCCTGCTTCTGCCGAGATCGTTCAATCAGAAATTGTAGGTCCGTCTTTAGGCCAAGAGGCGATTAGCAGTGGATTTCTATCTTTTATGATCGCGATGGCCTTTGTACTGTTGTGGATGATCTTCTACTACGGTCGCGCAGGTCTTTTTGCCGATATCGCTCTGATTTTAAACATTGTACTCATCTTTGGCGTTTTGACTAGCCTTGGAGCGGTATTGACTCTTCCGGGTATTGCAGGTATCGTGCTTACGATTGGTATGTCTGTTGATGCTAATGTGCTTGTTTTTGAGCGCATTCGTGAAGAGCTTCGTAAAGGGAAAGGTTTGGCCCTATCAATTAGTGATGGATTCTCAAACGCCCTATCGTCTATTCTCGATGCTAACATCACTACAGGTCTTACCGCTGTAGTGCTCTTTTTGTTCGGTTCGGGCCCGATTAAAGGGTTTGCCACCACGCTTCTAATCGGTATTTTGACCTCACTCTTTACCGCAATTTTTGTAACGCGCCTATTTATCGAAGGTTACTTGAACAAAAAAGGCCGTCAATTGACTTTCGCTACTCCTTTAACGGCGAATCTATTTAGCAAGGTCGACTTTGGATTTATAGCCTCAAGAAAAATTGCATATGTGATTTCTGCTGTTTTGATAGTAGCTTCACTTGGGTCTTTAGCTACAAAAGGACTGCAAGAGGGGGTTGATTTCGTCGGTGGTCGCACCTACCAAATACGCTTTGAACAAGAGGTGAGTCCATCGGAGATTTCTGGTGAGCTTAACGAGGTTTTTGGCAGCGGAACAAATGTTAAAACCTTTGGAGGGGCCAATCAAATAAAAATTACCACTGCCTATAAGGTTGATGTTGAAGGCCTAGAGGTAGATCAAGAAATACAAGGAAAATTGTTTGATGTACTTCAGAAATATATGTCTGCAGGTACAACGCTTGAAGACTTTGTTGCTCCTGCAGAAGGCAAAGATGTGGGAATTTTGCAGTCGGTCAAGGTAGGTCCTACTATTGCCGATGATATCAAGAAGAATGCCTTCTTGGCTATTATAGGCTCATTGACCATTGTGTTCTTATATATTTTGATGCGCTTTAGAAAGTGGCAGTTCTCTTTAGGCGCGGTTACGGCTGTTTTTCACGATGTACTCATCGTGCTGGGTGTGTTCTCTTTTACTAGTGCCTTCATGCCTTTTAACATGGAAATCGACCAGGCCTTTATAGCTGCTATTTTGACGGTTATCGGATATTCCTTAAACGACACAGTTGTGGTCTTCGACCGCATTCGTGAGGTAGTAAACACCAAGGGATGGAAGAAGGGCACCCACGTCAATGAGGCGCTTAACAGCACCTTGAGTCGTACCCTGAATACCTCATTAACAACGCTCATCGTACTTCTAGCCATTTTTATCTTTGGCGGAGAGAGCCTCAGAGGGTTTATGTTCGCCATGATCATAGGTATCTTGGTCGGAACCTATTCGTCTCTATTCATCGCTACTCCGGTGATGTACGATACTCTAGGAAAAGAAAAAGAGGGGCTTTAAGGCCCCTCTTTATTTTGCAAGTTGATCAAAGATTACCCTTGAGTAGGTCGTGATCTAAACATCAAATAGAGTCCTGCAAGAACGAGCGGAATACTCAGCCACTGACCAGTAGATAGCAGGCCCAATGCCTCCTCGAATCCCCCTTGACTTTTCTTAAAATATTCCAGAACAAATCGGGCGGTAAATACCGATGAAAGCCAAAATCCGAAAAGAAATCCGGGCTTTTCACGCCATTGTTTATTCGGGTAAAATACAAAGTACATAAGTATGAAGATGCCGATGTAGGCAAAGGCTTCATAGAGCTGAACCGGATGCCTGAAAGGAATAGCTTCAAGTATTTCGCTAAATGCCGGGTCTGATGCTATAGCCTTGTAGGCTGCATCTGCACTTGACTCTTTGGTTAGTGAAACGGCCTGATAAGCGGGCATATCATCAGCGTCGCGTATGAATTTAGTCGCAAATAGAAAGGCTTCATCGGTAGGCTTTCCGTTGATTTCTGAATTAAAGAAGTTGCCAATACGTACAAAGGCACCGCCAATAGCTGATACAATGGCCACACGATCTACAATCCATAAAAAAGAAAGGGACTGTACCTTTTTACTAAAAAGATAGAAGGCGATAATGGCGGCCGTAGCTGCTCCGTGGCTAGCTAGTCCGGTGAATCCAGTGAATTGGTACCCATTGATCAGGCCGAATAAACTAGAGCGCGGGTTTTCGCGTATTGGAAGTAAAATCTCAATTAAATGGTTTTGATAATAGGCCCAATCATAAAAAATCACGTGGCCTAATCGCGCCCCAAGTATTATAGAAACCACACTGTAAACAAAAAGTGAATCGAGTTTATCGAGTGGCTTTTCTTCATTGTTGAAGAAGCGTTTCATGAGGTACCATCCGAGCGCAAACGCAGCGATCCACATGGTATTGTAATATTTGAGCTGAAGGGGTCCAATGTTGAGTAAGGTGTCATTAGGATTCCAGACGATGCCGAGAATGGTCATAGGTTAGGTTTTAGAGCGAATATAATTAAATCAGGGTCGTTATGGAACCGGGTCGTGTCCGCTTTTGCCCCATGGATGGCAACTGGCAATCCGCTTAAGGGCGAGCCATCCCCCCTTGAAAGGTCCGTGCTTTTTTAGGGCCTCAACGGCATACTCTGAGCAGGTAGGCACGTAGCGACAGCTTGATGGGGTGTAAGGCGAAATAAGGTATTGGTAAGCCCGCACCCAAAATATAAAAAAGCGGGTTAGGGCTTTATTCATGAGAGGGAAAAAGTGGTTCCTTCTTTAGAGTCTTTTAACTGAATTCCCAAACCGAGCAACTGATCTCTTATCTCATCTGATGCTGCAAAGTCACGGCGTTCTCGTGCCTTGTTTCGCTGATCAATCAGTAGTTCAATCACACCCGCTAGTTTTTCAAAATGACTTGCATCGATTTTACTTTCATCGCGCAACCCTAAGACATCAAAAGTGAAGGTGTTTAGCGTTTGGCTAAGCAGTTGAACATCGGCCTCGGTCAACTTCAGTTGACCCTCTTTGAGTAGATTAACCTGTTTGACCGCCTCAAAAAGTTGAGCGATGAGCACGGGAGTGTTGAAATCGTCGTTCATGGCTGCGTAGCAGCGATTTACCCAGGCGCTCGTATCAAAGTTAGATTGATCGGCATTGCCCTTAAGGGTGTGAAGGGTTTGAATGGCCTCCATAAGTCGTTGATAGCCTTTGTCCGCTGCCTCTAGGGCCTCTTGACTCAGGTCAAGAATACTAGTGTAGTGTGCTTGCATCATGAAGAAGCGAACCACCGAAGGGGTAAAGGCCCGAGAAAAGATCCGATTTTCACCGCTAAAAATCTCATGAGGGTAGATATTGTTGTCTGTAGATTTAGACATTTTTTTGCCATTCAGGGTGAGCATATTGGCGTGAAGCCAATAGTTTACCGGCGACGATCCGGAGTGAGCTTCAGCCTGTGCTATTTCACATTCGTGATGCGGAAACTTGAGGTCCAAGCCACCTCCATGGATATCGAAATGTGAGCCCAAATATTTGGTACTCATGGCGGTACACTCAATGTGCCAGCCTGGAAATCCGTCTCCCCATGGAGAGGTCCACCTCATGATGTGCTGAGGCTCTGCCTTCTTCCAAAGGGCAAAATCTTGAGGATTTTTCTTCTCTAGATGACCTTGAAGCCCTCTTGTATTGGGAATCATGTCTTCGAGCTTTCGTCCGCTAAGTTTTCCGTAGTCGTGCGCTTTATTAAATTGGAGCACATCGAAGTAAACCGAGCCGTTTTTAACGTAGGCGTAGCCTTTTTCAATGATTTGCTCGATGATTTCGATCTGTTCAATGATGTGTCCGGTTGCAGTCGGTTCAATGCTTGGAGAAAGCAGGTTGAACTTTTCTAGTGTTTGATGAAAGTCAACCGTGTATTTCTGAACGACCTCCATGGGTTCTATTCGCTCTAGACGGGCCTTCTTGGCGATCTTATCTTCGCC
>JAURFJ010000042.1 GCA_030834365.1 Flavobacteriaceae bacterium | reverse complement strand
TAATAATAAATGGAGGGTTTGAAATATCCTCCTCTTCTATATAAAAACTCTTTATCAAGTGATCAACCGGATCCTTTGAAAAGTATAACCTCACTGCCGATAAATCGCTAACTTTTTCAGCAGAAGGGGCGTAATGTATATTAAAAATTAAATCAGAGTTTGCCGGGATTAGTTTTGCAATTCCCTTTGGAAAGGTCACCGGAAGATTCCCAGGAACCCAGCCATATAGAAATTCATCCATTAATGGTTGGGTCTGAAAGGATCTAGAGAGAGGATCAAACTCTGAGAGGCCATCAATTCCGGCGGTTTGTCCTGACGTGTCTACCATTACCCTACTATGATGTAAGTATCTTTTATTTCCTGCTATAAATTCAATTCTTGACACATATGCATCCTCTTTTAGACCAGTAGGTACATGAAAAAAACGGTAATCCTCTATCCCATCGGTTGACAATTCAAAAGGCTTAGCCATCTTTAGCTCCAGATCAGCAACCTGATTTTCTTCATTATTTTCTTCACCCACCACTGCCAAAGATTCACTAGAAGGCTCTCCCCTTTTTAGTCCCTCCTCTATCCATCGCTGAATAGTGGCGATTTCTTCTTCACTTAAGAAGCGTTCATTTGCAAATCGACTAAATGTAGGATCAGCCTTCCAAGGTGGCATGTATCGCGTCTCAGTAACGTGACCAATAAATTTCGCACGCTTAAATACATCACTAAAGCTTTCCAATGAAAAGGGTCCGTACCCTCCTGGCGAGTGACAACTCACGCAATGCTTTTGAATAATTGGGGCTACATCTTTCTCATAGGTTGTTTGCGCTGTGGTCATGGTTACTACACCAATTAAACCAGCAAAAACAACTTTACTACTAGTGCTCATGAGCTGGTGATTTATGGCGTTCTAAGAAACATCCGATGGCCGGCTTACTTGGAACCTCCACCTTTTTACCTGTTATCAATGCCTTAAAGGCATCTAGCAAATAGTGTTCGCTCGGTGCGAGTCGATTTCTACCCAAACTTACGAACCAGTTATCTATTGCCCCTGAATAAAGCACTGTTCCTACTTCATCCACAAGGAAAACTTCTGGAGTAACCGCTGCACCAAACTGATCGGCTAAAGTAAAGTTAATGTCATGCTTCAGGGCAAAGTTGACCTTAAACTGCTCACGAAATACCTCTAATGCGTCATGAGTTAAAGGTCCACTAAAGACACCTACCACAGATAACTGATTAGAGGTTTCATTTATACTATTTAAAGTCGGAATATACTTCTGAGAAATCGGACATTCTGTTCCCATAAAAATATATGCAGTATACTGGTGAGTCGATTCAACAGTAATACTAGTATTTACTAAAGTCAGAAAAACAACGTAAGCCAGAAAAGATTTCATTATACCTGGTCCTTTTTTTTCAATATTCGATTAAAAGTAAGAATTTGCATGTGTATAAAAAGGTATAGTACCTATTTCATAGGTTGTCAGTCTTAAGAATCCCTAAATCGCATCTTATGAAGCTCCTAATAACCTCTTTAGCATTCACAGCATAAATCATGAGCCAACCCTCTATACCTTTTATTTACGGCATACGAACCATACTTGAAGCACTTGAGGCTGATCAAGATATACAGAAAGCCTATTTGCTAAAAGGAGCCTCTAGTCCGCTTTTCAAAGAGCTCGAGCAAGCACTTAGGAAGGCCAGGGTACCGATCTCTTTTGTACCCACTGAACGCTTGTATCGATTTACTCAGGCTAATCATCAAGGAGCCGTAGCTGAAATAGCTCCGATACCCTTTGCCGATTTCGAAGAATCGGTTGAAAACATCATCGCTAATTCTAATCAAGCACCCCTAATACTGCTGCTCGATGGTCTCACTGATGTGCGCAATTTCGGAGCGGTACTCAGAACCGCTGAATCTAGCGGAGTAGACCTGGTAGTTCTTCCACAACAAGGAATGGCCCCCTTAAACAGAGATGCTATAAAGACCTCACAAGGTGCGGCATTTTCAATTCCCATGGCCAAAGTTGCTCACATAAAAGACGCTGTAATGTACTTACAAAGCTCAGGAATAACGATTTTGGCAGCCACCGAGAAAAGCGACACCTCACTCTACGAAAGCGACTTAACCGGAGGTATTGGAGTGATTATGGGTTCTGAAGAACGCGGAATTAATCCGTCTGTCTTAAAAATGGTCGACCATAGCATAAGTCTTCCGCAAAGAGGCCAAATCGCTTCTCTTAATGTTTCCGTGGCCTGCGGAGTCATACTTTACGAGGTGCTCCGACAACGCAAGCTGTATTAGCCTTACAAAAGTTTTTTGAGCTCACTAAGACAGCTAATACTGGTACAGCGCGAATCAGTGGGCAATTGCTCGTTGTTAAAGTGAATAGCCCGAATACCCACATTTAGGGCTCCCAGCACATCGGCTTCTAAGTCGTCTCCTATCATCAACGCACTCTCGGGCTTTACCTGTGCCATTTGAAGTGCTGTACTAAAAATCTCCGGATGGGGCTTCTTTACACCCACCTCTTCGGCATTAATGATGCACGAGAAAAACTGATCGATTCGAGCTCCAGAAAGTTTTTTGTGCTGAATCTCCTTAAATCCGTTGGTAAGAATGTGCAAGCGGTACTTTGATTTGAGGTAACTCAAGGTATCGTGAGTGTGGTCAAAAACATGAGAAAACGAAGTGAGATGCTGAATGTATTCCTCTGCTAAATGATTAATAAGCGCATCATCAATGACCAGGTTGAGTTCATCAAAAGCGTCTTTAAGACGGCCGTAACGCAAGGTCTCTTTTGAAATTTCAGCATTTCGATAGGCCTTCCAATAACGCCTATTTATAGGCGTATATACAGTATTAAAGTGTTGTAGATCGATTGGTAATTGGTGTCTCTCAAAAAGCAGTTCAAAGGTGGCCGCCGAGTTTCGTTCGAAGTCCCATAAGGTGTGGTCAAGATCGAAGAAGATATCGGTGATAGGGCTGTTCATCAAGTGAGTGTTTTTATGAGCTGAAGGGCGACTTTTTCTCCTACCCTCCCAATATACTCATTTGAAAATTGAACACAAAGCGTACCCCTAACCGCCTTTACCTGAGCTGAAAGCTGTTTCAATTGCGACTCAGTAGTTTCTTTATCTAACCGCTTCAATGCGGTTTCAGTAACGCAAATGGGGTAAACGCGAAGCGGCTGTTCAATTTCAAGTCCTAAATCATAAAAGGGAAAGGGCGTGCATGTTCCGGCGCGAAAACCAATGACGTCAGTGTAACCCATAGAGAAATCTTCTTGAACCTCTTCTTGCACCAACTCTTGATAGGCGTCTGGAAGCAAAATACGATTATTAGCCAGTGCGGTTCTGCGAATCGGGCGGTGCAGCAGCTGCTGCATTTTTCTGAATTCTGATTTAAACACCTCAGCATCTTCAAGGGCCAATCTAGACCTATAGTACCCTATCTCTAAATAATCATTAATGTGCTTGAGGAAAAATCCAAATTTATTTTTACTCCACGACACATTTCGATCATTAATGGCGTACCTCGAGAACTGAAAAAACAAGAGCAGTTCAACGTTCAATGAAGCTAAGCTATTCTTTAGGCTCAAGTAGTGATCGTAAGGATCTGCTTTGAATAAGAATAGTGTAGTTAAGCGCTCGCCTACTTCGCTAAACCTAAACTGAGCCGAATCCACAAGTAATTCAAACAAATGCCTGCTAAGCGATCGGTAGTGGTATTTGTGCGAACTAACTACCGGAACCACCGCCTTCACCTCATACGATCGCTCATTGAATTCAGTCTCAGGAAAAGCCTGGCTAATGGTCTGCTTTAATTTAAGAGCCCACAAATCTACCAAAGGGCGCTTCATCGCTTCTTGGCGATCACTGAGCGCACTCTCTATGGCTCTAAATCGACCCCATTCATCTTTTTGATGGGGCAAGTATTCTTCATAGCGACTGAGTAAGAAAAACGACGCTGCAAAAAGGTCGAACGGAATGGTTGACCGTGCATCTACTTCAAAAAAACAGGGAACCTCGCCCCAGTTGCGCCAGTGAATGTCTTGAGGCTCAATGTTGCGCTCAAATAACAGTGAATGAGCGCGTATAAAAAATTCTGACTGAAGCGGTTGTCGCGAATAGGTCAATTTTGGGCCAGCGTGTTTAACAAAAGCGTCAACCGAATCGGTGATTTGATAGGAAGTGCCCATTATTCTCCTAAATATATGACGCATCACAAAACGCAGTCGAGGAGTAATCTTATGGGTGTAAATGAGGATCATATTCCCTTAAAATAACCAAAGTCAAAGCGTGCGAAGTTTCCTGAACTCATCATTAAAATCACCGACTCCTTATCATTGACCCTATCAATTTCCTGAATTAAGGCTTCTCTAGTGGTTACCACCTTCAAATCGTCTCTTCCGAAAGCCTCCTTCAAAAATGGCTCGCTAAGGGGTTGCATTCCCTTTAAGGCAATTGCCTCTGGATCGTATAAAACCACCGCAGTTTCAGCTCCATTTAGGGCTCCGTGGTAATTCGTTATGAACTCTGGAGTGAGCGAGCTATAGGTATGTAGCTCAAGAAATGCGTAAAGTTTTAATTGCGCGAATTGCGCTTTAACCGCATCACAGGTGGCACGTACCTTTGAAGGGGCGTGTGCAAAGTCCTTGAATACCAAGGCTTTATTTGAAGTAATGGGTTCGAGCCGTTTTGCGGCTCCCTTAAACGAGGCGATGGCTTCGTAAAAATCTGCGGTATCTACCCCTAACTGCTGGCATATCCATCGTGCGCCTTCGATATTGGCCATGTTGTGTGACCCGAAAATAGAAACGGCCAGCGGACCTTCTTCAGTGAGTAGATGCGTTTGCGCTCCCTTAATCTCATGCTCAGCAATTGCATACGAAAACTTTCGAGCGGGAATGGTTAAACCCTCAGCTAGGTCTTTCACTTTAGGATCATTGGAATAATAGGTCAACGATCCGCCAGGAACAATGCTTTCTAAAAATTGACGAAACTGATCTACATAGATTTCTTCTGTTTGAAAGACATTGATATGGTCCCATGAGATTCCGCTTAAAAGAGCAATATTCGGCTGATACCATAAAAATTTAGGCCTTCTATCAATTGGCGACGATAGGTACTCATCACCTTCGATCAATATAAAATCAGCATCTTCGCTCAACCTCACCATTCGGTCAAATCCGTCTAACTGAGCCCCCACGAGATAGTCGATCTCTTTGTCGTGATAGCGCATCACGTGCAGAATCATAGACGTAATAGTCGTTTTTCCATGACTACCGGCTATAACCACTCGGGTCTTCTGCTTAGATTGCTCATAAATAAATTCGGGATACGAGTAAATTCGAAGACCTCTTTCTTGAGCAGCCAATAGCTCAACATTATGTGGTTTGGCATGCATACCCAAAATCACAGCATCACAATCGTCGGGGATATTGTTCGCGTCAAAACCAAGTGTATTTGGTGCTAAGTTTGAATGCTCTAGCCTTGATTTCGCAGGCTCATACAACGCGTCATCGCTTCCAGTAATCTGATGCCCGGCATCGTGTAAAGCAAGGGCTAGGTTGTGCATGGCACTGCCGCCAATTGCTATAAAGTGGTATTTCATGAGGCAAAAATAAGCGCTACCTTTCGAGTCTGAAGGTCAAATTACAAATTAGTTCGCGTATGCTACACTCAAATCTAAACGCCATAGAGGCAAAAAGTTTTTTCCCAGGAGTGAAGGGTAAGTTCGTTCACGGCGACAGCCTTTCATGGGCTTTTTGGATGATCGATGCAGGTGCCGAAGTACCCAGACACCAACATGTGCACGAACAAATGATGCATGTGGTTTCAGGAAGGTTCGAGTTTGAAGTGGAAGGTGAAAAGCGCATCTGCGAAGCCGGAGAGATCGTGTGTATCCCGTCTAATCAATGGCATTATGGAAAGGCCATTACCGACTGCGTCCTTATGGATGTGTTCACTCCGGTTCGCGAAGAATACCGATAGACCTTCTTAGTTCGTGAGCTCAGTCCAAAGCAGATCCTTGAGTTCTACTAGGTTTTGCTGAGCCACAGAGGAGATAAAGAGGTGAGGAATTTCTTTAAACTCTTGACTAATGCTCGCTGCCATCTCTTCTTTGAGTTCCTGATCCAGCAAGTCGCTTTTAGAAATGGCGATTACCTGCCTCTTATCTAACAATTCAGGATTGTACTTGCGCAACTCGTTCAGCAGAATGTTGTATTCAGAGACAATGTCGTCGCTATCAGCGGCAATAACAAATAGCAAGATCGAATTGCGTTCAATGTGCCGCAAGAAGTAGTGCCCGAGCCCCTTCCCTTCTGAGGCCCCTTCTATAATTCCCGGAATATCTGCAAGCACAAAACTCCTAAAATCGCGGTAAGCCACAATTCCCAAGTTGGGCTTTAGGGTGGTAAACGGATAGTCTGCAATCTTTGGTTTAGCGGAGGTGAGTACAGACAAAAGCGTGGATTTTCCGGCATTTGGAAACCCCACTAAACCCACTTCAGCCAAGACCTTTAATTCGAGTAAGATTTGCTTTTCATAGCCCGGAATTCCCGGTTGCGCGTAGCGTGGAGTTTGATTAGTGGCCGTTTTAAAGTGCCAGTTTCCACGACCACCCATGCCCCCTTCAGCTACACAAAACTGCTGATTCTCTTCTGTGAGTTCTGCAAGTACCTCATTGGTATCCGCATCGCGCACTACCGTTCCGAACGGAACAGGAACAAATACATCCTCACCATCAGCCCCGGTTGAACGATTCTTGCTGCCGTGCTCTCCGTGCCCTGCCTTGTAGTGCTGTTTGAATTTAAACGAGACTAATGTCCACAGGTTGGGGTCGGTTTGAAGAATTACGTGCCCACCTCGGCCTCCATCTCCTCCGTCTGGCCCACCTTTGGCCACATACTTTTCGCGATGAAGGTGGGTAGAGCCCTTTCCACCATTACCAGAGGCTACGTGGATTTTTACATAATCGACAAAATTACCTTCGGTCATAAGCGTTCTATAATACCCGAAAGTTGTGCGCTTATAGACTCGATCTCACCTATGCCGTTCACCTCTTCGTACTTGCCTTGAGCGCTGTAATAGGCGACAAGCGGGGCCGTTTTCTCATTGTACTCCTCAAAACGCGTTCGAATTTTATCGGCATCGGTGTCGTCGGTTCTTCCGCTGCTCTTTCCGCGCTCTAAAAGGCGCTCAATAAGTATTTCATCGTCAGCGACCAAACCAATGGTAGCGTTAACCTTCATCGACTTTTCTTCTAACAGGGCATCTAGCGCTTCGGCCTGAGCCACTGTTCGCGGAAATCCATCAAAAATAAAGCCCTTGGCATTGGGGTTCTTGGCCACCTCTGCACTCAACATATCTACTGTTACGGTGTCAGGAACTAACTCGCCCTTGTCCATATAGGTTTGAGCCAAGACACCTAAAGGAGTATTTCCTTTAATATTTGCCCTAAACACATCCCCAGTAGAAATGTGCACCAACTCAAAGGTTTCTTTCAAAATAGCCGCCTGAGTACCCTTTCCTGCACCAGGCTTGCCGAATAATACTATATTTTTCATCTAGAGGTTAGTATGTATAAGTCGTTGAGTTCACGTCCGCGTTCATTGTAATCTAAGCCATAACCAACCACAAACTCGTTGGGCAACTCAATACCCTTGTAGGCCACCTCATACTCTTTAGTGTATGCGGCGGGCTTGTAAAAAAGTGTGGCAATCTCAAAGCTATTGATATTTTTATCGGCGAAGTGATTTACCAGTTGTTGCAAGGTACGACCAGAGTCCACAATGTCTTCGAGGATAACAATATCTCTTCCGTCTACCGGAGCCGAGAAATCTAAAAGAGTCTCTACAATACCCGTAGAAGTTAGCCCTTGGTAAGAAGCCATCTTTACGAAGCTTACTTCACAGGCCCCGTTATAGTGCTTAAAAAACTCACCTGAAAAGCGAAAACACCCATTTAAAACACCCACAAATAGCGGGCACTTCTCGCCGTAATCACGGCTAATTTCTTGAGCTATTCGCGCAATAGCCGACTCGATTTCTTGCTGGGTAACAAAAAGTTCAAAATCTTTATCGAGAAGACGCATACGGTCATTGAATTGAGGCGTTAAAGATACAATTTTAGAATTGTGCTACTTTTGCCCTATCAGTTGATTCTATGCAGTATTTCACATCAAATTTTCGACTAGGAATTCTCGGAGGAGGGCAACTCGGAAAAATGTTGCTCTACGAAACCCGAAAATGGGACGTCTATACTAAAGTTTTAGACCAAGCTGCTGATGCCCCCTGCCGGATGAGCTGTAATGAGTTTATTCAAGGCGATCTGCTAGACTACGATACGGTGGTTTCGTTCGGCCAAGGTTTAGATGTACTGACCATCGAGATAGAAAACGTCAATGTAGAGGCCCTAAAAACCCTGAAAAAACAAGGTGTTAAGGTGTTTCCAGAGCCAGAAGCTCTTGAAGTCATTCGCAACAAAAGTCTTCAGAAAAACTTCTACGTAAAACACGGTATCCCAACCTCCCCTTTTAAAACTTACGAATCTAAGGAGGCTCTTTTAAATGACACTATCCACTTTCCATGCGTGTGGAAGAGTGCCGAATTCGGATACGACGGTAAAGGTGTTCAAATACTTAAGAGTACTGAAGACCTGCATGCACTGCCCGATACCTCATGCCTTATTGAGGAAAAAGTTGACTTCGACCACGAACTCGCGGTTATCGTCGCTCGCAACGAACAGGGAGATGTCACCACCTACCCCGTGGTCCAAATGGATTTTCACCCGACTGCCAATCAGGTAGAATACGTCGTATGCCCGGCAGCCATCCCGGAGCATTTGGCTAAAAAAGCCAAAGAAATCGCCCTAATGGTGGCCACTCAATTACAAATTACCGGTCTGCTTGCGGTTGAACTTTTTCTAGATAAAGAACAGAACATTTTAGTCAATGAAGTCGCGCCTAGACCACACAACAGCGGACATTACAGTATAGAGGCCAGTTACACCAACCAATTTGAGCAGCACTTAAGAGCCATATTAGGCCTTCCACTGGGCAACACAGATTCTAAGGCAATCGGAATTATGGTTAACTTGGTCGGAGCCGAATCGTACCACGGTCCGGTGGTCTATGAAAACATAAATACCGTTCTGGCCATGAAAGGCGTATCGGTTCATATTTACGGAAAAACGGAGACGCGCCCGTTTCGAAAGATGGGGCACGTAACCGTGGTTGATACCGATCGCGCTTCAGCCTACCAAAAAGCAAAAACAGTAAAAGAATCTCTTATCGTTAAAAGCCATGGGTAAAGTAGCCGTCATAATGGGTAGCGCAAGTGATCTCAGCGTCATGCAAGAGGCCATTGACATCCTTCAATCGTTTGAAATCGAGGTCAGTATCGATATTGTTTCGGCCCATCGCACACCAGAAAAAATGGTCGCATTTGCCAAGGAGGCGCATCTTAAAGATATAAAGGTGATCATCGCGGGAGCGGGAGGAGCAGCCCATCTTCCAGGAATGGTGGCCTCTATAAGCCCACTGCCCGTTATCGGGGTTCCGGTAAAAAGCAGAAATTCTATAGACGGATGGGATTCGGTACTCTCCATCCTTCAAATGCCAGCAGGCGTGCCTGTTGCGACCGTGGCCCTAGATGGAGCAAAGAATGCGGGAATTCTCGCCACTCAAATACTCGCCTGCAGCGATGGAGTACTCTTGGAAAAGCTAATCGCCTTTAAGGAAGCACTAAAAGCGAAGGTTGAAGAAAGCGCTCGCTCACTTAAACCATAAGTAAAAACCCACATAAGCGATTAGGCCAATCACAGGAAGAGCCTCTACCCAAAATACCACAAAAAAATCCCGAGCTTTAAACATGCCTATCCGTATAAATACAGCGGAGATTGCATAGGTTGAAATCAAGGCTAAATACTGGTCTAACCGCAAGCGTAACACCAGCATACCAATAAACCATAAGGCTAAGAATAACTGAGCCAGGTAATGACTTTTATTGGGTCCTAATTGCTGAACTATAGTTCTATAGGTCAATCGATCAAGAGCAGCATCTTTCAGTTCGAACGGAAGCATCAAGGCTAAAACCCAGAAGATAGTCGCCACAAACTGCAGCCAAGTAGTTGCACCTATATCTACCCAGCTATTGTTCGGCATCAATACGGTAACTATAGCCCAAACCAAAGCGACCGTAAGGGTTTTCAGTAATCCATTCTCGCGCGAAAACAGCGCGTTTGGAGAGAGGACATAGCTAGAACCCAGTGCTAGAGCAATTCCCGTTAACGCATATTGTGCAGTAGAAAAGGTCTGAAACAAAAACAGACATACCAAGGCGGCGACTAGGGTAATCAAAACTAGGGCCGTCCGAAGGCGCTTGCTGCGAATCTTATTAGTGAGAAGCGGTTGAAAATACTTTAAGGAATTATAAAACAGAAGAGTTGCAGAAAATAGCCAGATAACGTACTCAAGAGAGACTTGTTTGTTTAAGTAAAAGGCATTCGAGCTAGCCAAAGCAACCACGGCCAATGCCACGTGCATACTCGATTTCAAATAAAAGTCTAACCACTTTGAAGACACTGCTCTTAAACAAAAATAAAACTTCTTAACACTTTTTGATAAATGCCCTAAAATAGGCCTTCAACAGCGTTAACCTCAGCGCGTAAATCTATAATTTTGTGCTCTTGTTTATGCCCATTTACCATGAAAACATTCGCAGATCGTCACATCGGAATTAGCGCTTCAGACCTCTCTATAATGCTGAAACAGATCAATGCAGACTCCCTTGAGCAGTTGATCGCTGAGACTATACCGGCCGACATTAGATTAGGTAAACCTATGGATTTACCCTCACCCATGAGCGAATCAGAGGTTCTAGATCACCTTCAAGAATTGGCTGACACTAATGAGGTGTACAGACAATTTATTGGTTTGGGTTACCACGAAACCATATTACCATCGGTTATTAAGCGCAATATTCTTGAAAATCCAGGATGGTATACGGCCTACACCCCTTATCAAGCCGAAATTGCTCAAGGCCGTCTAGA
>JAURFJ010000041.1 GCA_030834365.1 Flavobacteriaceae bacterium | reverse complement strand
ATATTTCAGGGATCTTTGTTGCGCAGTTTTCAGTGAGAAAGTCGTAACGATAGTATTTATTTTCTGGTCTGGCATTATTCACAAGCGCTTCAAAAACCTTTTGCCGCTGAACGCGATTTAAATTTAATTCTTGCCGTACTACAGACCGACCAACATAGTTGTAGTATCGACTGAAGTCGCTGTAGGTGCTAACAGAGACGAAATAATCGAGTTTCCCTTTTATAAAATTGAGGTAGAAGTTAGGGGCGCCGAAGTCAAAGGTTCCAAAATTATAGACCTGGTCAATTCCGTTTCCGGGGTCAAATATGTGAAGGGCCGTATGGCCAAATGCCGCGTGAAGCTCTGGCCCCTCGCTACACGTAAGTACACTAACTTTTGCCGATCTGCTCAGTTCTATTTGTGTCAAACCGAGCATTGGACTTAGTAGAAGTATACCGAGAATTAGCGATCGAAACATTGCAAAATGACCCATTCGTTCAAAGATAAGGCGAAGCGACAGACGAATAAAGTGTAATTTAGAGCCCATTATGCGCCTAAAAGAAAACAGTGCAAACGCGGTTACGCTTCTCAATGCCATTTTTGGTTTTTTGGGATGCATAGCACTCACCCAGTCTCGATTCGATTGGGCACTGTATGCATTACTGCTGGCTGCACTCGCTGATTTTTTAGACGGATTAGTTGCCAGAATGCTCAAGGTGAACTCGGAGTTTGGAAATTTTTTAGACTCCATGGCTGACCTGGTAAGTTTTGGTGTTTTGCCGAGTTTATGGTGGTATTTTTCGCTGTCTTCAACCCTGTCGCCTGCACTATCTATAGCACTAGCTTTAGCCCTTTTTGTGGGAGCCTTACTGCGTTTAGTTCGCTTTTCGGTTTTTGCTTCTAACGTTGCACATTTTGAAGGACTTCCAACTCCGGCCATGGCCCTTTTTGTAGCGTTGATCACTCAGACCGAAATCTTTGCTGATATGTCTTACTTTACCCCGGTCTGGTTTGAGCGCACAGTGATTGTCATCAGCATCGTGTTTGCCCTGTGGATGGTAAGTAAAGTTGGCGCAGTTTCATTAAAATTTAAAGGCTTCAGCTTAAAAGAAAACGCCTTGCGCTACATGGTTATTTTTAGCGCGGTTGTTGGGCTAGTCGTTTTAGGTGAAGAATTTGTGTTGATACTGCTTCCGGGCTATATGCTCAGCTCACTATTGATCAAACGCTAACCGTTTCTTTCGCAGTTCAAAGTTCTGGCCGAGGTAGACCTTTCTAACCATCTCATCTGCAGCTAGCTCTTCAGGAGCACCGGCTTTTAAAATGGATCCTTCAAACATCAGGTATGAACGCTCGGTTATCGCCAAGGTTTCTTGGACGTTGTGATCGGTAATCAGAATACCTATGTTCTTGTCTTTCAGCTGGGCCACAATGCGTTGTATGTCTTCTACAGCTACAGGGTCTACTCCGGCAAAGGGCTCATCAAGCAAGATAAACTTGGGATCAGTAGCTAGTGCTCGCGCTATTTCAGTTCTTCGTCTTTCGCCTCCAGACAATAAATCACCCCGGTTTTTTCGGATGTGATTAAGGGAGAATTCTTCGATCAGCGCATCGCGTTTTTTGAGTTGTTCGGTCTTTGAAAGTCCGGTGGTTTGCAGCACACTCAATATATTGTCTTCAACGCTGAGCTTTCTAAATACAGAGGCTTCTTGGGCTAGGTAGCCGATTCCGTGCTGGGCACGCTTAAACATGGGAAAATGGGTGATGTCTAGATCGTCTAAATAGATGGCCCCGGAATTGGCCTGAATGAGCCCTACAATCATGTAAAACGAGGTCGTTTTTCCAGCTCCATTTGGCCCTAATAACCCAATGATTTCCCCCTGATTTACCTCCAAGGAGATCCCCTTAACAACCGTGCGCTGCTGATAGACTTTCTTTATGTTCTCTGCCCGTAATTTCACACTTCTTCGTTTAGGGCATCCCAATATTCATAAGCTCTTCTCAGGTGGGGAATCACTATAGTACCCCCTATAAGCGTAGCGATACCCAATGTTTCGGTGACCTCTTCAGCCGTGCATCCCGCCTTTTTGGCCCCTTCTAAATGGTAACGTACACAGTCGTCACAGCGCAGTACGGCCGAGGCTACGAGTCCAAGCAATTCTTTTGTCTTTACGTCTAAGGCTCCTTCGGCAAAGGCATTGGTGTCTAGATTAAAGATACGCTTGATGATTTTCTGATCGTCGTTTAGAATGCGCTCGTTCATCTTTGAACGATAGGCATTAAATTCTTCTACGAGTTTATGTGGCATTTTTTCGTTCTTTTCGCATTACAAACTTGGATATACCAATACTAACTTGGTATAAAATCATTACCGGTATAGCAACAATGACTTGGCTAGCCACATCAGGCGGAGTGATCACTGCCGACAGCACTAGTACAAGCACCAAGGCTATCTTACGGTATTTCTTTAAAAATTCTGGGGTAACTAGACCAATCTTGGTCAAGAAGTATATAAGAATAGGTAATTCAAACATTACACCACAGGCGATAACCGAAGCTCGAACAGTAGCTATATAAGAACCGATGTCAATCTCATTACTTACCTCGGCACTCACCTGATAGGTTCCCAGAAAGTTGATCGATAAGGGAGACACTATATAGTACCCAAATAGCACCCCAAGAAAGAATAAAAAGGAGGCCGCACCGATGAATCCTCTAGAGTATTTGCGTTCCTCTTCGTACAGTCCGGGGCTGATAAACTTCCATACTTCGTAAAGAAGGTAGGGAAAGCCGAGTATGAATCCGGCCCAAATGGAGGTCCAGATATGCGCCGAAAACTGTCCGGCCATGGTTCTGTTTTGAATGGTGAACGGAAGCGATTCGGCACAGAAGTCTGAGCTAATTCCAAAAAAGGTAGAAATCTGGCAGAACATGTTGTAGGTAGGAAAGTCCATGTTCTTTGGCGCGAAAATGATCCGATCGAAGATGAATCCCTTCATCACAAAGGCCACTGTTGCAATGATCAACACCGCTATGATTGATCGAATCAGGTGCCATCGCAGCTCTTCAAGATGGTCTAAAAATGACATTTCGTCTTTTGCGCTCATACTGAAATTCCTTCTTGGATAAGTTGATGCATGTGAAGTACCCCGGCATACACTCCGTTATGCGTGATTAAAAGTTGAGTAATCTCTCGCTTGTTCATGAGCTTCAAGGCATCAAGCGCAAGGGTGTCTGAGGGTAAACTTACCGGAGAAGCACTCATGATATCCGCGGCGTTAAGCCCCGAAAAATCGGTGCTTTGCTGAAGCATGCGTCTAATATCTCCATCTGTAATAATCCCTTTGATCTGATGTTCGCCGATTACCGCTGTACATCCAGACATTTTATTGGAGATCTCTAATATAACATCGAGCACCGGTGTTTCGGGATGTACTTGAGGTTTAGAAAATCCACCCATGAGATCCGACACCTTTAAAAACAAACGTTTACCTAGACTTCCGCCTGGATGGTAACGCGCAAAATCGGCCTCAGTAAAGTCTTTTTCATTGAGCACAGCGACCATAAGCGCGTCGCCCAAAGCCAATTGAAGTGTGGTACTGGTAGTAGGGGCTAAGTTGTGAGGGCAGGCTTCGCGATCCATGGGGGTAACTAAAAGCACATTTGCATGCTGCCCGAGGTATGAATTTTTTTCTGCACTAATGCCTATGAGCACATTAGCACGTTCTTTTATCAGGGGTATCAATGTCTTAACCTCTTCTGTATTGCCGCTTTTCGATAGGCACACCACCACATCACTGGCTTGTACCATACCTAAGTCGCCGTGTATAGCGTCTGCGGCGTGCATGAAGAGCGAGGGTGTGCCCGTAGAGTTGAAGCTAGCCGATATTTTAGAAGCAATGATGGCGCTTTTTCCCATACCAGTAAACACTACTCTTCCTTTACACTGAACGATATAATTAACGGCCTCAGAAAAGGAAACGTCTAGGGTATCCGAAAGGTTTTGTAATGCACTAGCCTCAAGGTTAAGTACTTCCTTTGCGTCAGCAATACGTTTGTGAATTTCGTTCAAGAAAAAAGCCTTAGGATTAGCTAATTTAGTTTTACTTTAAAAGACGAAATTACGAAAAACGCAGGCTAGTTTTTTCTTAACTTCAAGTCTATGTCTGAAACAGAACCTGACCATCAGCTCTACGAGGCCTTAAAGTTTTATTTTGGCTTCTCAAGCTTTAAGGGGCTTCAGAAACAAGCGATCACTTCTCTGCTCGGCCAGAATGACACATTCGTAATTATGCCTACTGGTGGCGGAAAATCATTGTGTTATCAACTTCCGGCCTTAATGAGCAAGGGAACAGCTGTTATTATTAGCCCGCTCATTGCACTGATGAAAAATCAGGTAGATGCCATTCGTTCGGTCACCAAGAACGAAGGTGTAGCTCATGTGCTCAATTCTTCGCTCACCAAGGCTGCCTACAATGAGGTGGTACATGATTTACAAACGGGTGTAACCAAATTGCTTTTTGTTGCACCTGAATCCCTGACAAAACCGCAGACGATCGAACTGCTGTCGCCCTTAGAACTTTCATTCGTGGCCATAGACGAAGCCCACTGTATTTCGGAGTGGGGCCATGACTTTAGACCTGAATACCGAAATATTCGGCAAATTATAGACCGACTTTCGCATAAGATACCCATGATCGCCTTAACGGCCACGGCTACCCCTAAGGTTCAAGAAGACATTATTAAGAATTTGGGGATGCGCGAGGCGCAGCTGTTCAAGGCCTCCTTTAATCGTCCCAACCTGTATTATGAGGTTAGACCAAAGACCGAAACGGTCAACGCCGATATTATTCGATTTATTTCAGAACGCCCTGGAAAATCGGGTATAATCTACTGTTTAAGCCGAAAAACGGTCGAAGAAATTGCCCAATTGTTGCAGCTTAATAACATAAAAGCCATTCCGTATCACGCCGGTTTTGACGCCAAGACCCGAGCCGCCTATCAAGATCAATTTCTGATGGAAGAGGCTGCTGTGGTTGTTGCAACTATAGCATTCGGTATGGGAATTGACAAGCCAGACGTTCGATTTGTGATTCACTACGACATGCCTAAAAGCATTGAGAGTTATTACCAAGAAACCGGAAGGGCCGGCCGCGATGGAGGTGAGGGTCACTGCGTGGCCTTCTACGCATCTAAGGACATGGAAAAGCTAGAGAAATTCTCGGCTTCCAAGCCCGTTGCCGAGCAAGAGGTTAGCAATGCCCTGCTGCAAGATGTAATAGCCTATGCTGAGACTTCTATATCTCGAAGAAAATTTATACTTCATTATTTTGGAGAATCGTTCGACGAAAAAAATGGGGAGGGTGCCTTAATGGATGACAACGCCCGCAACCCTAAAGAAAAGATACAGGCCTCTGATGAGGTGCTATTAGTGCTCAAAGTAGCTCAAGACACCCTAGAAAAGTACAAGAGCAAGGAGATCGTTCGCATCTTAAGGGGTAAGACAAACGCCATGATCAGCGCTCACAAAACAGATGAACGCCCTTTCTTTGGATGCGGACACGCACATCGTTCGGCCTTTTGGCACTCACTTGTTAGGCAAATGGTGGTAGCCAATCTATTGAAGAAATCTATTGAACAATACGGTACTCTAGTCTTAACCGATGAAGCGCGGTCATTTTTGCAAAACCCGCAGCCTTTTGAAATGGTTCTTGACCGCGACTATGAGGCACTAAAACAACATAAGACCGATGCAGCGCAGAAAACAGAGAGTCTTGACGAAGTGCTGCTGTCTATGCTCAAAGACTTGAGGAAGAAAGAAGCCGACAAACACAAGGTGCCGCCTTACATCATTTTTCAAGAACCTTCGTTAGAGGATATGGTGGTTAAGTATCCGATTAACCTTTCAGAGCTCTCCCAAATTCACGGTGTTGGAGAATTAAAGGCTAAAAAATATGGAACCCCATTTGTTGCGCTTATTCAGGACTATGTCGAGTCAAATGAAATTGACCGCCCTCAAGATTTAGTTGTGAAATCGGCCGGATCTAATTCGGGTTTGAAATTGTACATCATTCAAGGCGTAGATAGAAAGCTATCTTTTGAAGATATCGCAGTGGCCAAAGGATTAAGTGAAGGCGAACTTTTAGACGCCATGGAGCAGATCGTTTTCAGCGGCACAAAGCTGAATATTTCGTACTGGGTTGACGAGCTTTTAGATGATGACTCTCAACTGGAGCTCTACGACTATTTCAAGGCAGCTAAAGACAACTCAATCGAAAAAGCGCTTCAAGAGTTTGGTACTGACTACGAAGAAGAGGAGCTCAGAATCTATCGTTTGAAGTTTTACTCTGACGTAGCGATTTAAGGTGCGTTCTTTCTGAGAACAAATGTTTGGTTAATTTTGTCCTCCATGAAAAGCGTTTACTTCGATAATGCAGCTACAACGGAGCCTCGGTCTGAGGTGATCGAATCCATGCTCGCGGCACTGAGCCGGCAGTTTGGAAATCCTTCCTCTACACACGCTTTCGGACGTTCTTCTAAAGCACTAATTGAAGGAGCTCGTAAAGAAATTGCGAAAACCTTATCCTGTAAACCTGCTGAAATCATCTTCACTTCTGGAGGAACAGAAGCTGATAACTGTATCATCCGCTCGTGTGTTCGAGATCTTGAGGTTAAGCGAATAATCACATCAAAGATTGAACATCACGCCGTATTGCATGCGGTTGAGTCTATGACCAAGGAGTACGGTGTTGAGGCGCTTTATGTCGATCTAGATCTGAACGGATCGGTAGATTATTCTGCCTTAGAATCTTTGCTTTCCCTCGAAGATTCCCCTAAAACGCTGGTCACACTGATGCATGTGAACAATGAAATAGGTAACCTTTTAGACCTGCATAAAGTCGGAGCACTGTGCGAGGCTTACGGCGCTTATTTTCACTCAGATACCGTTCAGTCTGTCGGGCATTACCCACTGGATTTAACTCAAATCCCAGTACATTTTTTAACTGCAGCTGCCCATAAATTTCACGGACCTAAAGGAGTCGGATTCATGTACATTCGATCTGACTGCCGACTTAAATCACTTATCGTAGGAGGGGCCCAAGAGCGCGGATTGCGCGCGGGCACAGAAAGTATACACGATATTGTTGGCTTGGAGACCGCTTTTAAATTGGCTTACAGCAATTTAGCCCATGAGCGTGATTATGTAAAAAAACTGAAGCAAACATTTATTCAGGAGATTGAACACCATATTCCGACGGCCAAATTCAATGGTAATTCATCAGATTTAGAAAGGAGTACCTACACACTGGTGAACCTCAGACTACCCATAAAGGGAGACAAGGCCTCGATGCTTTTGTTTCACCTTGATCTTCACGGTGTGGCCTGTTCTCAAGGTAGCGCTTGTCAATCTGGAAGCAATAAGGGTTCCCATGTGCTGAACGAAATTGTCCCTGTAGAAGAACAGTGGATGCCTTCTTTGCGCTTTTCGTTTTCAATCTTTAATACGACTGAAGAGGTGGCCTATACGGTCAAAATACTCGCTGATTTTGTAAAAGAAGCCTAGCCGCTAATGTCGTTTTTGTAATACGGAAAACTTCGGGCCGCTTGCTTCATCAGTTTCTCGATAAGCTCTTTAGTGTTTTTCCCAGATCTTCTATCAATTGCTTTTTCGTAAAGCCAAAGCAATTTTCCGGTCTCTCCATCACTGATTTTGATCGCTAAGCGACCGAACTCTGGAGCCATGATCCAAAGGTCTACCCAATTAAAATCGTTATCAATTCCGTCTGACAATAGAACAGATAAACTAAGGTTTCCGCTGATCAGTACATCGACCTCTAAGATCTGTGCCAGCTCTTTACTCGATTTTTGACCGATGCTGCGGTAGTCTAATCCGGCTAATTGAAGTTTTTTTTGAGTCAGCCCTAATGGCTGAAAAAGAACGCTTAGGTCTTTACTGTTCGATTTGCTTTCAAAGTAATGCGCAAGAGCTTGTTGTACGGCAAGCCCTTCACTCTCCAAAAACTGTCTCCTAAGAAACTCACTGGGTTCATTCGGCAGTGCTAAATCGACATAAAATGGAAGAATAGCTATTGTGCGGTGGTTGGATGCATAAGCATTAAAGTTGGGATGTAGATAAACACTTTTCTGGGATACGACAGTATGCAGACTTAGAATGCAAAAAATAAAACTGAGGTAGTAGTTCACACCCTAAAGGTAGTTAGTGTTATTTAATCTCAAATTGTGCTTTATAGCTTGAGCGGTTGTTTACAGCATCCTCGGCTTCAATTAGAATGGTGTGTCTGCCTTCGAGCAGAACCAAATCGTTTAAGTCACACTTCAGGGTGTTATCTTTGGGTTCGTATTCAAATAGCACCCACTGGTCATCAATGTATCCGTTGTAGCGCTTGATGGATGTTTCATTGTCTTTTAAATTAACCGTAAGGTATCTGAAATTTTTCAAGTTCTGACCACGAGTGAAATTCTTAGCCTCAATAATGGGGGGTAGGGAGTCTACAGAAAAGGCATATTTTCCAGCGCTGCGAATACTCGTTTCAAAAACGCCATTCTCAACTGCAGTAATGAAACTGAGTTCTTCTTTCTTGGTTACTTTTCCGAAGTAGACCTTTTGGTTGGTGATTCGCTGCAATAGAGAATCTGAGAAGGTGAACCGGGCCAGAACAGGGGTGTTTAGAAATCCGTCTTCGGGCGTAATGTAAAGGGTGTCACTAGTGAAGTTTATTTCGAGAGGTGCTGACGAAACCATGCTTTTTTCTAATGCTGTTATAGTAACATTGGCCGCAGCACTGCTGAAACTGCTGTCTATAGCCTTATTAGTGAATGCTTTTTTATAGATTTTTGCTGAATCGGATTTTTTCAACGGAATAAGCGCTCTGGTTTTGTTTTGACTGTGGTCTTCAAGGATTAATTCGAGCTTAGTGATGGTGCTGTCCAGAGGAATGATTCCTAGGTTCGCGCTGCGCTTGTACATCTCGAGCGAATGACGCTCTTTTTTGAATAAAAGCTGAACATCTTTGTTGCTCTGCTGCTCAAATTCAAAGTCAATCACTTGATTGATAAGCGGAGAAGCCTCAAACGAAAAACGATCGAATTGTATAGAAGTAACAATAGAATTGTTGGCGCTCAACGTTATCCTGTACAGACCATTCTTGTTTAGTGATTGATCTAGGCGGTCAAATGCTTCAATTCCTATACCGGCGTAGGGGCCACTTTCTAAGGTTTCAGAAGTGTAGTACGTCTGTAAGCTGTCACTTACTTGTTGAAGGGGTATCCGGCGCCGGTTCACTTTCAGATCATCAACAGATGGGGAGTCATTCTCATAGAGGTAGATCCCGAGTAGTGTTGGGGGGTCATTGTCTTCTGCGATTAAACCATAATCGAGTGGATTCAAGGGTATTTGTCCTTGCTGCTGACGTAATTCAAAGTGTAGGTGCGGTCCGAATGAGTTTCCAGTGTTTCCACTGTAGCCAATTATTTCTCCTTCGTAAACTGAAAATTTATCGTCTGAAAAATACCGCTCAATCTCAAAAGACTTCGTGGCGTATTGCTCTGATTTAATATACGACTGTATACGTGGGCTAAACTGTGATAGGTGACCGTAAACCGAAGTATGTGTGTCACCGTGATCGATGTATAGTACTTTTCCGTATCCGCTCGTCGCTACTTTGATGCGTCTGATATGCCCATCAGATATGGCATATATCGGCTGACCCTCACGTCCGTTGGTCTTTAGATCAACCCCCCCGTGAAAATGATTGGGTCTCAATTCAGAAAAGGTTCCTGAATACCTTAAATCTATGGTCATCGGAGGCTGTTTTGACAAGTCAATTGGCCTTGTCTCTTGGGCTAATCCCCAACTGTAAGCTACTCCTAGTAGAATTCCGGTAAAAAGCTTTAGCCTCATGAGCACAAATCAAAATGATCTGGCAGAGATTTGCAAGCAATCGCCCCGATTAAATTGTTGCGACAGCGCCGCCACTTTTAGTATCTTTGAGGTAAGAAAAGATGACTGAGTCTAATACATTTAGTGAAGTCGTACTGCTTTTAGATAAGAAAGTACGTGAGTTGTTAGAGCGGCTTTCTTTTCAGCGTGAAGAAAATGACAGGCTGAAGAGTAGGCTAATGGAGTTAGAGCAATCGAAAATGATTTTAGAAGAAGAAATCGGTGTGTTAAACCGACGACTTTCTGACACTCAGTCGAATTTTTCTCAGATGGGTAGCGTTCAACAGGAAGATGAAATCGAAAAACGTTTAGATGAAATCATCCGAGAGCTGCAAGAATGTATTGATGAAATCAACTGACAATGAGTGAAAAGCTAAAGATCAAACTCTCTATTGCAGATCGAGTTTATCCGTTGTCGGTAGGTGCTGAACAAGAAGAAAGTTTAAGACAGGCTGCAGCGCAGCTTCAACAAATGGTCAAACAGTTTGAAACAAACTATGCGGTGAATGACAAGCAAGATGTTCTTGCCATGTGCGCACTGCAATTGGCCAATACTGTTAATCTTAAGAATCGCGATCAGCATAATTATCAAGCATCAGTTGCTCAGTTGAAAGCTCTTTCAACGATTATCGATGACTCCTTAAATGGAGTTGTCGACTGAAGAGTGTAGCATACCCACATTGATTTATTTTTTGACAAACTCAACGAAGATTAATTTCTAAAGGGTGAGTCTGGTTGTGCAAGCGGGCCATCTCGAATGGATTCTTAAGCAATCAAGTAGCCTTAAACGTGTATAAACGGAGTTTGTACAAAAACCTCAATGTGGGTTTTTATATAGATAAATTATGGATTCTACAATTACATCAATAATAGCTTTAAGTGTCGGGGTTGCCTTTGGATTTGTGATCATGGTTGTGATTCAAAAAAGAAAGAGTAACTCTACCCTCAATGCTGCTCAAAAGGAGGCCAAGTCTATTCTTAGAGATGCCGAAAAGGAAGCGGAGCAGTTAAAGAAAGACAAAATTTTTCAAGCAAAGGAGAAGTTTCTAGAACTCAAGGCTGAGCACGAAAAAGTGATTCTTTCGAAAGACAAAAAGATTGACGAGGCCGAAAAGCGGGTTAGAGACA
>JAURFJ010000040.1 GCA_030834365.1 Flavobacteriaceae bacterium | reverse complement strand
TTTTAGAAACGGTTTTAAGAGGAAATAAACCGCTTTTTGAAGTAAAGCAAGAAATCGATGCCCTTTATGCCGATTACGACGATGCAAAAGCCGATCGTATAGGAGAGCTACAAGTGCAATTTGAAGAGATGAATGGGTGGAATGCTGAAAGTGACGCAGCAGCGCTTCTCTCAAACTTGGGTATAAAGGAAGACTATCATTTCCAAATGATGTCTGATGTTGACCCTAAGCTTAAGGTGCGTATTCTATTGGCCCAGGCGCTTTTTGGAAATCCAGATGTGCTCATAATGGATGAACCAACTAACGACCTTGATTACGAGACTATTAGTTGGCTAGAAGATTTTTTAGCCAATTACGAAAATACGGTGCTGGTAGTCTCGCATGACCGACACTTTTTAGATGCGGTGTGCACCCATGTGGCCGATATTGACTTTGGAAAGATTAATCTGTTTAGCGGCAACTATACTTTTTGGTATGAAAGTAGCCAATTGGCCGCCAGACAGCGAGCCCAGCAAAACAAGAAGGCTGAGGAAAAGGCTAAAGAGCTTCAAGAGTTTATACTGCGATTCAGTGCGAATGTGGCCAAGAGTAAGCAAGCTACCTCACGAAAGAAAATGCTTGAAAAGCTCAAGGTCGAAGACATTAAACCTTCTTCTAGACGCTATCCGGCTATTATTTTTGAGAAGGAGCGTGAAGCAGGCGATCAGATCTTAAACATATCCAATCTTCAGGCACATTCTGAAGAGGGTGAGGTGCTTTTTAAAGGGGTAGACCTCAATTTGGTCAAGTCGGATAAAGTGGCTATTATTTCTAGAGACTCCCGTGCAACTTCGGGATTTTATCAAATTATATCTGGTCATCAGCAGCCGGTAAGTGGTGAGATTCAGTGGGGGGTCACCACTACCCAATCGTATTTGCCAGCAGATAACGAGGGCTATTTTACCGATCCGGTAAGTCTAGTTGATTGGCTTCGAAACTATGCTAAGACAGAAGAAGAGAAAGAAGAAGTACACTTAAGGGGCTTTTTAGGAAAGATGCTCTTTAGTGGTGAGGAAGCCCTAAAGAAGTGCACTGTCTTGTCTGGAGGAGAAAAGGTGCGCTGTATGCTCAGCAAAATGATGCTTCAACGCGCTAACGTGCTACTTTTAGATGAGCCCACTAACCACCTTGACTTGGAGAGTATAACCGCGTTCAACAATTCGTTAAAGAACTTTAAGGGAACTGTCTTGTTAACTACTCACGATCACGAATTTGTAAACACGGTAGCCAATCGCATGATCGAGCTGACTCCAAATGGGGTAATAGATCGCTATATGACCTTCGATGAGTACATGCAGAATGCAGACATCAAGGCACTACGGCACAAAATGTACGGCAACTAGAGGCTCCGAATCTAGGCGTTAAAGTACTTCGAATTCCAAATAAACGGATTGAAATTTTTTCCCATAGCAAAGCCGTAGAATATGGCCAATCCTACTACACCTTTAAAGAAAAAGAAAAACAAGATCCAGAATTCAGCGCTTGAGTTTGCTTTGGAAAACATGCCTTCCGGTATCATTAGGGTAAGCACGAAACTAAGGGCTGCTAATACCGCTAGCAGGTGAGCTGGACCTCTAAACGGCCAAACTAACCATTTTCTAAGTAGGTTTAAGTCGGATCCCCATTGGTGTATAAGGTAGTAATACCCATTTCCCATTGGTGCAAAGAGCATAGGATCGTCTTTATCTTCAAGTTTAAAAAGCTTAGATGGTGCCATGATGTGCATTCCGTTTAGCTCAATTCCGTGCTGTTTTTCTAGAGATAGAATACGCTCTTTCGCTTCAGAAGGCAGTTGAGGCTTGAAATACTTCAAGGGTAAGAAGCGCAAACGGTAAGTCGTAGCCACTTCTTTAATCGCTGTCAAGTGAAAAATGCGTTCGGTTTCGAGTTGATCGAAGTCGAATGCATTGTCAACCGCTTGCTGATGAGATAGCCTGTGATCGAGTGAATCATCGGCAAAGGTCAATGAACTTCCGATCATTGCTTCCCATTGATTTTTTTGAAGTTGAAAGGAGGAGTTTAACTGCGAAGTTCTGAGTCGTTCCTTGAGATTTAAGCCTTTGAATTTCATCGAGTTTCTTTTTATAGCTTTACAAAATTAACAATTGAATCAATAGCCTAAAAGAAAATTAAGTTCTTAATTCTGCATTTAAAGTGGTCTGCAACTGGGTATAGATACGAGCCACCGCTTTGTCAATTTCTTTGTCTGTTAAGGTCTTATTTGTATCACTAAATTGCAACTGAATCGCATAGGATTTTTTGTTTTCTGGAACTCCTTTTCCCGTATAAACATCGAAAAGATTAACCGCTTTTAGCAATTTTCTCTCCGCTTCAAAACAACGTGTGTATAGCTCTCCAAAGGTTGTGGCCTCTTCTAAAATAAGGGCAAGGTCTCTATAAACGATAGGGTGTTTAGATACCTCTCTTAGTTTAAATTCACGTTGGTGCGCGTGTTCGATCAGATAATCCCAATTTAGCTTCGCTCCAACAACCGCTTGAGACAGTCCGAATGATTTAGCCATTTTGGGATGAACGACGCCCATCTGGGCAATCAGGCTTTCTTTATTGAAGATCCCAATGCTCTCGCTGTAGAGCGAAGATTCATCGATGGGTTTTTCTTCGAATCTGCCTATCTCAAGTTTTTGCAGCAGGGCGTAGCACAGACTTTTTAAGTCGTAAAGACTGACCTTTTGGTCATCGACCATCCAGTGCTGTGGGTGCCTGCGTCCTGTGGCCATTAGTAGTAACTCGTGAGACTCGGTCATTGTCGAATCTTCTCGGGAGTATACTTTTCCGAATTCAAAAATTTTAAGGTCTTTTTGCTGCCTGTTACTATTATAGGCTACCGTTTTTAATCCGCTGCTCAATAGCTCTGTACGCATAGCCTGCAAATCGCTGCTTAAGGCATTCTGCAGCTTTATTTGAGCTGGGTTTTCATTGGCTTGGGTTAAACTATTACTAAGGGTTTCAGTATAGCCAAGAGCAACGAGGTGGTCTGCGACTTCATTTTGAAGCGCTATGTTGGTGTTTTCTTTTGCACTGGACGGGGCGTAGAAAAACTTCTCGGGTATTGGGATGCGGTTATACCCATATACCCGCAGCACTTCTTCAATGACATCGATTTCACGAGTCACGTCGTTTCGATAGGTAGGAACAACAATTCCTAGTCCGGCCTCTGTTTCGTTTAGCACCTTAAACTCCAGATGGGATAAAATACTTTTGATGTGTTCAGAGGGAAGGGGAGCTCCAGCGGTTTTATTTAGTTTATCGTAGTTCAAGAAAAGGCTGACGGGAACGGCCTCTTTGGGATAAAGTTCAATAAGGTCGCTGCTTATGGTTCCGTTCGCTAGTTCTTTAAGCAGAACGGCTGCCCGCTTTAGGGCCACCTTGCAGAAGCTGATATCAACGCCCCTCTCAAAACGAAACGAGGCATCGGTGTGAAGCCCGTGAGTTTTTGATGTTTTGCGGATGCTAATGGGATCGAAGTAGGCGCTCTCTAGTAAGACGCTGGTGGTGGTCTCACTAACTCCAGAGGCTAGACCGCCATACACTCCGGCTATACAAAGTGGTTTTTCGGCATCACAGATAACTAAGTCTTCTGTGTTTAGGCTGCGCTCGACTCCATCAAGCGTAATGAGTTTTTCATCTTCTTCGGCATTTCTGACCACAATCTTTTTTTGACTGATCTTTTCGTAGTCAAAGGCATGAAGCGGTTGACCGAGCCCGTGAAGCACAAAGTTGGTGACATCTACTACGTTATTGATAGGGGTGAGACCTATAGCTTTCAGTCTATTTTGAAGCCAGTCAGGAGATGGTTTAACCTGTAAGTTACTCACTACAATACCCAAATAACGCGGAGCCTTTTCAGGAGCCTGCACGTCAATTTCGATTGGAGTACTGTAGTTTTCAATAGAAAAATGGCTAATGCTCACCGAGTTTAATGGCGGAAGCTGTTTGTTTTGACCCAGACCCGCCCTGAGATCTCTGGCGACCCCGTAATGGCCCATAGCGTCGGCCCGATTTGGTGTGAGTCCAATTTCGTAGACCGTGTCTTTGTATACTGGAAACACTTGAGCTAGCGGTGTACCAGGTTTTAAGCTCGATTCAAGAACCACTATTCCATCGTGACTCGAGCCAATCCCAAGCTCGTCTTCGGCACAAATCATTCCTTCGCTCTCTTCACCTCGAATCTTGGTTTTCTTTCAGGTCAGTGCGCTTCCGTCTGTACCGTAAATAGTGGTACCTACTAAGGCCACCGCGACCTTTTGCCCTTTGGCTACATTGGGTGCTCCACAAACGATCTGAACCACATTATCTCCAAGGTTTACTTTGGTCACCTTTAATCGATCTGCATTGGGGTGCCCCTCGCATTCGATAACCTCACCGACAATCACGCCCTCAAGCGATCCTTTTACCGATTCAAAGGGTACTATTCCTTCTACCTCTAGGCCGAGATCGGTTAAAATTTCTGCTGTTTTTTGGGGATCAAGCTGGCTGTCGAAATAATCTTTTAACCAATGGTCAGAAATGAGCATAGTTTAGTCGTTTATTGAAGCGTAAATATAAGACGAATGAATCGCTTTATTTCAAAGCGATAGAGAGGTTCATTTCTTTAAGCTCAATGTGCACGGTTTCTTTTTTAACCGGATGCTCAAAGCGCAACGACTGCGCCACTAGGTCAATTTGACCATTTGTGTTGCTGCGCTTTGCACCGTACTTAAGATCGCCTTTGATTGGATGGCCTAGGGCAGCTAGTTGTGCCCTAATTTGATGGTGTCTACCGGTATGCAGCTCGATAGACAAATAGGTGTAGCGATCTAATTGCTTGAGTACCGTAAATGATAAGGAGGCTTTTTTGGAGTTTTCGACCTCTTTTTGATAGGCAAATGACTTATTGAGGGCGGGCTTTCGAAGCAGATAATGGGTGAGGGTTTCACTAGTTGAGCTTACATGACCTTCTACTAGAGCGTGATAGGTTTTTTGCACTTGTCTTTCTGAAAAAATGGCGTTCATGCGCGTTAGCGCTTTTGAAGTCTTAGCGAAAAGCACTATTCCTGAGGTTGGGCGATCAATTCGGTGAATAACTCCTAGAAAGGCCTCTCCGGGCTTATTGTAGGTGTTTACGAGATACGCTTTAACAAGATCTATTAGGGTTGAATCTCCTGTTTTGTCTCCCTGAACCAGTAGACCGCCTACTTTATTAACCGCTATGAGGTGATTGTCTTCGTAGAGTACCTGAATACTAGTACTGCTCATAGTGGTTCGGAAATGTAATTGCCTTTACATCAGACACATACTCCTTTAATGCAACTCCGATCTGTTGATCTAGGTTTAGGTAGCGCCTTAAAAACCGCGGACTAAACTCTGTAGTCATTCCGAGCATATCGTGCAGCACGAGCACTTGCCCGTCAACCCCAGAACCGGCTCCGATGCCAATGACTGGAATGCGGAGCGATTGAGCAACGGTTTTGGCCAGAGCGGCCGGAACCTTTTCGAGCACCAATGCGTAGCAGCCCTGTTCTTGCAGAAATAGGGCATCAGTCTTCAGCTTTTCAGCCTCTTGCTCGTGTTTAGCTCGTACGGTGTATGTGCCAAATTGATAAATAGATTGAGGGGTAAGGCCTAGGTGACCCATAACCGGAATTCCTGCACCCAGTATGCGTTTTAGTGATTCGGCGTTTTCAGTACCTCCCTCTAACTTCACCGTGTGGGCTCCACTTTCTTTCATAATTCGAATGGCCGATCGCAGCGCTTCTTTAGAATCGCTTTGATAACTTCCAAATGGCAAATCAACGACTACTAGGGCACGCTGCGTTCCTCTAACAACCGCGCTCGCATGATAAATCATTTGATCTAAGGTAATGGGTAAGGTAGTTTCGTGTCCGGCGATAACGTTGCTCGCGGAGTCACCCACTAGAATGACATCGACACCTGCACCATCTACCATTTTAGCCATGGTAAAATCGTATGCCGTAAGCATAGCGATCTTATCGCCCCCAGCCTTCATCTCGCTGAGTGTCTTTACCGTGATGCGTTTATATTCTTTTTTCGAAGCTGACATAGTAGGAATTTGAATCTCAAAGGTAAAATGAAAATAATAGATGGCTTAGCAGTCAGATTGATTCACCTTTACGGCAAGTCCGCCTGTGGAGGTTTCTTTGTACTTGGCGTTCATATCCTTGGCCGTATCCCACATGGTAGCTATAATTTCGTCGAGGCTTACCCGAGTGTCTTCTTTTTGAGTTCCCAAGGCAAGTTCGGCGGCGTTTATGGCCTTAATCGCCCCCATAGAGTTTCGCTCTATACAGGGTATCTGAACTAATCCCCCTATAGGGTCACAAGTGAGACCGAGATGGTGTTCCATGGCAATTTCAGCCGCCGTAAGCACTTGGTGTACGTTGCCTCCCATTAATTCGGTTAGGGCTGCAGCGGCCATGGCCGAAGAAACGCCAATCTCGGCCTGGCATCCACCCATGGCTGCAGAAATGGTAGCGTTCTTCTTGAATAGGGTTCCAATTTCAGCGGCTACACAGAGAAAGCGTCTGATGTGATCTGTACCAGCGCGATGGTTTTCGATGACTAAATAATAGAGCAGCACCGCAGGAACAACACCCGCACTTCCGTTGGTGGGAGCAGTAACCACTCTTCCCATGGCCGCATTCTCTTCGTTTACAGCTATTGCGAAACAGCTCACCCATTTCAAGATCTCTCTAAAGTAGACCTTGGTTTTGCGTATTGAAGCTATCCATTCATCGGGGTTCGAATAGCGCGCCTCTTTTATGAGCGATTTGTGTATATCAAAAGCGCGTCTTTTCACTTGTAGACGGCCAGGAAGGTATCCGCTGCTATGGCAGCCCTTAAAGGCGCAGTCACGCATCACCTGATAGATGTGGTCTAATCGTTGGTTTACGTAGGTCTCCGTGTAGCGCTTCTTTTCGTTTTCTAAAACGATGTCTGAGATCTTTTTCTGCTGGCCTAAGCAATGATCGAGTAAGTCTTTGGCGCTTTGGCTTGGAAAGGTATACGTATATTCAGGTTCAATTCGAGCAGAAACCTCTTCAGCGCTACTGATGAATCCGCCCCCCAGAGAATAAAAGGTCTGACTGTGCATGAGCTTTTCATCTAAGAAGACTGAAAAGGTCATGGCATTCGGATGAAAGGGTAAGAACGTTTTGTGAAAAATGAGCTGTTCACTGGGGTCGAATGAAATGGTCTTTTCACCAAATAAATTTAGCTGACGGGCATGGGTTACTTGCTCAACGGTAGACTCAATTTCTGTAGCGCTAACCGACTCGTAGTCGAGTGCACTTAATCCGCAGATAATGGCCTTATCTGTATAATGGCCCTTTCCGGTTAAAGAGAGCGAACCGTAGAGTTCAATTTTGATCTGATTGATTGAATCTATTGGAATGTTTTCGGCTAGAAGGCAACGCCTCAGTTCAAGTGCGGCACGCCACGGCCCTAGCGTATGAGAACTAGACGGACCAACCCCAATACTGAGCATTTCGAAGATGCTGATCGCACGCATACGCCTTCTTTTTGATCAAAGATATCTCAAAAAATATGACAGCTTGTCAGGAATATTACTCTGGCATAATGATTGACTTATGGGGTAAAAAAGAAAACTTTCAGTTATGAGCAAAATCATAGGTATTGACTTAGGAACCACAAACTCTTGTGTTTCGGTAATGGAAGGAAACGATCCTGTAGTGATCCCAAACGCCGAAGGAAAGAGAACGACCCCCTCGATGATTGCTTTTGTCGAAGGCGGAGAAATCAAAGTAGGGGATCCGGCAAAAAGACAAGCGGTGACCAATCCACATAAAACGATTTATTCGATTAAACGTTTCATGGGTAATAAATTCTCTGAATCGTCTAAAGAAGTGAAACGCGTGCCTTACGAGGTAGTAAAAGGAGATAACGATACCCCAAGGGTAAAAATAGATGACCGATTATACACCCCTCAAGAGCTCTCAGCCATGATTCTTCAAAAAATGAAGAAAACAGCTGAAGACTACTTGGGCCAAGCAGTGACACGTGCAGTGATTACTGTTCCTGCATATTTTAATGATGCGCAAAGACAGGCGACCAAAGATGCTGGTAAAATTGCAGGTCTCGAAGTTTTAAGAATTATCAATGAGCCTACAGCGGCGTCTTTAGCCTACGGACTCGACAAGAAGAATACCGATCAAAAGATTGTGGTATTTGACTTTGGTGGAGGAACCCATGACGTGTCTATCTTGGAACTAGGTGATGGTGTTTTTGAGGTACTCGCCACCGACGGTGACACCCACCTTGGAGGAGACGATGTAGACCAAAAAATAATCGACTGGTTGGCTGAAGAGTTTAAGTCAGACGAGTCTATCGATTTGCGCGATGATGCTATGGCCCTTCAGCGTTTGAGAGAAGCGGCAGAAAAGGCCAAGATCGAACTTTCGTCTTCGAACCAAACAGAGATTAACTTGCCTTATGTTACAGCCACAGCCACTGGGCCCAAGCACTTAGTGCGCACCCTGTCTAGAGCTAAATTCGAGCAGTTGATCGCAGACCTTGTAGAGCGCACCATAAAGCCATGCGAGTCGGCTTTGAAGTCAGCCGGATTGTCTAAAAGCGACATCGATGAAATCATCTTGGTAGGAGGATCAACCCGTATTCCTGCAGTGCAGGCTGCCGTTGAAAAATTCTTCGGAAAGGCCCCCTCTAAAGGTGTTAACCCCGACGAGGTGGTAGCTGTGGGAGCGGCCATCCAAGGAGGAGTATTAACCGGTGACGTTAAAGATGTATTGCTACTAGATGTCACTCCGTTGTCTTTAGGTATTGAAACCATGGGCGGAGTGGCGACAAAGCTCATTGAGTCAAATACCACCATTCCGACCAAAAAATCTCAGGTATTTTCAACAGCGGCTGACAACCAGCCTTCGGTTGAGATTCACGTGATTCAGGGAGAACGTCCAATGGCTGCCGACAATAAGACGATCGGACGCTTTCACCTCTATGGCATTCCACCCGCGCAGAGAGGAACTCCTCAAATTGAGGTAACCTTCGATATCGACGCTAACGGAATCATCAAGGTTTCGGCTACCGACAAGGCCACCGGAAAGTCTCAAGACATACGCATTGAAGCTTCTTCAGGATTAACTCAAGAAGAAATCGAGCGCATGAAGGCCGAAGCAGAAGCCAACGCCGAAGCAGACAAGCAGGTTAAAGAAAACGCTGAAACCTTGAATCAGGCCGATCAAATGATTTTTCAAACCGAAAAGCAGCTGGCTGAATTTGGCGACAAGCTATCGGATGAGAAAAAGAAACCGATCACCGAAGGTCTTGAATCGCTTAAAAAAGCCTTTGAAACCAAAGAAATCGCTGCGGTTAAACCAGCGCTTGATGCGATCAACGAGGCTTGGAAAAACGCTTCTGAAGAGATGTACAAGGCACAGGCTGAATCGGGCGAACCAAATACCGCTGAAGCTTCTTCTGCCGGTTCATCTAGCTCAGAGAACAGCGGTTCAGACAACGTTGAAGACGTTGATTTTGAAGAGGTGAAATAGAGTAAATGTTTTTGTCTCTGAAAATGCCACGCAAAAAAGCGTGGCATTTTTTATTATATCAGCAAATCCAATTATATTTGCCCCCTCCAAAGGAGAGATGGCAGAGTGGTCGAATGCGGCGGTCTTGAAAACCGTTGAGGGTCACACCTCCGGGGGTTCGAATCCCTCTCTCTCCGCAACACCAAAAAGCCCTCACACGAAAGTGTGAGGGCTTTTTACTTTGCGCACACTCGAGCGCGCTCGTTGTGGCGGCAAAGTAAAAAGAAGTCAGCTGCAGTTAGGCAGCTGGGCTTTTTGGTGTTGCAGGATCCTCCCTTGCGGATCACGCGCGATTAGCGCGTAATCCCATGACTGAGAGGTGATTTGCGCACACTCGAGCGCGCTCGGGTTTGGGTAAGTATTGAGGTATTCTTAAAATCGTATATATTTTTAGGAATGACCTGGCAATCCATGAACGTTGAACGTATTTAAGAGGATGATGAAAATGGTATGCGATTCAAAAATAAAATGACCATTCGTTTACACCAAGACCTTTCTGGATAAAGTGGTTTTCCGAAGAATAAACACTATAGATTTTCACTATGTAACTTGTGTTACACATAAGATATACTTATGATAAGATCAAATCATACGATCTGAAATCCGTTTTGACCCTTAATTGTGGCGGTAAATTTGTGGTATAAATAAATCTTAAAACTTAACTATTATGGAACAACAAGAACACTATACTATGCCGCTAATCGGAGACAAGGCTCCAGATTTTGAAGCATTGACCACCACAGGGAAAATGAAATTTTCTGACTACGAGCCAGGAAAATGGAAAGTACTCTTTTCACATCCAGCAGACTTCACACCTGTGTGTACAACAGAGATGAGCGGCTTTGCGGAGAACCAATCGGTTTTTGATGGGTTGAATACAGCCTTAGTTGGACTTTCTATCGACTCCATTCACTCTCATTTAGCTTGGGTTAATAACGTCAGAGAAAAGACAGGTGTTTACTTTCAGTTTCCGATCATTGCAGACCTAGACATGAAAGTATCTAAGTTGTATGGAATGCTACAGCCTAGCGAAAGTGAAACCGCAGCTGTTAGAGCCGTATTTTTTATCGATCCGGATCACAAGATTCGTCTAATCATGTACTATCCGCTTAATGTCGGACGCAACATGGATGAAATCATCCGTGCGCTTAAGGCCCTTCAGTTCAGCGATAAGAACAAGGTGGCTATACCTTTAAACTGGCAGCCAGGTGATAAGGTTATTGTTCCTCCACCAAAAACCTTAGCTGAAATGGATGCACGTATCGCCGATATAACGTGTGAAAAAATTGACTTTTATTTGGCGAAGAAAACCATCTAAATAAGTAAGCCGCTATTGCATTCCAATAGCGGCTTTTTCTTGTACATACTATTTGATTTACCAATTCATTTGAGAAACTTGGGATATAATTCCAATAACTTCACACAAATGAGCATTTGGCTCCTCATCGGCATTGCCATCTTGGTATTAGTGACCCTGATCTCGGTCATGAAATTACAG
>JAURFJ010000003.1 GCA_030834365.1 Flavobacteriaceae bacterium | reverse complement strand
TAGATTCTCTTGGTAAACTTTTTTCTGTTCTTTGTAGAACGCGTTTTTAGCCTGATTAAATTGCCTGAAAAGCTCTCTGAGTTGTTTGCTAAGTAACTTCTGGTTCTTTTTTGGAACCGGACCTACCGCGTAAAAGCTATTCTTGAGCTCTTCTACCGTCTTGACCTGATCTTTTAATTCTTTCTGAGAAGTGATTGTATTACTTACCGTTTCCTGAAAGCGGCTGAGTATCTCTTGTTTTTTAGCTAGATTTTCTTCGCGTTCACGATCTTCAAGTTCCAAGATCTGCTGCTTTTTATCGTGCATTTGCTTGGTAGCCGAACTAAATCGTTCCCACACTTCTTGTCTAAGCTCTTTAGATACTGGACCGAGCTCCTCTTTCCATATGCGGTGCAATTCTTGGAGCTCGGCATAGGCCTTCTTAAAGTCTTGCTCGCCTAGAAGCGCTTCGGTTCGCTCAATGATTTTTAGCTTTTCTTCGTAATTATGCTTGAAATCCAAGTCTCTCAACTCGCGATTTAAGTCAAGAAAATCGTAGAAACGCTCAACATGATGATGGTAGTTGGCCCACAGGTCTTCAGTATAGGTTTTTGGAACCATGCCTACCGATCTCCAATCTGATTGAAGCTGCTTAAAGGTCTGAAACGTGGTATTGATATTTTCTTCTGCTTCTAAGAGCGCTTTAATGCCCTCAATGATTTCTTGCTTGCGCTTTAGATTATCTTGAAGCAAACGCTCAAAGTCTTTGCGGTACTGTGCTTTCTTTTCTTTATACTCTTGGTACAGCTCATCAAATTGCCTTTTTATAAGCGGATTGAACTCGAAATCGGCTTCCGGGTTACCCTGTTCTAGAAAAGATTCTTTTTCAGATTCTAGTTGAGTGTTGAACTGAGAATCAAAGCTACTTTTAATGGCTATGATGTGCTGGCCTATGCGTTGAATAGGGGCATTTTTAATGAGTCTTTGCAATTCTCCTACCAGGTTTTCTAGCGATTGATGCTCATAAGAGGTATGTTCTAGATCGGGTAGTGTAAAAACGAGTGCCGAAGTTGATTGTGCCTCAGCGTCTACGTGTTTTTCGTTTGATTCCATCAGTTCAAGGGGCAATGAGTGTTAAAACAAAGGTAAACAAATGAATATGCTATCAAAGCGTATTCCATATCTCCCAAGAGCGCTCGGCTTGATAAATGAGCATGTCATATCCGTTTTGTGTGCGTGATCCGGCTTGTCTTCCAAATTTCAAAAAGAGCGATTCAGCCGGATTGTACACCAAGTCAAAAAGAAAGTGAGCGCCAGTTAAAACTTCGTAAGGAAGGTCTGGGCACTGATTGGTCTTTGGATGAGTACCCAAAGGGGTGCAGTTGATAATTAGGGGCGTTGTGCGTACGAGATCAGGATCTAATGTGCTGTAGGTGAAATCTGAATCGTTTGTGCGCGAAACTGTGATCACCTGTAGCGATAAGCCTCGCAGGGCGTGAATTATGGCCTTTGCTGCTCCTCCGGTCGAGCCCAACACTAAAGCTGATCTATCGGTTGATTGAAGCTGTTTCTTTAGCGACTGGGCAAAGCCGAAAGCGTCGGTGTTGTATCCAATAAGTTGATGATCGACTAACTTGAGGCAATTAACGGCTCCAATCTCTGAGGCTTGGTCATCTATATCATCTAGGTGTTCAAGGATTGCCGTCTTGTAAGGGATGGTCACATTACAGCCTTTGAGATTGACGGTTTGTAAGACCTCGTTTAAGCCGCTTAGATCGGGAATGTCGAAATTTACGTAGCGTGCTGAACGTTGTTCTTGTTCAAATCGTTTATTGAAATAGTCGGCCGAGAACGAGTAGGAAATACCTCTACCTATCAGCCCGTATACTGCTCTGTTTTTTTCGCCTTCTTCCATAAATGTCTATTCCGAGAACGATAATAATTCCCAAGGCAATATACCCTAAAGCAATAAGATTTTCACGTTGTCCGAAATCTGGCCAGTAGTTCTGAAAGGTTTTAACTTGCGCTAACCCCTGACTCAATTCGGAGTGGTAAGCGTTTTCATAGACCGGATTTTTCCATGGCCAGATGACCATTAAGGAGCCTGCAACAAATCCGATTAAGACGGCAATCGTTATCGATTTGTATTTCTTTAGCACAAAGGCCAAAAGGTGAGAAAGAGAAACAAGGCCGGTCATTGACCCCAAGGTGAATACGACTAAGACCTTTAGTAAACGAATATGCTCTACATCAGTAGTGAACGAGTAGTCAGCTTTTAAGATATACACAAAGGTGTCGTAAAGTGCATTTACCGCGTCGACCAAAAGCAGCACGTAATTTCCCAGAATGATGAGTAAAAAGGAGCCCGAGAGTCCGGGAAGGGTCATTCCAGCTACGCTAATCACACCACAGAAAAACACATAGTACAGATTGTCGTTTGCGGGCATCTGCGGTATCATCGATATCGATAGGCCAGCTAAAAGCCCCAAGAATGCGCTTAGACGCGCTGTGTTGTTCCACGAGCCAAATTGTTTTTCAAGGTAGTAGACCGATCCGACGATCATTCCCAAAAAGGTTGACCAAACATACAATTCGTAGTTTGAGATCAAGTAGTCGAGCACCTTGGCTACGCTGAAGTAGCTGATCAACATCCCTGTGATCAAAAGGGTTAAAAAGGAGCCGTTTATGTACTTGAAGAATGAGGTCCATCTAAAAGATATAAAAAGGCGAAGTGACTTCAGGTTAAAGCGGTTCAGCGAAAAGATAAACTCTTCATAGAACCCCCCAACAAAAGCAATGACCCCACCAGAGATTCCGGGCACCTTATTTGCTGCGCCCATCAAGATCCCTTTGAAGACAAGGGCTATATAGTCAAAAATTGATCTATTTACTGGAATCACTGTTTCGCTGATTTTTTAACTACAGAGCCTACATACTCTAACAGCACTACAAGCGCAAATCCGAGTACCGCAAAACCGATTCCGCGGTTAAGCTGATCAGAGGCTGTCTCAAAACTGGGCATGTACACATTCAATTGGGTGAGTTCATTTTTCCAAGGCCAAACTTTGGGTAGCGAGCCGGCTATAAATCCAACCAAAATCGTTAGGGTCTGATTTCTGTAAGTGGAAAACAACCATCTTAAAAGCTTAGAGAAACTGAGTAACCCAAAGGCGGCACCTAAGCCCACGACAAACAAAATACTTAGGTTTCGCTCGTGCACCGCATCTAAAACGGTTTGGTAGCTCCCTAAAAGGACCAGAATAAAAGAACCGGATATACCGGGCAATATCATGGCGCAAATGGCTAAGGCCCCTGACAAAAAGAAATACAGCCAAGAGTCAGAGGCGACCATTGGGTTGAGAAAAGTAAGCGAAAGCGCAGCGATTAGGCCAAATCCGAAGAATCCGATTGAATAGGGGAGCGCATTGAATTGAATTTGCCTGCCTACAAGGAGAATACTCGCAGCAATTAAGCCTAGAAAAAAACTCCACATGGCGATAGGCTGTGTGTCTAAAAGCGTGCTTAACAGACGGGCCAAACTGATTACACTAGTTGCTATTCCTGCAAAAAGTAAGAGCAAGAAGGATCCGTTAACGCTTCGCCAAAAGGCAGCAAATCCTTCTTTTCTTAACACCTGAATCAGTGAAAGGTCAAATGAGCTAATACTTTTAATAAGGGGGTCGTAAATACCACTGATAAAAGCGATGGTTCCGCCAGAAACCCCAGGAACAACGTCTGCGGCGCCCATAGCCATACCTTTTAAGAAAATAAGAAGGGAGTTGATGAACTTCATCTGATAGCTGTTAAACCGGAGCTAAGCGAAGTTACGGCGAAAAAATTACGAAGAGAAGGTGCGTTTGTTGGCTTCGAGATAGGCTTTTAGCCAATCTACCTCAGACAGCTCTTCAAAATAGAGGTAGAAGTATTCAGCCCCTGAGGGGTCTAGCCTTAAGGCCTTGCACATCGTTGTTTGTGCGGCTTCTTTCTGCTCTCTTAGAGCGTATATCCCTGCCATAAAATACAGTAAGCTCGATTGGTCTGGGTAAAACTCAATGCCCTGTTCTAACACTTCATAAGCTGAGTCGTACGACTTCAGCTCGAGTAGAATTTCAGCCCATTTTAGAAAGGTGTTGAGCTCGTAATTTCCCAATTCTACGCATTGCTTAAAGGCGTAATCAGCTTGGGACGGGTTGCCAAGTGCCTGGTATATAATTGCCGCTCTTTTCCAGAATGAGGCATTTTCGCTGTCGGCTGTCAAGGCCTTATTAATGTACTCTTGCGCTCTAGCGTAATCTCCTTGAATGAAAAAGAGTTTGGTAAGAGCGAGCCACCCTTGATCGTACATTGGGTCTTCGTGAATGGCTTTGAAGAATTGCGTCTCAGCAAGCTGATAATTACCCAGCTTTTGATGGCAAAGGCCGATTCGCAGATAAGATGAAGAAGAGGGGCTGTCCCATTCGAAGCTCGTCTCATAACTCTCAATGGCTTCATTAAAACGCCCTAATTTTTCGAGCACTCTACCCTTCTCAAAATAGGCACCAGTGAATTTATCGTCGGCTATAATCGCAAATTCGAAGGAGGCTAGGGCTTCTTTGTACATATCTAGTTCTACATACATCTTTCCGATCTGGTGCCAAGCCACTTCACAGTAGGGGTTTTGTTCAAGAAACGTATTTAAAAAGCTTATCGCCTCTTCGTATTGCTCTAAAAACTCAAAACAATAGATCAAGTTGTATAAGGAGGCATAGTCCATAGGGTCGATCTCTAGGCAACATTCGAAGTGCTTGCGCGCTTCTCCGTAATTGTCGAGATACAAATGCTCCATTCCTAACAGCGAATGCAGGTCAAATGAATCGTCGGTGTACTTTAGGGCCTCATTAAGTACCTCTATAGCTTCATGGTGCTGGTCTTTTTTTGAAAGAATGTTGGCCCGTTGAATAAAAAATTCTTCATTCAGTGGATCGTAAGACTCTAGTTCGTCAAGAATAGCTTCGGCCTTTTCAAACTGATCTTCTGATACGAGCAACTCGACATTCAACACCTTCAATTCGGTAGAGTGGGGGTGCTGTTCTAACCCAAGGGCAATGGCTCTCTTGGCCAAAAGACTTTTACCTCGCTCTAGGTAATGGTGAATAATTTCTTCAAAGTCTTCAGAATCAAAGAAATAGACATCATCTGTTTTGAGCATTGATTCAAACTTACGAACGGCAGTTTCTGGGTTTTCATTAGGGTTTCCCATAGTTGTAAGTGTTGTAGGTTTTGTTGTTACTTAAAAATACCGATCGTTTCAGGGGATGACTTTTTGTTGGGTGTATTCTTATTAACAGATTAGTTAACAGTATAATCATCCAAGATTTCTAATATCAGTTGACAGCCCTTTTCGATTTCCTTTTTTGAAATAGTCAGTGGAGGGGTCAACCTAACGGCTCTTTTTTCGTAAAGTAACCAAAATAAAATGAGCTGGCGCTTTAGCGCCTCAAGAACTAAAAAGTTCGCCACCTTTTCATCATCTAAAATGAGGGCTAACATGAGTCCGCGTCCTCTGATCTCTTTAATAAGATGGTGTTTCAGAAATTTTCTAATCGTTTTCTCATGGGCTAAACTTTTCGAAGGCAGCTCGTTTTCGAGAATAAAGCGCAAGGTTGCGTGAGCCGCCGCCGCGATAACGGGATGCCCCCCGAAGGTGGTAATATGGCCGAGCTTTGGCGAATGACTTAGTGTATTCATAAGCGCCGAATTCGCAATGAATGCGCCGACCGGAAGACCTCCGGCCATTCCTTTTCCGATAACGAGAATATCTGGAACACACTCAAATTGCTCGTAGGCAAAAAGAGTTCCTGTTCTACCGAATCCGGGTTGTATTTCATCGAGTATGAGTAAGGTCCCTTTTTCTTGACATCTTTTTTTTAGTGCGCTCAAGTACGAGGCTTCTGGTATTATGAATCCGGCTCCGCCTTGAATGGTTTCTACAATCACAGCTGCTGTAGAGTCAGTAATAGCGTCTAAATCTTCTGGTTGATTAAATTGAATATGCTTAATGTCGGGTATTAATGGTCTAAACGGAGCTACGCGTTCTTCGTAATCCATTAAACTCAGGCTACCCATGGTGTTTCCGTGGTAGTTGTTCTTGGCGGCTATAATTTCGGTGCGTTTAGTTGCCGCCCGGGCTAATTTTAATGCCCCCTCGATGGCTTCTGTTCCTGAATTAACCAAATAGACCGAATTCAGTGAAGGGTGCAGCTGAGCCGTCAGAAACTCGGCGTAATTCAATACGGCTTCTTGAATGAATTCTCCGTAGACCATTACGTGCGAATGCCGCTTGAGTTGCTGGTCAACCGCCTTTCGAATGACCCTATTGCTGTGCCCAATACTCACCGCAGATACGCCGGCGACAAAGTCTAAATAGGCCTTCTTTTGAGAATCGTAAATGTAACTTCCCTTGGCCTTTGATACCTCAAGTCCTAATGGGTGAGGGGTGGTAGGGGCTAAAACCTTTCTGAATCGATCAAGTTTGCTCATTTTTTGAGACGTTTGATTCGGCTAATAAATTCTTCTAGCGAGTCAACGCGCTCTGATCCCCTCCATTTAAAACCCTCTAATTGTTCAAATTCTTCAGGAAAAAGATCGTACGGATAAATTTCTCCCGAAGGGTTTACCATAAAAGTGATATCGGAGATACTTCCATCGGCAAACTGAATCTTAATTTCACTGCATACCGTTTTATTAACTCCGATAAGTGCGGGGGTGTCGTCATACATGTAATAAATCACCTCGGTATTTTTCTTCAACAGCATGGCATGGAGCTTATTGTCTATGAAGTTGCCGTCTAGCAGCGCCCCCTTAGCCTGGTTGTATCCCAAGGCGCCTATGCTATCCTCAGCCACCATGAACGCATTGCCTTCTACGTGCAACGAATCAATGGCCTTGTTGCCTTTAGAGTAGGTGAAATACATATAATCACCGGTAAGTTGATTCTTCACATTCCAAAGCACCGGATCTCCTATTAATTCAGTGATCCCCGTTTTTTGGGTATACCTCAGACTGTCACTTGCTCCGCTTAGCCCTTCTTTGAAAAAGCGCGCATTCGGAAAGGCCAACAGATCTCGCTCTTGTTCTTTTCCGGTTACAAAAAGATAGGTTCCATGCACATAAAGTGAGTCGCGATCCAATTCACGGGCCACTATAGCTTCTCCAGTAGCACGCATTGAATCCTTCGCCTTGAAAAGCTCTACATATTGGGCTTTAAGCACACTGGCGTTCAACGAGTCTAGCACTTTTATGTTTTGGGTGGCTGAAGCGTATTCCCGCGCGTTGTCAAAATATACAGAGTCACCATAAAGGGTGCGATTGTCGTAATCAATTCGGGTGTTCTTCAAGCCGTACCCCAGCTCTTTATCGGTATTGTATTGGCCCTGTTCAAAGTAAAAGCGATAGGTGGGGCTTACAATGGTTGTTGCTCCGCTCATGTAGGCCTCTTGAGTGGTGGTGTCAAAGATGAGTTTATCAGAATCGAGCACAAAGTCTGGATTGTCTATGTGCACCTTCTCTTCAAATATGTAGGTCTTTGCGTTCATGTCATAAGTTCCTACCTGACTGTTAAGTATATTCTCTTCACTGTAGAGTGTGCCACCGGTATTGAAATACGCCTCTTGCTTTTCTCGGTTAAAAAAGAGTAGGTTGGTCAACAGTCTTGAGTCGTTATTAATGAGGTCTACACTTTCTATGGCCCTTGCCATTCGGGTATCTCCGTTGTAAAACAGTTTATGGCTTTTGAGCGTAAGGGTGTCGCCCTGAAGCATGCGGATGTTACCCAAGGCCTCTAATCGATTTTCTTTGGCAAATAGATAAGCCTCGTCGCAATACAGATCTGCTCCTTTATGCCTAAAATGTACTTGACCCTGGTCGTCTTTTTTAAACACAGAAGCACCTGGAAATTGGGATTCATCTTTTAAAAATCGACCTCCGTAGAGCACTTCAATGACAGCCCGTTCTTCGGTTTGTGACAGCAGGCCCAAAGAGAAGAGTAAAAGGGCAAACGTCACTGTGTTTTTCATGGATTTCTAAAAAGGGTTTGACTTCGATCGGGACCTACAGACACAATAGTTATAGGCACTTGTAAAGCTTCTTCTAGGTAATGAATGTACTGCTCTAGTTCTTTAGGTAGCTCATCAATAGAGCGCAGTCCAGTAAGATCGGCGTTCCACCCTTTCAGCGTTTTGTAGACTGGTTCTACATACTTGGCGTCTATGTCAAACGGAAGGTGATCTATAAGTTTACCCTTACAGGTGTAATGCGTACACACTTTAATCGTTTCAAATCCGCTTAGTACATCGGCCTTCATCATGTTGAGTTCGGTCACTCCGTTTACGGTAATGGCATACTTCAGGGCAACCAAATCAAGCCAACCGCATCGACGTGCCCGGCCAGTGGTTGCTCCAAATTCGTTACCTACTCGGCCAAGCGTTTCTCCGTCTGCATCGAAAAGCTCGGTTGGAAATGGGCCACTTCCAACACGGGTAGTATAGGCTTTAAATATGCCTATGACGTTTTTAATTCGATTGGGCGCTATACCTAAGCCTGTACAGGCTCCAGCCGCTGTAGTATTCGAGGAGGTAACAAAAGGGTAGGTGCCAAAATCGATATCGAGCAATGATCCTTGAGCTCCCTCAGCTAGAATGCGTTTGCCATTGCGTTGCTGTTGTTCTATGTAATGCTCAGAGTCTATGAACGCTAATGTTTTAAGCGTATCAACGGCATCAAAGAATTCGTGCTCGAGTTGCGCAAGATCAAATTCTAGCGTAACCTTATAATTCTCGATCATTTGAAGATGCTTATCGGTGAGCGATCGGTATTTCTCTTTCCAGTCTGGGGCCTCAATGTCTCCTATACGGATACCGTTTCTCCCGGTTTTATCCATATACGTCGGACCAATACCCTTCAAAGTCGAGCCGATTTTTGCACTGCCCTTAGCCGCTTCTGAGGCTTGATCTAAAAGGCGATGCGTAGGTAAAATAATATGTGCTTTGCGTGAAATGAGCAGCCTGTTGGTTAGGTTCAATTTATAAGGCTCCAATTTTTGGAGTTCTTTTTTGAAAACAACCGGATCAATGACCACTCCATTACCTACCAGGTTTACAGCGCCATCGTGAAAAATACCCGATGGAATGGTATGTAATACATGTTTATGCCCTTCAAATTCTAGCGTGTGTCCTGCATTTGGACCTCCCTGAAATCGAGCGATGATATCGTATTTTCTAGTAAGTACATCGACAATTTTTCCCTTTCCTTCATCTCCCCACTGGAGTCCAAGCAGTAAATCAATCATGTGTAGGCAATTAGTTGGCTAGTTTTTTTTTGGGGTATTGCGTTCTCCGTAAAAATAGAGGGAGTGGTTCGCAATTTTTATGTCAAAGACCTCCTCTATAGTTTTTTTGATCGACTCTATGCGCGGATCGCAAAACTCGATAACCTCTCCAGAATCGGTTAATATCACGTGGTCGTGTTGGCGGTCAAAATAGGACTTCTCGTATTGGGCCTGTGTTCCGCCAAACTGATGTTTGCGCACCAGTTTACATTCTAACAACAGTTCTATTGTATTGTAAAGTGTGGCTCTTGAAACGCGGTAGTTCTTCTCCTTCATCTTGAGATAGAGCGACTCGATGTCGAAGTGGTCGTTACTCTCGTAAATTTCTTGAAGTATAGCGAAGCGCTCAGGGGTCTTTCTATGTCCGTTTTCTTCGAGAAACTGGGTAAAGACTTTCTTTACTATTTCTTGATTGGATGATTGATTCATAGGGAGCTTCAGCGCGAATTAAAAGGCAAAAATAGCGTAAAATCAAGTACGAATAACCTTATCTACTCCGTTTACTTGACGCAGTTTTTTAATCAATGAGTTTAAGATGTCATTATTCTTTACGATCACCCGAATAGACCCCGAAAAGGTACCTCCCTTCTCGGTGAAGCTGATACTTTTCATTCCGACATGCATTTGTTGCGATATGACCTGTGTAATACTGCTCACAAGCCCTAGTTGATCAATCCCGGTAATATAGATGTCAGCAAAAAAATCTTCTTGTGTAGAGTCTATCCATCTTGCCTGCATGATGCGGTAAGAGAATTTAGACTGCATTGAGAGCGCGTTAGGACAATTTTTCTTGTGCACCTTGATGCCATCATTCACCGATAAAAAGCCGAAAACCTCATCGCCTGGTATAGGCTTGCAACAATCGCTGGCAAGGGTATAGTTCAAGCGCTCTTCTTCTTCACCAAAGACCAGCATGTCAAACTGCTGAGAAAGTTCACCCTCTTCTAGTGTATTTGGTTTTTCTTTTGGACTTCTGCGAATGCGACGGGTGAAAAAACTAATCAGCGCGTTGTGGTAGCTCGACGCAAAAGTCTTGATCATCGAATTGGTGATTGCCCCACTACCGATTCGGTAAAAGAGGTCTTGAGAAGTCTTTAACTTGAAATGTGTGACAAGCCTATTTATGGTCTCCTCGTTAAACTTTATTTTTTGAGAACGCAGTTTTCGGCGCAGCACTTCCCGCCCTTCTTCAGCTATTGATTTCTTTTCGGCGTTAAGACTTGATCTGATTTTTGACAGCGCTTTAGCCGTATGGCAATAGTCGAGCCAAGCGGTAGTGGGTTTGGCATTATCAGAGGTGATGATCTCAACTTGATCCCCACTTTTTAAACGCGAGCTGAGCGGAACTAATTTCCCGTTTACACGTGCACCTCTTGTCTTCATACCCACTTCAGTATGCACGTGAAAAGCAAAATCTAAAGGTGTTGACCCCTTCGGCAGTGAAATTAGGTCGCCTTTTGGGGTGAAGACAAAAATTTCTTTGGAATAGAGGTTCAGCTTAAACTCTTCTACAAAGTCAACCGCATTGCCGTTAGCGCTCTCTAGGGCCTCTTGTAAGCGATTTAACCAGGTTTCTATACCGACCTCTTTCTGTTCTCCGTGCTTGTATTTGTAGTGGGCGGCATAGCCTTTTTCTGCGATTTCATGCATGCGTTCAGAGCGTATCTGAACCTCTACCCATTTCTTATCAGGCCCCATTACGGTTATGTGTAAAGCCTCATAACCAGTGCTTTTAGGAGAGGTGATCCAGTCACGCAGGCGAACGGGGTTAGGGGTGAAGTAATCGGTAATAATCGAGTAAATCTTCCAGGCTAAGAATTTTTCTTCCTCTGGTTTCGCCTTGTAAATGACGCGCACCGCAAACTTGTCGTAGATCTGATCGAACGATACGTTCTGGCTGAGCATCTTTTTATGAATGCTGTGAATAGACTTCATTCGACCCTTGATCTGAAAGGCTATAGACTCGCTCTCAAGCGCATCCTTAATTACCGATTTAAAGTCTTCAATGTAAGAGACATTATCATCTGCAGAATCGACAATGTTTTGTTGAATGGCCTCATAAACTGAAGGTTCTGTGTATTTTAGAGCCAGGTCTTCAAGGGTATTTTTAATGTTAAAGAGACCTACCCTATGTGCCAAAGGAGCATAGATGTAAAGTGTTTCAGACGCTATCTTCACCCTTTTGTCTGGGCGCATAGACTCTAAAGTGAGCATATTGTGATAGCGATCGGCAATCTTGATCAAAATGACGCGTACATCGTCATTTAGCGTGAGTAGCATTTTACGAAAATTCTCTGCCTGAAGACTGTAATCGTTAGTGTCTTTTTTTAAACCGGCTATTTTGGTTAATCCGTCTACAATACGTGCGACCGTCGGGCCAAAGTGCTCTTCTATGTAGTCAAGCGTGTAGTGGGAGTCTTCTACTACGTCATGGAGTAAGGCAGCGATGATAGACACCGCGTCTAATCCAATTTCTTCTGCTACGATTTGGGCAACGGCTATGGGATGAAAAACGTAAGCCTCTCCTGACTTTCTGCGTTGGTTTTTATGCGCGTCTACGGCAACCTCGAAAGCCAATCTAATTTGGGCCTTATCCTCTTCGCTAAGGGTCTGGTAACTCGTGCGCAACAGATCTTTGTATCGCGCTACGATTTCTTTGTTTTCTTGCTCTATTTGTACCTCTGAAAGCATAATTTAAAGATACAAACAATCTAGCTGTCTTGGCTGCTGCGCTGTCTTAAGGCTTCAAAGACGAGTACTGCGGTGGCTACCGAAACATTCATAGAATCGATTAATCCGCCCATGGGTATGGTTACGGATTGGTCACTATGGTCTCTCCAAAATGAGCTAAGTCCGGTTGCTTCTGCACCCATAACGAAGGCCGCTGATTTTCGGTAATTTTCGTTGAAATAGAGATTGCTGTTTTGCAACGTGGCAGCATACGATCGAATGTCATGAGACGCTAACCAATGAAACACCTCTTCATTGGTTCCTGCAATACACGGAACGCTTAATGAGCAGCCCAAACTCGATCGAATGCTATTCGGATTGTACAGGTCAATAGAACAATTGGCTAGGCAGATCACAGCTACGTTTGCAGCGTCTGCCGTTCTAAAAATTGCGCCAAGATTTCCAGGCTTCTCGATAGATTCAAGAACGATTACGAGCGGATTAAGTTCGTTAAGCGCGAACGAGTCTATTGTATGGGATTTTTGCTTAAAAATGCCTAAAACGCCTTCAGTTGACTCTCTGTAAGCCAGGTGCTGGTAGAGTGTGCTTTCTACTTCAAAGAGCGTTGTGTTAGTGGGCAATTGCGCTGATAGTTGATCGGTGTCGAATAGACCAGGCACAAAAAAGAGTTGTTCCAGCTCATAGCCCGCTTTAAGGGCAATGGCTAATTCACGCCGGCCTTCGACCACAAAACGCCCTTCTGATCTTCTAAAGTTATTGCGCTCTTGAAGAGCCTTTAGATATTTTACATGCCCATTAGATTTACTGCTGAGTAAGGTCATAAAGTAGACGAGCCCTTGTAAAGGGCTCGCTGCTGTTTATTGAGATTCGTATTTTTCTTTGTAGCGTTTCCAGAGTTTAGTCTGATGGGTTTCTAGTGAGATGTCTCTACCATCGATAAAGGCTCTACTTAGTTGATTTCCACGCATGTCAAGGGCATCGCCCTCAGAGATGAAGAGGGTTGCCTTCTTTCCAGCTTCTAAAGAGCCGTAGTGCTCATCAATACCAAGAATCTTAGCCGTGTTCAGCGTGATGAGTTGTAGCGCTTCTTCTTTACTCAATCCGTATTGTACCGTATGACCGGCATAGAAGGGCAAATTGCGCACTTGGAAATTGCTTTTAGAGGCATTTTGTAAGGCAACCAAGTGACCCTTTTGATGAAGACGTGCAGCAAGACCATAAACGTAATCGTAGGCGTCGTCTTCAAATTCAGGAATTTCATGACCATTATGCACTAAGATGGGCACCTCGTGTTGCAGAAGCAAATCCGAAACTTTTTCGGCATGATAACCTCCGACAAGCACTATGTTTACGATCCCTAACTCCTTTAGACTGCCTATGGCATCGCTGATTTCGCGCTCTCCATCTGCGTAGACATACAGGCGTTTAGATTCATTAAAAAGACCGGCACAAGCGGCGTAGGGTAGGTGTGTGGGCGACTGATTGCCTGAGAGGTAGGCTTTGGCTTCAACCAGAAAGTCAAGAACCTGTTTTATCTGCTCACGATACTGATCGTTTGGTCTATAGCCTCTTTCTTCACCTGCCCACCATCTGCCATTTCGAAATGCGGATGGCCAGTTTAAATGAATTCCGTCGTCTGTCTTAACTGCGGCATCTTCCCAATTCCAGGCATCAAACTGAACAATAGAAGACGAGCCAGAGATGCGTCCACCCTGAGGCGTGATTTGCCCCATGAGCATACCGTTTTGTCTAAGGGATTCTACCACCTGAGACTCGGCATTGTAGGCAATTATGCTTCGCACATGAGGAATCATTTCTCCAATTTCGTCGGCGTCATCTGAGGCGCGAACGGCATTGATTTCAACAAGGCCTAAACTTTTAGTAGGTACTATAAAACCCGGATAAACGTGTTTTCCGTTTGCCTTAATGACCTCTGCGGGTCGTGCAATTTTAGCATCTGCTGATCCGGCATAAGTGATTTGCCCGTTATCAAAAATGATAAGCCCGTTCTCGATGACACCCCCATTACCTACATGCAAAGTGGCTCCCTCAATAGCTATGGCTTGTGATTGTGCTTTTGCCGGGGTCTGCTGTGCCATCAGCTGAAAGCTGAATAGGGCACTGAGGGCGACTGTTAAGGTGTATTTTACATTCATGAGTTCTGATTTATAAGGTGTCACAAGTGAATCTTTCTTTGGTGTTTTGCACTGGAGTTACGACTTCGCCTCCAGACTCTTTGACCTCGAGCATGAGCTTAGTGAGCTGAATACGCTCAGCCTTCATAGCTTCTCTAAGCGCTTTATCTTTTTCGAGATCAAAGTACTCGGCTCCTTGAATAAGCGTTTTCTGGGCTTTCGAGTAAATAGACATGGGATGTCCCGTCCACAAGACTACGTCAGCCTCTTTACCTACAGCTATGCTTCCGACCTTGTGGTCAATATGTAGGAGTTTTGCAGGGTTCAGTGTAACGGTCTTCCAGGCTTCAATTTCTGACATGCCCCCGTACTTTATGGTCTTTGCCGCTTCTTGATTCAGCCTTCTTGACATCTCAGCGTCGTCACTATTAATGGCAACGGTTACGCCTTGACTAGCCATAATGGCTGCGTTGTAAGGTATAGCGTCTTTTACCTCATACTTGTAAGCCCACCAGTCGCTGAAGGTAGATCCGCCTACTCCATGAGCCGCCATTTTATCGGCTACCTTGTAGCCTTCAAGAATGTGTGTGAAGGTATTTACTCTAAAATCGAAGCTTTCGGCCACCTTCATGAGCATGTTAATTTCACTTTGCACATAGGAGTGGCTGCTGATAAAACGTCTTGACTCTATGATTTCTACCAGTGTCTCTAATTCTTCGTCGTAGCGATACGCTTTCTTAGAGGCCTTTAATTGTTGGTATTCTTTAGCTCTATTAAAGTAGTCTACAAAGACCTGCTCTACACCCATTCGCGTCTGCGGAAAGCGATTGTACGATTCCCAGTTCGATTGCTTTACGTTTTCACCTAGCGCGAACTTTATAAACCCTGGAGCTCCTTCAAATAGTAAGTTATCTGCGGTTTCTCCCCATTTCAATCGAAGAATAGCAGATTGACCGCCAATTGGGTTAGCTGATCCGTGCAAGAGTTGGGCAGAGGTTACCCCTCCAGCCAAGTTGCGGTAAAGGTCAAGGTCTTTAGGGTCTACCACATCAGACATTCTCACCTCTGCGGTCGAATTATGACCGGCCTCGTTAATAGCGAGGGCACCTATGTGGGTGTGCTCATCTATTATGCCAGCAGTGAGGTGCTTTCCGGTAGCATCAACTTCTGTTGCGCGCTTGGCGGATAATCCTTTGCCTATAGCCAAAATTTTACCGTCTTTGATGTGTACATCAGTTTCGTTAAGAATATCCTCACCGGTCCAAACAGTGGCATTCTTAAAGAGCCACTCCTTAGATTCTGGAAGCGATTCGGCTCCGTAACCCACATTTGGAAAGCGCTGATAGAAGGCCAAACTGTTTGAATTAACCTCTTTGGTTTTCTTTGAATCTACATAGAGCGAATCGCGCTCAAGGGTCTGCTCATAGGTATTTCCATTAGCATCTATGAGTTTTCCCTTTAGCCCTTTAGCTGACATTGTTCCGGCAAATCGCAATAAGGTTCCACTGTCGTTGAAAACCGAAAATTGCAGTTGATGGTCCTTGTAGCTCACTTTTGATTTAAATTTTTCTTCTCCAGCCGTTACCTTTAAACTAGGTTTGGTTAGACTACCTTCAAGACTTAAGGTGTAGTTTGTTTCTTCTGAGCGCAGTGTATAGGTGCCTCGAACATCGGCAATACTTCGGTCTTCAATAATGTGCTGATGTCCGCCCACCCAATGCTCATACAGTGTTGAGCTTGAATCAAAAATGGGGCCTGAACTAATGATAAAATTGGCCTGCATTTGCGGTTTTAGTGCCCCAATGCTGTTTTGTTTTCCTAAGAGTTCGGCCGGTACGGTGGTTAGTGCAGCTAAAGCATCTTGTGCAGATAGCCCGCGTTCTATGGTCTTAGAAACATTCTTAATGAGGTCTTTGGCTGAGCTCAGTCCATGAGCGGTAAAGGCAAAACGGATGCCGTTGTCGGCGAGTACTTTAGCGTTAGATGGAGCGTTGTGCCAATGACGCATGTCGCGCAAGTTCACGTATTCAGCAAAATAGGGGTCTGCAACGTCGTATGCTTTTGGGAAGTTCAACGGAAGAAATACCGTTCCTCCGAGACTCTTGAGTTCTCTAGTGAATTCGTATTCGTCACCGCCTCCAAGGACGGCCATATTTTTACCAAACTGTTTTCCAATTTTTAAAGCTCTTACCGCGTTACCATTACCTCCGGCCTCAAAAAAATGCGGTAAGTTTTGTTGCTCTGAAAGTGCTTCTAATGCACGGTCTCTAGTTGCAGAAGCACCTGTTTGGTACCACTTTAAGTCATGATTCAATTGGCGCAACAGGGCCATTGCACCCATCAAAGAGGTAGGGTACGATTGTCTCGATTGTACACTTTTTTGAAACGAAAAATAGGCGCTAGACTGTGCATCTAGAATGCGACTAGCCATTGAGGCTTTATCGTCTAAAATTACCGTAAGACCAGTTCCTCTGGCTATTCCGTCTGCGTGATGCGTGTTTACGACACCTATTCCCGCCTCTCTGAGTTGTTTCGCTTCTTTTTCAGCGTATTCAAAGTGATCAACCGCTTTAACTTCAGATCGGATGTGGTCGTTCCAGTAAAATCCCTCACGAGTAGGATCGTATTGAGGAGATCGACCTCCTGAAGACAAGCTTTTAGGTTTTTTAACGCCGAAGGTGCTAAATGCATCGATGAATGACGGATAGATGTACAATCCTTCAGCATTCTCAACTACTGTGTTTTTAGGAAGTTTTACGTTTTTTCCTGCAGCCACAATTTTGCCTTGATAGATGAGCAAGGTGGCGTCGGCTACTTGGGTTTGTGGATCAATCTGAATGGTAGCTCCAGTGAATGCTCTGTAATTTGAGTCTACTGTCTTTACCCCTTCGTTGGCTGGAAAGTACTCTTGAGCAAATCCTAAACCTGAGCAGATTAAGGCGCAGATATAAAGGATGTTTTTCATAAGAAACGATTTGCGAAAATCTAGTTAGTAGTATTAGGGTCTATGAGTTCAAGCTGAAAAATGAGATCGGCATCTGGAGGAATGACGCCTCCCGCGCCTTGAGATCCATAGGCAAGATTAGAAGGAATCTTTACCAGGCGTTTTTCTCCAAACGACATGTCTAGAACGGCCTCTTTAAAGCCAGGAATCATAGGAGCGCTTGGGTCAATGCTCATCATTAATGGCATAAATTGTCCACGGTGCATTGCATTGATCTGTTCAAAGTTTTGATCTTTCTCCGCTATAGCAGCGATGTTGGTGTCAAATAACTGACCGTCGGTCAGCCATCCGGCATAATTCAAGCTGACTTCTGTTCCGTTCCCGGGCTTAGCACCAGTTGGTGCTTGAAGAATCGTGAATTTTAAACCGCTATCAGTGGTAGTGACGGTTTCCGAATCAAAGGTCGAGGTGAAGCTTAGTGCTCGATCTTCTCTGAACTTGGCATAGGCCTCTTTTTCTACCTCTAATCCAAAAAAGTAGTCCTCAATAACTTGATTGGCGTCGAATTTAGAAGCTTCGCTACCTATGCGCACAATAGAGACCTTTTCTAAAACAATACTGTCTAAAGGCTTGTCTGTAGGATCAGTAGGGGTGCTAGCGATAGAGTCTAAGACGCTTTCGCCTTTTACAAGCCTTCCGAAAATCGTGTGCCTTTGGTCTAACCAAGGTGTCTCTTTGTGTGTGATAAAGAATTGGCTTCCATTGGTGAATGGGCCAGAATTGGCCATAGACAGAATACCCTTGCTAGCATGTGTTAGGCTTTCGTTGAATTCGTCTTTAAAGCGGTAACCTGGACCTCCTTGGCCTGTCCCTGTTGGGTCGCCTCCTTGAATCATGAAGTCTTTAATTACGCGATGAAAAATAGTGTTGTCGTAGTAGGGCTTATTGGCATAGGTGTCACTGACTCGTTTACTCGATCCTTCAGCTAGCGAGATGAAGTTGGCCACGGTAATGGGCGTTTTGTCGGCGTGTAGTTCAAGTACCATTTCGCCTTTTGATGTATCCATAATCGCGTAAAGACCATCTTCAAGGTCTCCGTACTTACTGCAAGACAGCAGGCCTATTCCCAAAGCGACAAAGAGTGCGATTTTTCTGAGCTTTAAATTCATGAAAGGGGTGATTTTAGAGTAGTTAAATAGTGAGGTAATAATGATTTAAACTGATTTAGTGTTTCTTCTAAGGTACTTTCGCTTCGGCCGCCTGCTGCATTTTTATGACCTCCGCCATTAAAATGGGCACGTGCAAAGGCATTGACGTCAAAGTCTCCGATCGACCGAAAGGAAATTTTTATCATACGATCCTCAGCATGCTCGATAAAAATAGCCGAAAAATGTATTCCTTTTAACTGAAGGCCCATATTAACAAAACCCTCAGTATCACCTTTTCTGAAGTTACACTCGTGTTTGTCTTTCTCGGTGACGTACATCAGTGCGGTTGAATAGGGCTCCAAAACCTCTAAACTATCAATGCATCTGCCCATCAGTTTAAACCTGCTTAGGTGCCCCTGATCAAAAAGTTCTTGGGCGATTAGCGTTTTATCTGCCCCCCGATCGACTAGCTCTGCAGCAATGCGCAGGGTAGTTGAAGTGGCTGCCGGATACTTGAACGATCCGGTATCTGTTAGTATTCCAGTATATAAACAACTGCTAATTGCCGGAGTTAATGCGGTTTGATCGGCTAAATTAGTAATGAGGTTGTACACCATTTCGCAGGTAGAACTCATTTGGGTATCGCTGTAAATAACCTCTGCATAAGGTCTAGGGTCGATATGATGATCGATCATCAGTTTTAGACCGGTAGCCGCTGAAATGCATTCTTCGAGCACGCCACAGCGCGAAAGGTCATTAAAATCTAGGGTGAAAATCAACGAAGCTCGGCGCACGCAGTCTTCGGCTTTATCTAGTTCATTTTCTGCTATTAATACGTGTTCTGACCCTGGCAACCAACTTAGAAAGTCTGGGTAGCCGTTGGGTGCAATTACTTGGCACTCAAACCTCTTTTCGGATAAAAAATGGTACAAGGCTAGGCAAGCGCCCAATGCGTCTCCGTCAGGGTTTTTGTGGGGAACAATAACCACACTCCCTTCCGTCTCAAGCGCTTGTTTAAATGGCGCTATATCTAATGAAATCATAACGTCGAAGATACAATTAATTTGAGTCTACCTTTGTACTTTCACCGGTCTAACTCTAGCTTAAGTGCCATGTTTAGATTATTCCCTTTCTTCATTTCGGTTGGTCTATTACTATTGAATTCTTGTAAAGAAGCATCTAAATCGAATCCGATGCATACCCTACCTAGCGTAGAAGATCAATTTAGAATCAGCTTTGGTTCGTGTAACAATCATCTGGAGCCCAATTACCTCTGGGATGACCTGGTTCAAACTGAGGCTAAAGCTTTTATATGGGGAGGTGATATCATCTACGCCGACACCGATGATGTGTCAAAAATTGAGCAGTACTACAACGAACTATCCTCGATTGAAGCCTATGCCGAATTGGCGGCTAAAATGCCCATATCTGGTACCTGGGACGATCACGATTACGGATTGAATGACGGCGGATCCGAGTTTAGCATAAAAGCCCAAAGCAAGGAAGCACTTTTTTCGTTTTTAAATGTGCCTGCCGACGATCCGAGCCGCAATCGAGAAGGGGTGTACCGAAAGCAAACGCTCACCCAAGGCAATTATACCGTCGACATTCTTCATCTAGACACCCGCTACTTTAGATCGGCATTAACTGAGGGTACAGGCGGAAAACGCTATCAACCCAACCCGTATGGTCAAGGCACCATTCTCGGCGATGCCCAGTGGCAGTGGCTAGAGCAGAATATAACGGGATCAAATTCCGACCTCATTGTCATCAATTCAAGTATACAATTGCTCTCTGCCGAGCATGCTTTTGAGAAATGGAATAACATGCCTCACGAACGCGATCGACTGATTGAATTGATTGATTCTTCTGCCATTCCGGTAGTCGTTATTTCTGGTGACCGTCACATTTCAGAATTTTCGGTCTTGCCGCGTTCTGAGACCAGATCATACCCCTTGCTAGATTTTACATCAAGCGGATTAACCCATGCCTACCGCGGATTTTCGGGAGAACCCAATCCGCTTCGGGTGAATTCTGTCGTAAGCGTAGTGAGCTTCGGAATTCTCGACATTGATTTTAGAAACAGAGGTATAAAGGGGTATATCGTTGGCGATCAATTGCAGGTTTTAGAATCGGTACAGCTCGAATTCTAAATTCGCTGTACTTTTGCAAAAAAAATCTAATCCTATGTCGGGCACACGAACTTTTACAATGATTAAACCAGATGCGGTTAAAAACCAACATATTGGTCCTATTCTAGAGCGTATAACGAGTTCAGGGTTTAAAATTGTAGCCATGAAACTCACTCAATTGAGCGAAAGAGACGCATCCCTATTTTATGCGGTGCACAAAGAGCGTCCATTTTTTTCTGAGTTAGTTGATTTCATGACTAGCGGACCTATTGTAGCCGCCATTTTGGAAAAAGAAAATGCGGTTGATGATTTTCGAATGCTCATAGGAGCTACTAATCCAGCCGAGGCTGCTGAAGGAACTATTCGCAAGCTTTTTGCCAAATCAATCGGAGAGAATGCTATACACGGTTCAGACAGTGACGAGAATGCCGAAATAGAATCGGCCTTTCACTTCTCAGGTAGAGAGCAGTTTTAATCAATTCAATTGAACCGAATCGATATAATCGCCATCTAGCGCTTCGTTAAGCATGGCGATTATTTTTTTTCTTCCGTACATCAGTTCTTCTCTGAGAACAGACGAGCTGAGGTAAACGTGCAAAATCTTACCCTTTAGCTGAACCTTTTGAGTGTAATGAGCGACTCCAGAGCCCATAACTTCTGGCCAAAGTCGTCGAACCTCTGCCTCTATAAGCCCTTTCTCTAGTCTATTTTTTTTAATAAATAGCTTCAGCACATCTGCCAATGAACGTTCTTCGTCTCTACGCATGATCCACGGAAATCATTTGATACGATTGATCGGTTTGTTTTACTACTAATTCGGTTCGCTCTTTGCTGGTATCACTTATGAAAATTTGACCAAATACGTCTTTCTTTACTAGTGCAACAAGGCGCTCCACACGCTTATCGTCTAATTTGTCGAAGATGTCGTCCAGCAAGACGATTGGTTTTTCTCCGCATCGATCTTTTAAGAAATCGTACTGCGCGAATTTAAGCGCAATAAGAAAGGTCTTTTGTTGTCCTTGGCTGCCAAAACGCTTAACTAAATGACCATTTAGCTCTAAACACAAGTCATCTTTATGAATACCCTCGGTAGTATGCTGGGCTAATCGATCTTTTGATAGCGATTGCTCAAGTAATTCACCCATGCTGTTTTGGTGAAGCCCTGATTGATAGCTGACTGAAACGCTTTCAGATTCATTAGGGCTAATCGCTCGATATTGTTCATTAAAAAGCAGTGCAAATTTCTCGTTGAACTCGTTTCTCTTTTCGTAAATCAATTGAGCTGAATCGATAAGCTGATCATTATAAACAGAAAGGGTTTGCTCGTCGAAGGTGTGATTACTGGCAAAATACTTCAATAAGGCGTTGCGCTGGGCGAGTACTCGATTGTAATTTAGAAGTGCTTCTAAGTAATTTGGATAGAGCTGGGCCAAAATACTGTCGATAAACTTGCGGCGAACTTCACTGCCTTCAAGAATAAGATCGCGATCGGTCGGAGAGATAATAACTAGTGGAATAAACCCTATGTGGTCCGTAATGCGCTCGTAAATTTTACCGTTGCGCTTTACTATTTTTTTAGCGCCTTTTTTGAATCCGATATAAATCTGCTCTTCAGAGCCGTTGCGATCAAAGACCCCTTCGATGGCAAAAAATTCCTGGCCATGCCTGATATTCTGTGTGCTCAAAGGGTTAAAGTAAGCCTTTGTAAATGCCAAATGGTAAATGCTGTCTAAGAGGGTGGTTTTGCCTACGCCGTTGGGGCCTACAAAACAATTTATAGTGTGATCAAAGCTAAAGCGCCCGATTTCAATATTCTTATAGTTAATAAGCTCAAGACTTTTTAGACGCATAATACTGACTAAGACCCGTAAAATTAAGCATTGTTTGCCAAGCTATTGATTCGGATAAAAATTCTATTTTTGCGCATCAAAACGCATTGAAATGGCCAGCTATAAACGAAGAGGATACAAGAAATCGAAGAATCAAGATGAGGCTTCAGCGGAAGCCTACGCAAAAGATAGCCAAACTGCAGAGGTGTTTTCTGCTTTAGACTCAGGGGCCTCAAGAACAGAGGCTTGGTTTTCAAAAAATCAGCGCCTGATCATAGGAAGTATTGTCGTTTTTGCGGTTCTAGCTTTAGGATTCTTTGGCTACACAGAATTTATCCAAGCTCCCAAAGAAAAGGAAGCGGCCAATGAACTCTATTACCCTCAACGCTACTTAGAGCAGGCGTTAGAGCCTGGGGCTGCCAAAGATTCATTGCTAAACTTAGCCTTAAATGGGGCAGAGGGTAAATACGGTTTCTTAGACATTCTTTCGACCTATTCAAACACCAAAGCGGCTGATATTGCTTCCTATGGAGCTGGTATGGCTTCTTTTCACTTGAAAAATTACCAAGATGCAGTTGATTACCTCTCATCGTTTTCAGCTGCTGATGATCTGCTAGGTGCTTTGGCTAAAGGAACCTTAGGTGATGCGTATGCCGAGCTAGAAGCTTATGACAAGGCCATGGCTTCGTATCAGCGCGCAATTGATCACGCGAACAATGCTTTTTCAACTCCTATTTACCTAAAGAAAGCTGCTTTGCTAGCCTTTAAATTGAACGATCTTTCTAAAGCCAAATCGCTTGCAGAACGCTTAAAATCTCAGTTTCCTGATAGCCCAGAAAGCGTAAATATTGACGGCCTTATCGGCCTAGCCACCAAGTAGATCATGGCTACCCACCAACGAAGCCTAACTGACCAGTACTCCGAGCTAACGCACGCTAGGGTAGATGAAAAGCGTGTTTTGGTAATTACGGCCGATTGGAATAAAGAAATCACTGAAAATCTGCGTAAAGGCTGCGTTGAGACGCTGGCATCCAAAGGTCTCAAGCCAGCTAATGTTCAGGAAATACACGTTCCGGGGGCCGTCGAACTGGTGTATGCCGCTGCAAAGAATCTTGACCCTAAGCGATTTGACGCTATAGTGGTCGTTGGTTGCGTTATTCGCGGTGAAACAGCTCATTTTGATTACGTATGCAAGTCGGTAACTGATGGAGTTACCGCGCTAAATCTGCAGGCTCAACTTCCGGTTATTTTTTGTGTTCTTACTGACGACACTATAGAGCAGTCGCGAGCGAGAAGCGGAGGCGCATTGGGCAACAAGGGAGAAGAAGCTGCCTTAGCTGCCCTTCAAATGTCTTTACTCTAGTTGATTTAGGCGCTACCTAGGCCAATTTCTCTGCTGAGTTTATTACCTTTATTCCATGGCCTTTCTGCGAATGAAATCCAACAAAAAGTTTGAGTATACTCCCCGTTACTACAAGGGAAAACAATCTCCTTATAAGATAGAACACCGCTTTGACGAATTTCGTTCGACGGCACATCAGACCAGGGGGCTAAAGAATAAGGTGCTTTGGGCATTGGAAGACTTATCTGATCGCCAATCGTCACAAAAAAGCACTCGGAATGTACTCATCATCGCCGCCATTCTGTTTTTCATTTTTTTCTGGATAATGGGCTTTGATCTTGGGGTATTCTTTGCAAGCCATGGTTGAAATCATTAAGCTTCCTGAACATGTTGCGAATCAGATTGCTGCTGGTGAAGTTGTTCAAAGGCCTTCATCTGTGGTCAAAGAGCTATTAGAGAATGCTGTAGACGCCCAGGCCACTCGAGTCGAACTCAGGCTCCGTTCGGGCGGAATTGCATTGGTCAGTGTAATTGATAACGGTTTGGGTATTCACTCTTCTCAACTGGCCTTAGCTTTTGAACGTCATGCGACGTCCAAACTAAAAAGTGCAGACGACCTCTTTCGATTAGCTACAAAGGGATTTCGAGGTGAAGCCCTGGCCAGTATAGCCGCAGTTTCAGATGTTGTGCTGGTTTCGAAGACAGCAGATGAACCTACAGCTTTCGCTATTCGGATGCGCGCTGGAAAACGAGAATTGTTTGAAGAAACGGCCTTCTCGACCGGAACATCAGTGAGCGTAAGTCACCTTTTTTTCACTATTCCGGCTCGTAAGAATTTTTTAAAATCAGAAGCCGTTGAATTAAAGCATTGCCTCGATGAATTTCATCGAGTGGCGCTTTTACACGAAAACATTCACTTTCAGTGCTTTCATAACGAAGCTGTGTTGTATGATTTACCCGTTGGATCCCGTCACCAGCGCATTGTGCACATTTTTGGTTCGAAATACGCAGACCGCTTGGTTCCGGTTAAAGAGCAAACAGAGCGATTCGAATTGTCAGGTTATGTCATCAAGCCTGAGTATGCTAAGAAAACTAGGGGAGAACAATTTTTCTTTATCAACAAGCGCTTTATAAGGAGCCCTTACTTGCACAAAGCGGTTTTAGAGGCATTTGAGGGCTTGCTTTTGTCGGGGCATCATCCGGGTTACTTTATAGAAATTGATATTGATAAGGCGGCCATTGATGTCAATATTCACCCCACCAAGACCGAGATAAAATTGGATGATGAGTACCACGTTTTTTCTGTTTTAAGGGCGGCGGTTCGGCACAGTCTCGGACGATACCAAATCAATGCACCAATCGATTTTGAGCTGAACCCGATATTCACGCCCTCTTATGAGCAGCACGTCTCGGAGGCTAAAGCACCTAGAATTAAGGTGTCGTCTACCTTTAATCCGTTTAAGCCTGAGGTGCAACAGCAAGAATCGTTTAGCGAGTTATACGTTGAGACAGACGCCCAACAGATCCGAATTGATGGCCAAACAGCAGTTAAAGAAGATTTGTGGAACCTAGATTCGCTAAAAACCTTTCAGTGGGCCAACAAGTTTATTGTGGTCTCCAGTGCAGATAAGCTACTCGTGATTGACCAGTACCGAGCGCATCAGCGTGTTTTGTATGAGGCTTTTTTAAAGAAAATGACGGTTGAACACATTGGTAGTCAGCAGCTGCTTTTTCAAGAATCTATTGCGCTTCAGCCCCAAGAATGGGTCTTGTTTGAGACTATAGAGTCCCACTTGATCGATCTAGGATTTGAATTTGAACGATCAGCCGAATCGTTGATTATAAAGGGAGTTCCAGAGTTTTTTCCGCCCAATGAAAGCGGTTCGGTGTTTAAACGATTGATCGAAGAGGCAGAGTCGCTCTCTTCGGTGCTTTCTTATTCAACTGCTGATATGGCTGCGAAGGTGCTCGCTAAACACAGCGCTGTGAAAAAGGGGGTCGCCCTGTCCGCAGAGGCCATAACAGAATTAATCACCGATCTAAGCCGCTGCAAGGAGCCTTACTTATCTCCGTTTAACAAGCGTATCTTTGTAACTGTACAAGAGGCAGAAATCATTCAAAAATTGCATTAAACATGTTTCAACAGCTTCCCCAAGCCGTAAAGGGAATTCTTATCGCCAACATACTGATGTTCGTGGCCACGCTTTCGCTTGGAGATCTGATGTATTCTTGGTTTTCGCTGTGGTTTATGGAGAATCCGAGATTTGGGTTCTGGCAGTTTATCAGCCACATGTTTATGCACGGCGGATTCGCTCATATACTTTTTAACATGTACGCCTTGGTGGCTTTTGGTTCTCCCTTAGAGCGCATTTGGGGTCGTGATAAGTTCTTATTCTTTTACTTTTCGGCTGGCTTGGGTGCAGCTTTTTTGCACACAGGGGTCAACTATTATTTCTTTAACGACGCAGTCGATCAGCTTGTAGCGGCCGGAGTCTCGCGCCTAGATTTGATTGATGTGCTGAGCTCTGGAAAATCGTTAAACACCTCGTATTTGGCCCAATACGTGCCCATAGAGGTGGCCGAACAGCTCAAGAGTTCTTTTTATATTCCAGCGGTTGGAGCTTCGGGGGCCGTTTACGGGGTTTTGGTGGCCTTTGCATTTATGTATTCTGAGGCACGACTCATGTTGCTCTTTTTCCCTTTTCCGATTAAGGCGAAGTATTTTGTACCCTTAATCGTTTTAGGAGATCTGTACTTTGGAATAACCAACCAAAACACAGGTGTGGCTCATTTTGCGCATATTGGTGGCGCCTTAATTGGATTTATCATGATGTGGTATTGGAGGCGGAATTCTTTTGACAATAACCGATGGGATTAAATGGGTAAGCTCAGATTAAAGTGGGCATTGCTAAGCAGACTTGAGCGGCTGATCGCCGTTCAGGTGGCTTTGTTCGCTATTTTCGGAATTCTGAGTTTAACAGGCATCTCTTTACACACCTATTTTGAACTCTCTTCGTCGCTTAGCGCCTTTCTTTTTAAACCCTGGTCTTTGGTGACTTATGCTTTCTTACACCACGACATTTGGCACCTCATTTTCAATATGCTTTGGCTTTATTATGCCGGACAGTTTTTCTTGAATTTCTTCGATTTTGAGCGGCTTTTTACCTTGTTTTTGCTAGGGGTTGTATTCGCGGGTCTAACCTATCTCGCTGCTTACAACGTGATACCTTCATTTAGCGTCATTAACTCGGCGGTGGTAGGATCGTCGGCTGGAGTAATGGCTGTCTTAATTTTCATGGCAACCTATAGCCCTAATCAACCGGTTCAGCTACTTTTCTTTAGACTCAAGCTGTGGCATCTAGGTGTATTTTTTGTGCTTATTGACCTCTTACAGCTCACCTCAGGAGTTAATTTCGGAGGTAGGCTGGCTCACCTAACCGGGGCGGGTATAGGCTTTTTTTCGGCCTCACAACTACTCAAAGGCAACGATGTGACTGAAGGTTTTCAACGCCTTGTCAGTCGACTCCTGAACAGTTCTTCTGCAACTTCCTCTAGGCCGCGCAAGCCTCCCTTTTCGTTTACGGTTCACAAAGGGGCTTCTACGTCATTAAAAAAGAGTAAACCACCTACTGATCAAGAGCGCATCGACGCCATTCTTGACAAGATAAGTGCATCTGGGTACGACAGCCTCTCAGCTGACGAAAAGGCGTTTCTCTTTAAAAAAGGCAGCTAATATCTAAGTCTTCCAGGTAGGTTCGAGTTTCTTTTGGGCCTAGGTTAAAAAGCAGATCGAGTGCAGAGGCTCCTTCAAAAAACGGCTGAGTCGCGTCAAAAACTTGAGGATAGGGTGGGTGGTGTACCGCCACAGATTCTTTGGCATTGACTATTTCTCTCAGATCTGCGATCTCAACCTCGGAGTAGTGCTTTTGGAAACTTAGGGTTCGCATGACCGAATGCGAAATACCCAATGCAGTGCATAGAAATTCAGAGGTCAGAATGCAGTGATCCAACAGATTCACTTCACTTTTACTAAACAGGGGTTGAAGTTCGGCTTCATAGAACTCGAAAAAGGGAGAAGAGCGGTAGGCGGTCACTATAGACTTCCAATGCAACTCATTCCACCGCTCGCTTGGATCTGAAACTACCGATCTAGTCAACCTTCTACCTTCGCCCTGATGCTGTATAGGTATGCTAAGTAGAAGTTTTCCTTTATCGGTGACAATGAAGGTGCGGTTTCTATAGGTTTGCTTTTGAAAATTGTCGCAAACCTCCCAAACTACTTTTCCTTCAAATTGAACAAGTGCCGCCAATTGAACACTAGTGCTAAAGTAGGTGGGGTGAAGAATAACGCTTTTAATCACGCCTTTTTTCGTTTACGCCAAAAACGGTAGCTAAAGTAGAGGGCTAAAAGCCCTACAAATACATAGCGGTAAGAAATGGGTTCGCCTTCTCCTTTAACGGTAGTAAAGAATCGGTCCCATCGCGGCTTCATTGAGAAAATACCCTTGTCGAAATTATCCCAGCTCATCCAAATGAAAACCGGTTTTCCCAAAATGTGGTTTTCGGGAACATGACCCCAGCTTCGGCTGTCTTCAGATCGATCTCTGTTGTCTCCCATCATCCAGTAATAGCCTTGCTTAAAGGTATAGGCGCTGGCGGGTTCATTGTTTATGTAGATTGATCCATCAGATACGCTTAACTGATGCCCCTCGTATTCGGTAATGATACGCTTGAATAACGGAAGATTTGAGGGGGTTAACTCAATGGTTTCACCAGCTTTCGGTAGGTAAACGGGCCCGAAATTGTCTTCATTCCACGAATAATCTGGATGATTCGGAAATATATTATACCCTGATACACCCTTTGGGTTAATATCCATAATTACGCTGTCGATGCGCTCATCTGTTCTAAGCCAATCTGCCTTATCGAGGGTTAGGTTAACCAGCTGTTCGGTTTTTAGTACTTCTTTAAGGGCAATGCGTTGGCTTCTTAGGAGATCTAGAGGTATACCGTCTTCGGAGGTGTATAGCTCTAAAGTGCCGTCTTCGAGCTGATTCGCTCCAATGAGGTGCGGAATAAGCGCATTGTATTGAGTTTGATTCAGACTAGACGCCATAAATACACGCGCATAATCAGAGGCATCTGCCTCAGCCAAAAGGCGCGAAGAGACCCCACTAGAGGCGTAGACCTTGTGGTTATACATGGGTTTAGCTCGACTGTCGAGTTGAAGTCGTTTACCATTGATGTACACAAATCCGTCTCTGACTTCAAGCGTGTCTCCGGGTGTGCCTACACAGCGCTTTACGTAATTCGACTTTTTATCGATGGGCTTCTTAACTCCGGCTTCTTTGACAAAAAATTGACGTACCGTATCGGCCGGCCAATTGAATACGACCAGATCATTCCTCTTAACTGTGGCAAATCCGGGTAATCGAAAATAAGGAAGCTGAGGTGTTTTTAAATAGGACTTCACCTTTAATATGGGAAGTGTATCGTGCACCATTGGAGCGGCAATTGCTGTAGTGGGTATGCGCGCACCGTAATGAAATTTGCTTACTAGAAGAAAGTCGCCTACTCGAAGTGTACGCTCAAGCGATGGTGTAGGAATGGCATAGGGCTGCATGAAATAGGTGTGCACTAGGGTGGCTGCCACAATGGCAAATACGATAGAGGAGACCCATTCGCCTATTTTCGTTTTCTCGGGACGAAGCCTGTCCTCGTCTCTAGAGGTCTTTGAGTCAAGCCCAAGAGTAAATAAATAGAGGCCTAAGCTGATTAGCGTTAATAAGTGCTCTATCGGCTTTGGTCGTTTGTAGGCATATAAGAGATCTATCCACAACACCGGAAACATTACCAGATTAATGATGGGTAAGCAAAACAATAAAAGCCACCACCAGGGTCTATCGAGTACCCTAAGCACGAGTATGCTATTGTAAAAGGGAATGAATGCTTTGTAGGTGGCTATGCCCTCCTTTTTGAAAAACAATGAGTAGAGTGTAGCATAGACCAAGTGAAATGCACTAAGGGAGATCAACCATTCTAGACTATTCATGCATTCAGGTTTAAGACGTCTGACAGGCTAAAAATACCCTTTTTCCCGATGATCCATTCGGCTGCTATGAGTGCTCCAAGCGCAAATCCGTCGCGGTTAAAGGCCTGGTGTGTGAGTGAGATTTGGTCAATGGCACTGGTGTAGTGCACGACATGTGTACCCGGAACTTGACCTTCACGCGTTGAATTGATAGGTAGAAAACCAGACTTCGGCTCATCTGAATAGCCCTTAAAATTTCGAGAAGATATATGCGCTTCAGCCAGTGTTATAGCTGTTCCGCTCGGTGCATCTAGTTTTTGGATGTGGTGCGTTTCTTCTATAGAAACGGCATACTGATCATGTTTGGCCATCAGTTCAGCAAGTTTGTGGTTCAACTCAAAAAAAAGATTAACCCCTAGACTGAAGTTGCTCGAGTACAAGAAAGCCGTTTGATGCTCTTGGGCCAGTTCTTCGACCTCTGATAAGCGATCAAGCCAGCCTGTTGTGCCGCACACTACAGGTACCCCTTTTGATAACCCCAAGTTTATGAGATCGAATGCCGAGTCTGGAGTGCTGAAGTTGATAATTACCTCAACAGTTGATGGAATGTCTTTGGGCGTGTCATTGGTGCACAGCACTACATTATGCTTGCGCTGGAGTGCAAGTTCTTCAATGCGCTTACCCATTTTTCCGTATCCCAAAATAGCTATTGAACTCATAGTGTAATAGTCAGTTTTATTCCCGTTTCAGTTCCGGGCCCAATAGAGAGGGGTTGGATAACCGGATTCATTTTTATACTCAGATCTTCAGTGACGTTGAATGGCTTTAAGTGCGCATCAACGCTCGCGTCTATAACATTTAAGAGGTAAAGACCAATGGCTATAAGTACAGATGAGTCGCGCTGGCTTTGCGAGCCTTTTTGGGCCTGTTCTAGAGCGCTGTTCGAAACATCGGGGCCAATGCCGTCACCGTTGATGTCGTAGAACTCATCGGTAGTGAAACCGGCGTTGCGCAATTTAAATGCGTCTCTATACCTCAAGTATTGGGTTTGATTGAATTGATACACAAAGATACCGGTACCTACAGCGGCCCAGGCCAGCGGAACCTTCCAATAACGCCTGTTGTAAAATTGACCAAGGCCCGGAAAGGCGGCAGAATAAAAGGTGGCCTTAGAGGCGGCCAACGGATCTCTTGCACGCTCTAGGCGCTGCTGTACCCGCTGAATGCGCTTATCTTCTCTGGTCTCGGACTCGGGTAGTTGTTGCGCAAAAGCACTGTGAACGAAAAGAAGAGCTAACAGCAGCACTAAAATCCTATTCACCAATGAGTGCTTTTTTTAGTTTCAGTAAATCTTTTTCCGAATCAAAAGGAAATTTCAATATTCCCGATCCGTCTGAGCGCAGTTCGGCGCTCACCTCTTTTCCGCTAAGTTCTTTTAACTGAGCTAAAGCCGCTTCTGCTTTCTTACTCATGCCCTTTGATGAGTTTTGTGCAGAAGAAGGCCTGGCCGAAGCCCCGAGCAATACGCGGGCTCTGTTTTCGGTGGCTCTTACTGACAATCCTTTGCTGAGCACCTCTCCAAGTAGGCTCAATTGATCAGAAGCGCGCTCTAAAGACATTATGGTTCTTCCATGGCCCATGCTGATCGATTTATTCTTTAAGGCGTCTTGAACCTGGGGGTGAAGCTTTAACAGCCGTAAATAGTTAGTGATGGTAGAACGCTCTTTACCTACGCGCTTACTCAGATTTTCTTGAGTAAGCTGAATTTCATCTATCAGTCGCTGGTACGATAAAGCAATTTCGATAGGATCCAGTTCTTGGCGCTGAATATTCTCCACGAGTGCCATCTCCAATGATTCTTGATCGTTGGCCTCGCGAATGTAGGCCGGAACCTCTTTGAGCTCAGCTCTTAGGGCTGCCCGCAAACGCCGTTCTCCTGATACCAGTTGAAACACGCCGTTCTCGAGTCTTCTAACCGTGATCGGTTGAATGATGCCCAGTTGCTTGATTGATTGTGCCAACTCTTCGAGGGCTCCTTCGTCAAATGAAGTTCGAGGCTGAAAAGGGTTTACTTCTATGAGCGCAGGGGCAATTAGGGCCATTAGAGAGCCACCTTCGGTCATTTTAATGCCGCTTTCGGGGTCTTTTAGCAGAGCCGAAATTCCTCGTCCTAAAACTTGTTTTTTCTGTTTAGCCATGAGCTAGTTGGTCTTCTTCTTTTTTGTGGGCTCTTGCGCTTTGCGCTTCAATACTTCATGAGCAAGCCCGAGATAGTTAGAGGCTCCTTTGCTACTTGCATCATAACTAATGATACTCTCTCCGAAACT
>JAURFJ010000039.1 GCA_030834365.1 Flavobacteriaceae bacterium | reverse complement strand
TCGGGTAGCACCACCTATATCAGCTCTAAGCTGCATCAACAGGTATTTAAGAAATACGACGCGGTCTGGGTACCCGATTTTGAATCCGCAAACAACCTCACCGGAAGGCTTGGCCATTTAGACAAAAAACCCAAAAACTTGGTCTATCTCGGTCCGCTCAGTCGATTCGAGAAAAAAGAGGAATCCTTGGTATACGATCTCATGGTGCTGTTATCAGGGCCAGAGCCACAGCGTACCATGCTCGAAGAAAAGCTGCTCACTGCCTTAGAGCAGTACAGAGGCACTGCCCTTATGGTGCAGGGCAAGATAGAGCCCCAGCAGCAAAAACGCGAACTGCCGCTTTCTGAGGGAACACTCACCGTTGTGAACTATATGCAATCTGAAGAGCTGATGCAGGCCGTGCGTAAAAGCGCGCTTATTCTGTGCCGATCGGGTTATACGACGGTGATGGACCTAGCCAAATTGGGCAAAAAAGCCTTCTTCATACCCACACCAGGGCAGTACGAACAGGTGCATATAGCCGAACGGCTAGACGCCCAAAAGGTGGTGCCTAGTTGCAGCCAAGATGACTTTAGCCTAGAGCAATTAGAAAGGGTAGACGATTACAGCGGACTCGCTCAATTCAGCTCTGAGGTCGATTTCGATTCGGTGTTCTCGATTTTTTGAAGCGTAAACGAGAACTCCGACCCCACAGCAGGCTCACTTTCGACATAAATGCGCTCTCCGTGAGCCTCAACGATATGTTTTACAATAGAGAGCCCAAGGCCAGATCCGCCCTCTTTTCGTGAACCGCTCTTGTCGACCCGGTAAAAGCGCTCGAAGAGTCGCGGAAGATGCTCACGGCTGATGCCATCTCCGTTATCGGTAACGCGTACAATGATTTTGTCTTTGACTAAATCTTCAACGCTCACCTCGGTTGTGCCGTTAGTGTGTCCGTATTTTATCGAATTCTCGATGAGATTAATCAGCACTTGTTCAATCTTCTCGTGATCAGCGAGTACCATAATTTCTTTCAGGTAAGGCCGGTCGAAAATGAGTGAAATATTTTTCTTTTCAGCCTTCATCTCCAGCATCTCGAACACGCTTTTTATGAGCGCTATAATATCAATCGGATGCTTATTCACCTGCTGGGTACCCGATTCAAGCTTGGTAATGGTATCTAGATCTTTTACTATGTACAATAAGCGTTCAACTGCCTTATTGGCGCGTTCTAAGTACTTTTTGCGAATCTTTTTGTCTTCCATTGCCCCATCTAGCAAGGTGAGAATATAGCCTTGTATAGTAAAGAGCGGAGTCTTCATCTCATGGGCGACATTTCCTAGGAAGTCTTTTCGGTATTCTTCGCGAATCTTAAGTGTTTCGATCTCGATCTTTTTTCCGCGGGCGAACTTTTCAATATCCGAGGTTAGCGATTCTAAATCAGTATTCACGCTATTGCCAGTAAAGCGAATTCCTTCGAGCAGCGAGACTTCCTTATACACATTCTTGATTAGTCTAAGCACGTAGTTCTCGACACCAGCCCTAAGGGACAAAAAAGCAATAGAAAAAAGCAGCACAAAGAAGACGGCCAAAATCCAATAGGGCTTCAGGGCAGCAAAAAAGAATATGAGTAGCAGCACGGCCGTCGCCGTCAGGGAGATGTAGAATGCGTATTTCAGCACAAACGGATTCGCATTTTTAAAATTACCCGCCATAAGGGGTTAAAGTACAAATTTATACCCTACTCCCTTTACGGTTTTAAAATGATCGTCTCCTATTTTTTCTCTCAATTTTCGAATGTGTACATCAATGGTGCGTCCGCCTACAACGACCTCATTTCCCCAAACTTTCTCTAAGATTACCTCACGCTTAAAGACCTTATCAGGCTTGGAGGTAAGTAGAGCCAGCAGCTCAAACTCTTTACGCGGAAGCACCATCTCTTTGCCATTGTTAATCACTTTGTACTCCTCGCGGTTGATTACCAGGTTACCTACTTTATGTATGTCTGAATCGGCTGATTGCTGCTCTTTACTGCGTCGCAATAAGGCTTTCACCTTTGAAACCAGCACCTTCGGTTTAATGGGCTTTTGAATGTAGTCGTCAGCGCCCGCTTCAAAACCAGCGAGCTGTAAATAGTCCTCGCCCCTAGCAGTCAAAAAAGTGATTATAGTGTTTTCAAGCCCGGGGGTATTGCGCATGATCTCACAGGCCTCAATGCCGTCCATCTCCGGCATCATCACATCTAATATGACCAGGTGGGGCTGCTTTTTCTTTGCCTTAGACACGGCTTCAATGCCGTTTTTTGCAGTGAATACTTGGTACCCTTCTAAAGAGAGGTTGTAGCCGACGATTTCAAGTATATCTTGCTCATCATCGACAAGCAGAATGCGAACGTCTTCGTTTTTCATTGCTTACAGCAGTTATGGCCCTAAGGTAATCAATCAAGCCCTTTAGAGGCCGAAGTTAACTTTTACTTAAACTTTAAGACTCTACAATTTAACCATAAAAAAACCCACTGCTAGGCAGTGGGTTAAAAATCCGGCAAAAAACGCTGTGATTTAGAATTTGAATGACACGCCTAAGGTAGTGTTCACGCCTGGCTTAAGGCTAGAGAATAAAAACTCTTTGTTTCCGAATAGGGTAGTGAATTAGGGCGTCTCTTAGCTGAATGTTAAGATTGAAAATCGATTATATGCTCATTGTTTGCTAAGAGTTTATTGAGCGTTATTTAAATGTTAACTGCTTATTTCAGCTGTTTCTGAGGTATTTTTGGTGTGTGATTATTCCGCAGCCCTCTTTTGAAACCCTAACTGCTGAACGCTTCTCAGAGCAAGCCCTTGCGCTCTTTCGCTATCAATACCTCAATAATAAAGTATACCGAGACTTTTGCGACCTGTTGGGTAAAAATCCGACTGAGGTCGAGCGCCTAGTAGACATTCCCTTTTTGCCGATCTCCTTTTTTAAAACCCATGAAGTCGTCGCGGCCGAAGCACTGCCAAGCTATGTGCTCACCTTTAAAAGTTCGGGTACCACAACTGCTGAAGCGCGCAGCACGCACTATATACTCAACCCAGAGGTCTACGTAAACAGTTTTATGGCTGGGTTTAATCACTTCTACGGAGCAATTTCTTCATGCCGCATAGTGGCCCTTTTACCGTCATACCAAGAGCAACAACACTCTTCACTTATATATATGGTAGATCAACTAATGCGGCATTCTGCGATTGGGTCGTGCTACGTTTCTATTGAAGACGACTTCGAAAAGATTTTTAGCGGAGAACAAAAGACTCTTCTCATTGGGGTTACTTATGCGTTACTCGACTTGGCAGATCGCTTTCAGCGACCACTTAAAAATACGGTGGTGATGGAAACAGGCGGAATGAAGGGTCGAAGAAAAGAACTCGTGCGCCAAGAGGTGCATGCGCAATTGAAAAAAGCTTTTGGCCTAAACAGCATTCACTCTGAATACGGAATGACCGAGCTACTCTCACAGGCCTATTCGAAAGGCGAAGGCATATTTGAGACTCCGCCCTGGATGCGGGTGCTAATCAGAGAGGCCGAAGATCCGTTTACCTACATGCCCATTGGACGTACAGGGGGTATTAACGTAATCGATTTTGCTAATGTTCATTCGTGCAGCTTCATCGCTACAGACGATTTAGGCCGATTGAATAAAGACAATACCTTTGAGGTACTCGGTCGCTTTGACAGCGCTGAACTCAGGGGGTGTAACTTAATGATGGCCTGAGCCGCTACACAAACTTCAATAAGAAGTAGTTCTTCTTTCCGCGCTGAAGTACCATAAATTTCTTTGCTAAAAGGTGAGCTGGGGTTAGCATCATTTCGGCGTCGCTTACCTTCTCTTTGTTGAGCGATATGGCGTTCTGCTTCAGTTCGCGACGAGCTTCTCCTTTTGAGCTTAAAAAAAGTGCCTTCCCACTTGAGTCTTGCAGCGATAGTGCATCCACAATAGATAGCCCTTGTGCTAGTTCAGAAAGCGAATATTCAGCTGAAGGCATCTCGGCAAAGGCTTCTAAGAGCACATCTTCGGGCAAGGCTTTAAGGTCGTCGCTAGTCGATTTTCCGAAGAAAATGGCAGAAGCGGCAACCGCATTTTCGTAATCAGCTTCTGAATGAACCAGAATCGTAATCTCCTTGGCGAGCCGCTGCTGAAGCAGTCGCAAGTGAGGCGCTTCTTGGTGCTCGCTGATAAGTGCATTTACAGTGGCCTGATCGAGTAGCGTGAAGATTTTGATAAAGACTTCAGCATCTTGATCAGATACATTCATCCAATATTGATAGAACTGGTAGGGTGAGGTGCGCTTGCGGTCGAGCCAAACGTTTCCTTGTTCGGTTTTTCCGAATTTGGTGCCGTCGGCCTTAGTAATAAGTGGGCAGGTGAGTGCGAACCCTTTAGACTGATCTATGCGTCTGATGAGCTCGGAACCGGTGGTAATGTTGCCCCACTGATCGCTTCCGCCCATCTGTAAGCTGCACTTATAGGTGCGGTGCAAATGCAAAAAATCGTACCCCTGAACCAGCTGATAGGTAAATTCGGTAAACGACATACCTTCTGCATCTTCAGCCGTTAGTCTCTTTTTAACCGAATCTTTAGCCATCATGTAGTTTACAGTGATGTGTTTTCCTACGTCTCTGATAAACTGAAGGAAGCTGATGTCTTTCATCCAGTCGTAATTGTTTACCAGCTCCGCGGCGTTGGGCCTAGAGGCGTCAAAGTCTAAGAATTTAGAGAGCTGTGTTTGGATGGCCTCTTGATTGTGTCGTAACGTTTCTTCATCGAGCAGGTTGCGCTCTTTAGACTTTCCTGAGGGATCTCCGATCATGCCAGTGGCGCCTCCGACCAAGGCAATAGGCTTATGACCGGCGAGTTGAAAATGACGTAACATGAGAATGCTTACCAAATTTCCAATATGCAGTGAATCCGCCGTTGGGTCAAAACCTACGTAGGCCGTTTTCATCGACTCGTTTAGGTGTTCTTCTAATCCGGGCATGAAGTCGTGAATCATGCCTCTCCATCGAAGTTCTTCTATGAATTGCTGTGCCATAATCGTTCTCAGGGCTACAAATATAGTCGTCTTTACCTACTTTTAGGGTATGATTTTAGTCACCGGGGCTACGGGGATGCTAGGCGCCCATTTTTTGCTACATCTGGCTCAACAGAAGCAGCAGCTTCGGGCCGTATACCGTGAGGCGTCTAAGCTCGAAACGATCCGTGACTTCTTTAACTACAATCACAGCCAAGAACTTTTCGCTTCAATTGAATGGGTCAAGGTATCACTTGATAACCTAGCTGAAGTCGAGGAGGCCCTTGAAGGGGTAAAACAAGTTATTCACTGTGCAGCCTTGATATCCTTTAACCCTAAAGACGAGAAGCGGCTTTTTGAAGCTAACGTTACTATAACAAAAGTGTTAGTAAACGCCCTGTTGGATAAGCCTGTGAAATTACTTTATATCAGTTCAGTGGCCGCCTTAGAATCTGACGAACGTTCGTATTACGGTCACTCAAAGTACCTTGGTGAATTAGAGGTATTTAGAGGTGTCCAAGAGGGGCTAGACGCCTGGGTAGTGAGACCAGGGGTCATCTTGAGTGATTTTTTCTGGAAGAGCCCTAGCCTTGCCTTATTTAAATTGGCCTTTCGTATCAAAGACCTTTGTTTTTCGGGAGTAACTGGATTCATAGCCGCCGAAGATGTAGTCAGCAGCAGCCTAAAATTAATGAAGCAGCAAGAGCAGCGAGACGCGACACTAGTCTCTCACCACTTAACCTATTGTACTCTAATAAACCTCATTCGAGGGGCGGTAGAAAAATCTGCTGCGCATCGCGCTTTAAGCAAAGAAAAACTGTTAGTGATCATGAGACTAAGCAAAATCATGACCTTTTTAGGATTTAAGCGACTCGTGCTTTCTGAAGGGCTAATAAACACTCTATATGCTGAAAACCACTACCAGACGCTAAGTGAGTACAGCGTTTTTGAAGGTCTTGAAACAAGAGACTTTGAGGCCTACGTCACTCAATTGGCCCTGAATTACAAGCAGTTTAGACGCGGCTAATCTTCAGCCTGCTGAGCCGCTCGGGCAGCTGACAAACTAACCTCTCTAAGCGAATCGAGCAACTTCTCAGTGCGCTCAATGCGCGCACGAACCGTGTCGTACATGGCTACATAAAGGTCTCCGCGCGAAGCGTAATAAAAGTTTGACTCGAAAAACTGCACGCTATCAAAGTCATACTTCGAATAGAGGTAGGGCATGATCTGTAAATCAGAAGTAGTGAAGGCCGGAGTAGTGTTATTCTTTACCCCATTGTAAATGGCTAATTCATACAAAATGTCTACAAACTTTTCTTTGGCAATAAGACGCTCTGGAGGCTCAACCATGCGGGTGCTACACGCTAGCGAACTGAGAAATAGTAAGCCAAATAGAAGATTTCTTATCATCGATTAAATTTTAGTTTCATAGCGTGTCGCTCGTGATTTACTTGACCATCAGCGTATCCAAGGTGACCGTTTACCCAAACTTTGTCTATGCTGTGGCTAAAGGTATGTCCCTCAAATGGGCTCCACTGACACTGATAAAGCAGGTTGTCTTTGGCTACGGTGTACGGGCGCTTTGAAAAGGTAACCAGATCGGCATAATAGCCCTCTTTGATATGACCTCTGCGGTCTATTTTATACAGCTCGGCCGGATTGTGGCAAAACTTCTGCACGAGCAAATCTAGATCTAGTTCTCCTTCTTCAACTTTATCTAGATAAGCCATTAAGGCATGCTGCTCAAGGGGGCCTCCAGACGGAGCCTTTAGGTACGTGTTCTGCTTCTCCTCAAGGGTGTGCGGAGCGTGGTCGGTTGCCAGAATATCAAGAGTATTGTTGCGCAGCCCTTCCCAAAGTGCCTTTCGGTCATCGGCACCTTTGACCGCCGGGTTCCACTTGATCAACGAACCCTTCTCGGCATAATCGGCATCGGTGAACCAAAGGTGATGCAAACAGACCTCAGCGGTAATTTGCTTTTTTGAAAAGGGCAGATGACGGTCAAAAAGCTCCATCTCTTGGGCCGTTGAAAGGTGAAATACGTGCAGACGAGCTCCGGTCTCTCGTGCTAACTCAATGGCACGAGAAGAAGAGGCGTAACAAGCCTCATGCGAACGAATGATCGGATGCTGTTCGATAGGAATGTCTTCACCAAATTGTTCAATGGCCTTAGCCGTATTGGCACGAATGATCGATTCGTCTTCACAATGTGCGGCTATGACCATCTGCGTATTCAAAAATATGCTTCGAATCGTCTCCTCCCGATCAACAAGCATGTTGCCCGTGGATGAGCCCAGAAATAGTTTGATTCCGGCACAGGCGTCGATCGGAAGTCGCTTGATAAGTTCGAGGTTGTCGTTGGTTCCTCCGAAGAAAAAAGAATAGTTGACATAGGCCGATTTAGCGGCGCGCTGAAACTTGTCCTCAAGGGCCTCAAAAGTGGTCGTATTGGGCTGAGTATTAGGTTGTTCCATGAAGGTGGTGATTCCGCCTGCAAGCGCTGCGCGGCTGCCGCTTTCGATGGTTCCCTTATGCGTTAATCCAGGTTCTCTAAAATGCACTTGATTATCAATACACCCTGGGATCAGAAAAGCCCCTTTTAGATCGTGCACCTCGGCGTGGGCGTCGGAGATGTCCCGATCGATCTTGCTAATGAATTGTTCTTCGATTAGCAGATCTGACTCAATTCGCTTAGAATCAGATACAATAATGGCATTTTTAAGAATCTTTTTCGGCATTATAGAAGCGCTTTTTATCAAAGATACTATCCAGACGCATTTTAAACACGCCCCAAACGGCTTCTTTGATAATCGCTCCGCTCATCTTTGACACTCCTCTAATGCGATCGGTAAACACTATGCTGACCTCACTGATTCTGGCGCCTCGCTTAAAGGCTCGGTACTTCATCTCAATCTGAAACGCGTATCCAACAAAGCGAATGGCGTCAAAGTTGATCATTCTAAGGGCCGAGGCACGGTAACACATGAATCCGGCGGTCGGATCATGCACAGGCATACTCGTTATGATCCGCACATATAAGGAAGCTCCGTAAGAAAGCAGAATTCTTCGAATAGGCCAGTTCACCACGTTCACCCCTTTGCAGTAACGGCTACCAACAGCCACGTCGGCTCCGTCGAGGCAGGCCTGTTTGAGACGAATAAGATCGGACGGAGTGTGCGAAAAATCGGCATCCATTTCAAAAATAAATGCATATTCTTTCGCTAATGCCCATTTAAATCCCGTTATGTATGCCGTTCCCAGCCCTAATTTTCCGGGGCGATTAATCACGTGTACACGACCGGGGTGAGCCGATATAAGTGATGCTATAATCTCCGCTGTTCCATCAGGAGAATTGTCATCTACGATGAGCACATGATAGCCTTGACCCAGATCAAAAACCGCCTGAATAATGAGCTCGACGTTTTCAATCTCGTTATAGGTAGGAATTATAACGACTGATTTATTCACAGCAAACTAAAGTACGGCAACTGCTGCTATTTGTACTTATGAACAGCAGAGAAAACCACTAACTTCGCTGCGTGAAGTCACTTTCTAGATCGTTTTGGTTCTTCGCGCTACTCATTTTGCTTGTAAACCTCTTACAGGCTACGCATACCGAATTACTAAAAGATGAAGCCTATTATTGGTACTATGCCAAGCAGCTAAAGTGGGGCTATTTTGACCATCCGCCATTTGTGGCGCTATTGGCGTCTACATCTGCATTTTTAAGCGGCGAAATCGGCCTGAGACTGGGCAGCATATTCTTGAGTATAGGTGCTTACTTTTTGGTTTTTTTCAGTCTTGAAAAAGAGACGCAACAGCGTCATTCAACTAATTTTTGGTTGGTATTACTGAGCCTACCCTTGGTCAATCTCTATGGATTTCTGACACTGCCCGACAGCGGCACCCTATTCTTTACGGCGCTCTTCATTTTCGCTTACAAGCAGTTTCTTCAACAAAAAAAATGGGCTACACTGTGGTTGGCCGTCGCCATGGCCGGGTTAATGTACAGCAAGTACACAGGCATTCTCATCATACTGGCAACACTTTTTTCGAACCTAAGCCTATTAAAAACCCGCAACGCCTGGATAGCGGTAGGCCTAAGCCTGCTGTTTTTTAGTGGGCATTTGTGGTGGCTTAACGAGAACGCATTCATCAGTCTGCGTTTTCACTTTAGCGAGCGACCCAACCACGCCTATTCGTTTGGATCGTTCACCGGGCTCTTTCTACTCAATTCAGTAGCACTGTTCGGGCTGTTTGCCTACGACATATACCGAGCTGTTTTTCGCCTTAAATCAGCAGACACGTTCAAGCGCGGATTGATTTTTATGACCCTAGGGGTGCTGGTCTTTTTCTTTTGGTCAACTTTCGCAAAGAAATCACAGCTGCAATGGCTATTGCCGGCCTGTTACCCGGCTCTAATCTTATTTTTCGAACAATTTGATTCAGGGTCAAATCGTCCAAAACGGCTTAAAGTGATTGCGCTACTAAGCCTTTTACTACTTGCTGTACTTAGGGTCTTTATGAGTGTTCCGCAGTGGTCACCATGGCGACTTGAAACCCACGGTGTAAGCGACTGGGCTTTGGCCATTCAACAAAAGACAAGCACAGAAACAGTCTTGTTCAAAGATAGCTATCAAAAGGCCGCGCTTTTTGAATTCTATACCGGCCAACCCGCACTCTCACTGAATAGCCTTGGCTACAGACCTAACGCCTATGATTTTGATGAACGCTGGAGCTCATTGCAGCAGCAACGACTCACGCTTGTTTCTTCTTCTACTGACAGTGAACTAGCGATTAACGAACTAGACGAATTTGTTTACTACGGCCCCCGTTTTTTTGAACATTTCGATGAGTTAAGCACTCTGAAACTGGAGGGTGAAAGCAAAGCATACGCCGCCCTTCTCGACACTTATAAGAATGCGATTGCTCAGGTCTTGTTAAAAAAAGATGCCAATGGATTTATAAAGCCCCTCATCGATCAAGACCCACGAATTGGCAAGGCCTTATCGATTCGAGTGGGTATCGCACATAAGAATCAACCTATTCAACTCATTTCTCTGAGCTCCTTTAATCCCCAAATTCCCTAATGAAGATGATCAGCACCGAGCTCTATACCGCACTCTACCTTGCTATAGCCCTGTTTTTTGTGGCTATACGCCTGGGTTATGCAGAGCCTTTCTATTACTTCAAAAGGGTGCTGGTTGACGACACTTTTGTTCGGCTTTATGAAAAAGGATTGAAGCGTTGGCGCAATGCTCTAATCTTGCTTACCGTTGCCTCCGCACTAATCTATGCTGTATACTTAACCCAGCTATCAGAGATTCGAACGACACATTCCTTCAATTTTTTAACGGGATCATTGGTGGTGGCTGTTCTTTTGCTCTTAAAATGGGGAGCCCGAAGAGGGCTGGCCTTTGCGCATAACGAAGCCTCGTTTTTCGAAATGGCACAGGTTCAAGCACAGACCTATTTCGCTTACGGGGCACTCATCGCCTTTAGCCTCGGGGTATTGCTTAGCGTCTACCCAGAGCAGCACCTTCTGTTTGAATACCTGCTAGTTAGCATCATTTTAGCTTTGCAAACAAAATGTTACTACGGTGTTATAAAACACCTATTACGACGAAAATCTGAGAGGCTTGTGCTTTTTATTTTTTATCTTTGCGCACTTGAAATCGCTCCTGTAGTTGTAGTGTATACGTTGAGCATCTAAACCGTTAGGAACATGAAAGTGAAAACAATTTTGGTATCGCAACCTGAGCCGAAATTAGAAAACTCTCCGTACGCGAAGCTCATCGAGAAGGAAAAACTCACCGTAGATTTTAGACCATTTATTCACGTAGAAGGGGTAGACTCTAAGTCGGTTAGGCAGCAAAAAATTGACCTAACTAAATTCACTGCCATTATTCTCACTAGCCGCAATGCGGTAGACCACTACTTCAGACTTGCAGAAGAAATGCGTTTTAAGGTGCCCGACACCATGAAATATTTTTGCCAATCAGAAGCAGTAGCGTTCTACTTGCAGAAATATGTGGTGTACAGAAAGCGCAAGATATATGTAGGCAAGCGTCTTTTCAGCGACCTCTCCCCACTGCTAAAGAAACACAAAAGCGAG
>JAURFJ010000038.1 GCA_030834365.1 Flavobacteriaceae bacterium | reverse complement strand
AAGCAGGTGAATCCATTCTCAGCATAAGGCAGCATGTGAGCGGCGGATTCTTGCGCATCAAGGGTTCCGGTTTTTCGCTCGATATCGGCGATTTGCCATAGGCCCATGATCATGCGTGGAATGCGTAGAGCTGGCGATAGATCTGTAGTGGTTTGCATAACTTATTCTGATGGAAGGTTTTTAAAGTGCCGCGGCCCGCGTTCACCTTTGGTCTTGTAGTAAAAAAGGGCGTAAAGCGCACTGCCAAGGGCCATGACAATACCCCAAATATAGGTGGAGTGAAAGTACCAGGCCACATCGGTTTGAGAAAGGTCTTTGTACAGGTGTATGATCAGAAATCCGGATATAAAAACTACACCGCTTATTCCAATCAGCCGCTGCAGGCTTTGGTTCTTGAACACCGAAATAGAAGCGGCTAGCTCTTTATTCACTTTGGGCAATGTAAGCACCGTAACGCACATCAATAAAAAGTTTACGAGCATAGAGGTCACCATGATGTCGATGCCTAAAAAGAAGTCTCCGGCGAAATGCGATCCGAGTACCCCGATAGAAGCCATGACTCCGGCGGCGATTAAGGCCATGTAGGGGCTGAAGTACTTCGGATGTACCTTGGTGATGGCCTGCGGAAAAATGAGGTCTTTGGCCCAGGCAAACATCAGCCTCGATACCGAGAGCAACATGGCGGGTAAATCATTGATGAGGGCGATGGCGGCTCCGCTTAAAATGAGCAGATCGACCCCTTTGGGCAGCACTAAACTTAATAACCCTGGGGCGGTTATGTCTTTGGTTTGTGCCTGATCAGCCACATAACTCCACGGAACGATGTGGTAGACCGAAAGGGTGAACAAGATGTAAAATAGCCCCACTCCTAAAATGGCTATGAGTATAGCTAATGGAATCGTTCTCGAAGCATTTTTGGCCTCGCTACCGGTTTGGGCTATGGCGTCAAATCCGATAAAACTCGAGAACAGTACCGCTGCGGCCGATAAGAAAACCGGCCATTGAAAAGAGGTGTTTTCGGTTGGATCAAACTGAATGCCTTGCTTGGCAGAAAGTGCTGCAATAAAATCAGATTGGTCGTAGATGAGCCCTGAGATAATCACTATTGAACCGAGGGTAAAAATCAGAATGACCATCGGAATTAGCCAGCGGGTGTAGCTTTTAACCCCAAGAAAGTTCACATAGACGAACCCCCAAATGAGACTTAGCCCCAAGCATACCCGAACCCAAGAAAGGTCGAGAAGTTGTGCTAGGTCATGCCATCCGGCACTGTAGGCAATGTCACGCACGAACGGAATACTGATGTAGGCGATCACACCGATTACAATAGACAATCCAAACCACTGAGAAAAGCTGGCGATAAATCCGAGATAGGGGTGTAATCCTCGGCTGGCATAGAGATAGCTTCCGCCCGCACGGGGCATGGCAGAGCCCAAAATAGCATAAGCAAGCCCGGCTAATAGTGCCGGAATAGCCGCAAACAAGAAAGCCTGAATCACATAGGGCCCGATTTCAGGTACACTGCGGTGGATCATGATCGGCACTACATTGATAGAGGCGCCCACCATAGACGAGACTCCAGTGGCAATGACGGCCAATAGACCCATCTGTCGCTTTAATGAGGGTTGGTTAACCTGCTCGGCCTCTAGCATAAGATGTAATAATTCGTTAGCTTAAGGGCTGAAGATAGAGAACGCTTCAGAAACTTTGATTTGTTTTTATGGAATTTCTTGAAACCCTGTACCAGGAAGTAGTGGGCTTTTTGGGCATTCGATCGCTCTGGGAGCTCTTAAGTTCAGGCAACTATGAGGCACTAAAGACCTATGAAGGAGTGCTTTCGCTGATTTATCCGATCATTCCGCTGCTCATACTCCTGGAGTTCGGCCTGGGAATGATCTATAAAAAACCACAGATTAAGGTGTACAAAATCACCTTTTTGATTTATGTATTTAACCGCATAGTCGGCCGTTTTATCGCCATTGGAATGGTGGGTTTTCTGATCGGTTGGCTGCAACCACTTGCACCATTTCAAACCACAAGTGCTTGGTATTGGTTTATTTACGGATACATTGTCTGGGAGCTTGCGCATTTCGTTTACCATTATTTAGGACATAAAGTGCGCCTTTTTTGGTGTCTGCACGCCACCCATCACTCGCCTGAGGAGATGAATTTGTCGGTGACTCACGCGCACTTTTTTTTGGAGGCCCCCTATGCAGACACCATTCGCACCTCGATTTGCATCTTATTGGGGGTGCGCCCCGAATTACTCTTTTTGATCATGTTTATCGACGGCACCTATGGCGCCTTTATTCACGTCGGAGAAAACCTGATCAAAGACGCCCGATTCGGATGGCTCAATAAGCTCATTTTAACGCCCTCGCACCACAGGGTGCACCACGCGCGAAATGCCCTTTACATGGACACCAATTTTTGCAACCTGCTCAATATATGGGACCGAATCTTTAAGACCTACCAAGAAGAAGACATGCAGCAGAAGCCCGAGTACGGAATCACCAGACCTATTGACAGCACCAGTTTCGTAGATGTTTATTTTGGAGAGATTATTGCGCTCGCTAAAGACGTCTGGAACGCTCCAGGAATCAGCAATAAAGTAGCCTATATTTTCATGCCACCGGGCTGGAGCCATGACGGAAATCACAAAACCGCAAAACTAGTGAGAGCAGAATACTTGCAATCGAATTCCTAGCCCCCCTTTTTGTACCTTTTCTAAAAATTAGTTTTTATGAGATCTTTTCTTTTGCTAACCATTGGTACGCTTCTAGTTAGCAGCACTGCAGTCGCCCAAAAACTCAATCGCGAAAAAAAGGCGATTATAGCCTCGGTTGAGGCACATCAAGAGGCTCTTATCGCGATAAGCGATTCGATTTGGGCCTTGGCTGAAACGGCCTTTGAGGAGCACGAATCGGCCCGTATTCTCGCCGACTATGCCGAGGCCCAGGGTCTTATAGTAGAGCGAGGAGTGGCCGGGATTCCTACCGCCTTTGTGGCGACCTACGGAAGCGGTTCTCCGGTGATTTCTGTTCTAGGTGAGTTTGATGCGCTGCCGGGCATTTCTCAAAAAGCTTCACCGGTTAAAGAGCCTCTCAATGAAGGGGCTGCGGGTCACGGCTGCGGGCATAACCTTTTTGGAGCCGCCTCTTTAGGTGCCGCCATTGCCATTAAAGAACAGATCGAAGCCGGAACGCTTAAGGGAACGGTCAAATTCATAGGCACCCCTTCTGAAGAGAAGTTCTTCGGTAAAATCTGGATGGTTAAAGAAGGTGTCTGGGACGGGGTCGATGTCAACGTCAGCTGGCACCCCGGTGCGAATACCGAGGCCGACGTACAAAGTACCTTGGCATTGGTCGACTTCAAGGTAGAGTTCTTTGGTCAAACCGCTCACGCCTCTTCAGACCCCTGGAACGGGCGATCGGCTTCAGACGCCTTAGAGATCTATACCACGGGGATCAATTATTACCGCGAGCATATCAAACCGAGTGTGCGCATCCATTACCACATTCAAGACGGAGGCCAGGTGGTGAACGTGGTTCCAGATTATTCTAAACTCTGGGTACGCGTGCGCGACTCAAATCGTGAAGGAATGAAGCCTGTTTACGAACGCGTTCGTGAGATGGCTGAAGGGGCCGCCATTATGGCTGATGTTGACTACAAGATCTCGCTCATTTCGGGTATCTATGAAGTGCTAGTTAACCGCAGAGGAGGCGAGTTGATGCAGCGCAACCTAGAACTTCTTGGTCCGATCACTTACACTGCTGAAGAAGAAGCATTCGGAAAGGCGATACAAGAAGCCACTGGCAAACCACAACTGGGCATGGATAGCACGATTAGTCCGTTAAGGGAAACCCTTGAAAATCCTGGAGGTGGCTCTACCGATGTAGGAGACGTGAGTTGGAATGTTCCCAATATTAACCTCAGTGTGACGGTGGCCCCCAAGGATACCCCATGGCATTCATGGGCGGTTGTTGCCTGCGGCGGAATGAGCATAGGACATAAGGGTATGGTGCACGCGGCCAAAGCTATGAGTATGACCATGGCTGATTTGTTTCAAAATCCGAAGGCCGTCGCCGAAATCAAACAAGAATTTAAAGAGCGCAAGGGCGATGTGGTGTACGAGCCAATTATCGACGGCCCCGCGCCAATTAATCAGTAATAACAAGTATGAGAAAAGTTAGCATCGGACTTTTAAGCCTAGTATTGGCAGCCAGTTGTGCGCCAAAAAAAGAGGCAAACGCCAACGAAGAAACACTTGAGGCCAAGGCCGCACGTATTCATCAATCAGTGATCACCATAGATACACACGACGATATCAATGTGGCCAATTTCACCGATAGTATCAACTATACCCAGCGCCTAAATACTCAGGTGAATTTGCCCAAGATGAGCGAAGGGCAGCTCGATGTAGCTTGGCTCATTGTCTATACAGGTCAAGGAGATCTTACCCCTGAGGGATACTCCGCTGCCGAAGAAAATGCGATGGCCAAGTTTGACGCCATTAAACGCTTGACCAGCACCTATGCGCCTGAACAAATCGCTTTAGCCACTAATTCAACCGAGGTGCGTGCTGCTATAGCCGAGGGTAAAATGGTTGCGATGATTGGGGTAGAAAACGCTTATCCTATGGGAGAAGATTTGTCGAATTTCGAGAAATACCACGCGCTGGGCGCACGCTACGTTTCGCTATCGCATAACGGTCATAGTCAATTCTCGGATTCCAATACCGGGGAAGCAGATGGATTCTTGCACAACGGGTTAAGTGAACTTGGTAAGCAGGCAGTGGTTGAGATGAACCGCGTGGGAATCATGATTGATGTGTCGCATCCGTCTAAAGAGGCGATGCGCCAGATGATTGAGCTCAGCAAGGCTCCGATCATCGCTTCGCATTCATCGGCAAGAGCTTTGTGCGACCATTCGCGCAACCTTGATGACGAGCAGCTTATGTGGCTCAAAGAAAATGGAGGTGTGGTACAAACTGTCGCCTTTTCGTCTTATGTGAACACCGAAAAACACAACGCCCGAAACCAGTACATGAGTACACTGCGCAAGAAATTGGCCGAAGAAAAGGGTCTAAAGTGGTATGAGCGTAGTGAGCTTAGAGCCCTTAGTGCTGAAGAACGTGAGGCCTTCATGGCCTATGCTTATGAGATAAATGATGCAGCCAATGAGGTGGCCGAGAATGATGCCGAGGCACCAGCTGGTGTTACTGTGGCTGACTTCGTAGATCATATTGATTACATGGTAGATCTCATAGGTATTGACCACGTGGGTATCTCCTCTGACTTTGACGGGGGCGGAGGTATCACGGGTTGGAGTGACGCCTCCGAGACTCAAAACGTTACTCTCGAACTCGTGAAACGCGGATATTCTGAAGAGGACATTGCCAAGTTGTGGGGAGAGAATCTGCTACGTGTGCTCGACGAAGTAGAGGCGGTTAGCGCTAATTGGACGATGAATTAGAAATGTCTATTGAAGTCAAATTGGTTGATTCTGTTGATGAACTCAAGGGAATCAAGGCCTTGCACGATCTAAACCTCAAGAAAAATCTAACTCCGAAGCAGCAGCAAGAACAAGGATTTGTGACTTTTGAGTACGATCTTGACTTTCTTGAAGCTATACATAAAGTTCACCCATCAGTTATTGCCGTTGACCAATCTAAAGTGGTCGGATACGCCCTTGTGGTCACTAGAGAAAGTCAGTGGTTGCATCCGCTTATCACCGAATTTGTGCAACACCTCTCGCACATCGAATACAAAGGCGTGCTGATTGATCAGCTATCATTTTGTTTAGTGGGTCAATTGTGTGTGGCCCAATCGCATACCGGTCAGGGCTTAGTTCAGCGCATGTATCAGGCTTATCGGGAGCAGCATTCAGCCGAGTTTGACTATTTAGTTACTGACGTAGATGCTCAGAATGTACGTTCATTAAAGGCGCATCTCAAGACCGGATTTGAGGTGGTGGGTTCTTTGTCCCACGAAGGCGCTCGTTGGGAGGTTATTCTTTGGGATTGGAATAAGGCTATTTAAATCTGAAATTATACGAAAGCGACACCAGCGTTCCTCTCAGTGCCGTGAGTTCGTAGGCTCCTAGAGGGCTTCCTAAAAAGACACTACCGTCGACCGTTCCGTTTCGTTGTGCGTAGTAAATATTAAAGGGGTTCTTTCGTCCGTATATGTTGTAAATGGTAAATACCCAATCGCCTTTAAATCGCCGCTTAGGGTCTTTGCTGTAGGCAATCGTCCAGGCAAAATCGAGGCGGTGGTAGGTAGGTAGCCGGGCATTGTTGCGATCGAGATAGATCGGAATGGTGACGTTTTGTTGCTTGTAGACTCCGTTGGCAATGGTATAGGGTCTTCCGGTTTGCCCCACGAAATTAAAACTCACCTTGTTGTAGAGGTCTCCCTCAAAATTGATGGTCGCATTTAAGGTATGGGGTCGGTCGAAGTCAGAGGCGTACCAGTCGTTGTTGTTGATTCGATCTTCTGGGGAAGCTTCGTTTGTTTGAAGCAAACTACGGGCCCAGGTATAATTTAGGAAACCGTTGAAGCGCCCCGTACTTTTATTTAAACCGAGCTCGATTCCGTATGACCTTCCGTCAGCCTGCACCACCTCGGTTTCGATATTTCTGGAAAGAAAAAAATTGGCTCCCGGTTTGTAGGTGAGGTTATTAGTGGTGTTGCGGTAATAGGTTTCTGCTGTGAGGCTAATGCCTTGGCTCTCGAAATCTTGATAAAATCCAAAGCCGTAGGTGTCGTTTTGTTGGGGTAGTACATAGCGGTCTGAGATCTTCCAACGAGAGGTGGGCAGCGGAGTATTTGTATTGTAGATATTTTGAATGTATTGAAACATGCGTGCATAACTGGCTTTTAGCGAGGAATACTCACCGAGTTTTAAATTTAAGCCTAAACGAGGCTCAGGGTAGATGTAATTAACCACACTTTCTCCTGATGCGTAAGTGCGATTCTGATCGAAGTTGAAGTTCTCGTCATATAACGCTTCGGTATAGGGGCCAAGCAGGTTGAAATAGGTTAAGCGCAATCCGATAGATAAAGTGAGTTTGGTGGTGAGTGAAAAGTCTAAACTAGCGTAAGCCGACCATTCATCGCCTGCTTCTTGCCCTAAATCTACAGGATTAATCGAATTACCCGATCCGGGATCGAGTTTGCCGGGTTTAATAGTGTAGCGATTGAGCTGAGCCCCAAGATAGTAATCGACCTTCGAGGTTTGGTTGTTGAAGTACTCGACCTGAGCGCTGAGGTATTGTATGCTTGATTCAAATTCAATCACGTTTTCGCTATCGATCTCTGGAAATAGGTTTTTAGGCAAGTAATCACTGAGCACGAGTTTACTGGTAAGATTCGTGTTATTCTCAAAAGTGTGCAGCCACTTCAGGGTGTGATTCATGGTCATGAAATCGTACTGATTCGCCGAGGACACGATGTTTTCGATCGAAGAGATCAAGTCGAGCTGATAGAAGTCTTTTGAGTAGAAATTGGTGTAGGTGAGCTGATCATCTTCGGAGGGCAGGTAAAGTAGTTTAACGGTGCTGTCGGCGAAGTTGGCACGGGTGTTTTTAAGGCGTGGAACCAGCAGCGGAAACAACAGATCGCTGAAACCCACGCGTCCGCCAGCCAGTAGCATAAGCTTGTCTTTAATGATCGGAGTGGTGAGGGAGAGGCGACTTGATATGAGGCCGATTCCTCCTTCAAACTGAAATGAATCGGTATAGGGGTTTTCGATTTTCACATCTACCACTGAGGCAATGCGTCCGCCGTATTTTGCGGGAATATTGGCCCTGTAGATGTCGACTCCTGAGATTACCTCTGGCGTAAATACAGAGAACAAACCGAATAGGTGGGTGGGATTAAAAACCGGAGCCGATTCAAGCAACATTAAGTTCTGATCAAGAGAGCCACCTCGAATAGAAACACCATTGCTGATGTCTCCGGCGTTGTTGACTCCCGCCATCATAGTGATACTTCGCAGCACATCAAACTCGCCCAAAGCAGCGGGCATTTTAGCGAGCTCTCGACTAGTGAGCTCAAAAACTCCCATTTGAGGGCTCTCGACATTTTGGTTACGCTTTTTGGCCGTTAGCACTACCTCAGATAGCTGCTCTTGAGTGACCTCAAGTGCGGCCATAAGGCTCTTATTGCTGTCTAGGCTAACCATTAGGGTTTGGGTGGCATAGCCCAGATAGTCAAGGGTGATTTCGTAGTTGCCTTTTTCTAATCGTTTCAGAAATATGCCGCTGGGGTTCGTGATTCCCCCGCATTCACATTGGCTGATGTAGACCGTCACTCCGCTTAAGGGCTCTTTGGTTTCGGAATCGGTCACCGTAATAGATAAGTTGGCCTCTTGGGCCTGCAAAGGAGTCGAAAAAAGTGTGCCAAAGGCTAATGCTAAAAGCACTCCCGTGAATGTGTTTGAGCGACTCATAAGTCTTGGGGTATTAGTGCACTGCCTTCAAAATAGCGCAGTCGATCAGCCTCTAGATCTGAGGTTCGGTACAAACCTTCAATACATGGAGCAAAGTAGGTTAAGGGCTGAGGAACTGGATCTCCCAAGATTTCGGGTTGCGGAAGTTTAAAGTCTCCGCTTAGTGGTTCTGAACGCAGGCTGCGTCGAATAAAGATTGACTGGTTAGTTGCTGCTGCTGCAGTAAAGCGACCAAGTGCAATGCGATCGGGGTCTGAGAGGTTAGTGAAGTTACCGATCAGGGCGGCGGGTAGTGGGGCGTTGAATCCGCTATTGTTGTCGACCAAGTCTTTCAGGGTTCTGAAGTGTTTGTAGGCGTCTTGAGACACATTGAGCTGCAGCACCTCGACCAGTATATCTTGTTTCGAGGTGTAGGGCACCTTGGCAACCAAGAGGTTTGAAATGGGTTTGCCGTTTGCAAACTCATCGCTGAAGATGTTGATATCGTTATTGTAGCTGATCTTGTAGCAGGGTACGTCACATAGGTAGGTGTAATACTCCTTGGTGAGCGCAGGATTGTTAATCTGTGAGAGGCATTCTCCGTCTCTATAGACTCCGTATTCGCAGAGCTTGCAATAGATTTCTTGCTCGTAGGCGCGGTATTGGTAAAAGAAGTAATTGCGTTGATCGCCCGGATCGTCGAAGTCAATGCGAATCTCGTGACCAGAGGTATAGCTCTCGCTGCCCTCATCATAAATCATCTCAGAATTAAATCGTTCATTTATAGATTTTATCGGTACTTGCTCCGGCGTCGCTTCTACAGAGGAACGGTAGGTCTCACCATTGGGAAGTCTAATTTCAATCAACCATCGCGATAAGGGTGCCACCTTGAAGTTGGGGTCTACGACATAGCTCTCATCGCTTTCAAACAACTCCTCTTCTTCTTGAGTGTCGGCATTGATGAGTTTGACAGTACACCCGCTAATGGCCTTAGATCGATACAGACCGAACTCATAGCTGGTTTGCTTCACAGTGGCATAGCTGGTGCCTGGCACGGTAGAGGCCAATGCATCGATGATTATTAGATCGTCTTGAAAGTCAAATGCCGGAGGAACAGCCTCGACACAGCTGTTAAGCAGTGCACTGAAGGCCAATAGCAGGGCGATGAGGGCGCCGCCCTTGACCTTGGGTTTTGGTGGTTGCATGCGACAATATCTGCATTTTTGGCGCGCAGCAGTGTTAAAATACCTGGTAATGACGATTTTAACAAAGCTGTCTTTCTTGGTACCTATGGTTTTTTTGTACATGTTTGTTACATGAGAAACGTGTTGTATACCCTAGCTATTGCTTCGGCCTTGTTTTTTCAGGCCTGCCAGCCCGCCCCAGAGCAGCCGGCTGCGGTTGTTCCGTCTGAGCGACAACTGAACTGGCAAGACCTGGAGTATTACGCCTTTGTACATTTCAGCATCAATACCTTCACCGATAAGGAGTGGGGCTATGGCGATGAGTCGCCTGAGCTTTTTAACCCCTCTGAACTCGATACCGATCAGTGGGCGCGGGTGGCGAAAGAGGCCGGAATGAAGGGTATTATTATCACCGCCAAGCATCACGACGGATTTGCCCTGTGGCCTAGCGCCTACACCGAGCATTCGGTCAAAAATAGCCCCTGGCGTGATGGAAAAGGTGATCTATTAAAAGAGCTTCGAGCCTCATGTGATAATTACGGATTGAAAATGGGAGTCTACCTCTCTCCTTGGGATCGCAACCATCCCGATTACGGCACCGAGGCCTATATCACTTATTACCGCAGCCAGCTCACCGAACTGCTCACCCAGTATGGCCCCCTCTTTGAAGTGTGGTTTGACGGAGCCAACGGGGGCGACGGTTATTACGGCGGAGCCAACGAAGAGCGCAAGGTCGATAAGCTCACCTATTACGATTGGCCCAACACCCACGCATTAGTGCGTCAATACCAGCCTGATGCCGTCATGTTTTCTGACGCCGGACCAGACATTCGCTGGGTCGGAAACGAGAAGGGCTACGCCAATCAAACCACCTGGTCAACCCTATACCGCGACAGCGTTTATGCCGGAATGCCCGATTTTGACCGCTTCTCTGCCGGACAAAAAGACGGCACCCACTGGGTGCCCACTGAAACTGATGTGTCTATTCGTCCAGGATGGTTCTACCACGCCTCTGAAGACGACAAGGTGAAAACGGTAGATCATCTCTGGGACATCTACCTTAACTCTGTAGGCCTCAACAGTAACTTGTTACTGAACTTGCCCGTCGATCGTCGCGGATTAGTTCATGAAACAGACGTAGAACGACTCATGGGCCTCAAGGAGCAGCTCGACGCCACCTTTACCACTAACCTGTTAGCCTCTGCGGGACTTGAAGATCTTAGTGATAGCGATCGGACCACCTATAGCGGCCTAACTGTTACTAACAACAAGCGGCTCGAAATCGTCCTTGATCAGGCTGTTGAGGCCAACCTCTTTGTAGTTCAGGAGGCTATTCAGCTTGGACAGCATATCGAATCCTTTAGTTTTTTTATTGCTGACACTTCAGGTCAATGGCAAAAAGTCTATGACGGAACCACTGTTGGAAACAAACGTATGATTACCTTTGCCCCGCAATTAGTTTCGGCGGTGGCCTTCGAGGTGAATGAGGCCCGATCAACGGCCTACATTGCTGAGGTAGCCCTTCACCGGGCTCCTGACTTACAGTAACTTATGGGTGTTTAGCTCAGTT
>JAURFJ010000037.1 GCA_030834365.1 Flavobacteriaceae bacterium | reverse complement strand
GAATAGTCGCCATCTAGAAAAACGACTATGTCTTTTGGCTTAGCCTTATGGGCTAAATAGGCGATGCCCTTTAGACAAGCATGCCCATACCCTTTTTGAGCCTCGAAGAGCACGGTGGCCCCTGCCTTTTCGGCTTCGGAAGCAGTGCTATCAGTAGATCCGTTGTCAACCACCACCACTTCGTCGACCAAAGCGGGCAGATCGCGCAAAACTAGGGCAATACTTTTGGCCTCATTAAAAGCGGGTATGATTACCCAAATCATGCTTGAATGTTTGGGTTTGCGGTGTTTTCTAGGCGCAATACGCCACGGGGACACACTTCTGCGCAGATGCCGCATCCGACACAAGATGCCCGCTTTATAGGTTCTGCTTTTTGAGCGTAGGCCCTAACATCGATTCCCATTTCACAATAGGCGGAGCAGTTACCGCATGAGATGCACTGGCCAGAATTAGTGGTAATTTGAAATTTAGAGAATAGTTTTTGCTGAAGGCCTAGGATGGCGGCCATTGGGCATCCAAATCGACACCATACCCGGTTGCCTAGTAGCGGATAAAATCCGGTACCAATTACCCCAGAGAAGATGCTGCCTACGAAGAATCCGTATACCGATCTCAAGCTGTGAGACGGAATTAAAAAGACGTGATAGGTGTCGCTTAGAAAATGCATGCCGGTAAATCCGGCTAACAATACTCCCACAATGATCATGGCTGTTTTGGCTTCTTTGGCGATCCACGCTCTTCGCTTGAAATAGATGAGTGCTATCACAGCCACCAGCAGGCTAACCACAGTCAAAATAAAAACAGAAGGGCTAATCCAATAGTCTTCAGGATGCTCTAATAAATAGCTGTGAACCACCCCAACGGTACTGAGGGTGATCAGTACTAGAATGCTGTGAATCATCCACCGCTCGAGCTTCCAGGACCGAATGCTGTTGTCGCTGAGGTGTCTAAAGGCGTCTCCGGCTGTTTCGGCTAGGCCACCGCATCCGCATACCCAAGAACAGTACCAGCGCTTTCCAAACTTGTAGGTGAGAATGGGGCTAATCACAAAAATAGAGAGCACCCCAAAGAGCAACAGCCCAATTCCTAAGCTCTGAGCAGAAACAAACGACTCAATGTAGTAGCCATCAAACAGGTAATAATTGAGTGGCCACATGCTTTTAAGGTCGTAGTAGGGCAGGTCTCCATTTAAGCGGGCCATGAACTCGGGCAGTAGAAAGGCGAATATCAACTGAAAGAACATCACGCTCAGAGTGCGAATTACCTGATAGCGGCTGTGTCGGTACTTCACGATAAATTTCACCCCAAATAATAAAATGGCCAGCGTGTAGAGTGCCCCGTAGACAAACCATTGAGTAGCGGGCTTTCCAGACAACGATTGGCTGATAGAGTCGAAGCCCCTAATCATAGGCTCTAGGTAGGCGTCGAAAAAGTACAATACCACATAAAAGGCCGTCAGCGCTAGGGCGCTCACATAGGCCCACACTCCGCGTTGCGTCAGTGACTTGATCGCGTTGGCGTTATTTTTAACTCCTGAATTATAGGGGGCGTAGCTGGCATAGGTATACCCCAGAATGGCTAAGGCGATCAGTGACAGGGCAGATCCGGTTAAAACGCTAGAGGGTACAGCGAGTGACTGGCCCACCCCTGAGGCAAAAAGTAAGAGAATACCCAAGAGCCCTAAAAACGTGAAAGCGCGCTGGCTAGCTGTTGTTTGATACGAAAGCATGTTTAAGTTCTTTAGTGTAATTCTTACTGAATTCGGTATCGAAGTGAGCGGTTTCTAATTGTTCAACCACTGTATCTATAGATGCCGATTGGTCAAGCCAATGCTCAAAAACACTTTGCTTGAGTCGTATTCCGAAGGCGTTTACCCCTAAAAACAGACGAGAATGCGCTTCGTACGCCAAGGTAAGGCCTTTAGTCATTTTAGTGTTGTGCCAATGAAAGTGTTGCTCTGAGTTTTTGCGCTTGGCCAAGTTGCTCACTTGTCCGTAGGTCTGGTATTCTAGGTCAAAAAATTTGGCGGAGTTAAACCAATGACCTTGAACGTAAGTAAAGGGTCCATCAATGAGGTGTTTAGACAAGGCATCAGCCATTTGACGCGCTACATACCATACCGCCTCTAGGGCTCTTCGCTTTGGATCAGACTGTCTTAGCTCGGCGCAGTCTCCAATCGCGAAGATTGATTTTTCGCTGGTTTGAAGGTGTTCATTGACAAGGATTCCTTGATTTAATTCTAGGCCGCTTTCTTCTAGAAAAGAAATATGCGGCTGCACCCCAATGCTAACCCCAACAAACTGAGCTTCTAACTGAGAGTTGTCGCTCAACTCAACCCCGCTTACACGCTTGCCATCATGGGTTAGAAAGCCTTTTACTTCTGTGTTAGCAACTACTTCAACACCCCTCGATTCTAGGTGCTTCTGCACCAATAGTGCATCAGAGTCGGGCAATACCGAAGACCAGAACAAGGGTTCTCTGATGAGCATCTTAACGTCTATTTTTCGACTGTGTAGCATTTCGGCTAGCTCTACTCCGATGAGTCCTCCGCCCACCACCAAGGCATTTTTGCAGTGCTTATGGCTTTGAGTGTAGCTTTCGATTTTTTCGAGATCAGTTAAGTGGTAAAGGCCAGATACACCCTTCAAGTGGGTGTTGGGCCAGTCTAAGAAGCGCGGTTTTGAGCCTGTAGCTATGACCAGAATATCGTAGTTCAACAAAAGCGTGCCCGACAAATACTTCTCAATCTTGAGCTGTTTGTTCGTTCTGTTTAATGCGGTAACCCGTCCTCTGATACGGTTTATTGGGCTATCATTCCAAACCCCTCTTTCGTAGGGCTCGGTCTGCTTTAGAGTCAAGTGTCCCATGTACACATACATGAGGGCGGTTCGCGAAAAGAAGTAATCGGCCTCCTCTGAGATGAGATGTACCTTAAATTGAGCAGAGGCGCTGAGGTTGAGAGCAAGGGTGCTTCCTGCGACTCCATTTCCGATGATACATACCTCTTGCATACTTTTTACTAACTGCTTGTGATAGTAGTTTAAGTGACTGAAATTGTCATGAGCGCGCTATCATTTCTTTGAACAAAGTGATCAGATTAGGCTCGCAGGCCTTTGCGATAGATAGAATCTCCTCTACGTTTATGGGCTGTAGACAGTCTGGATCGCATTCGTCAGTGAGTACAGATATGGCGATGACAGGAAGGCTCAAATGATTCGCCACAATCACTTCAGGAACGGTGCTCATTCCAACAGCATCTGCTCCTATTATGCCCAGCATTCGGTACTCGGCCCTTGTCTCTAATTGCGGGCCCACTACTGCGGCATACACCCCTTTGTTCAGGTTGATTTGGTGTTCTTCGGCAATTTGAATAGCCAAGGCAGACAACTTACTGTCGTAAGGGCAGAGCATGTCTACAAATCGGGGGCCGTATAAAGTAACATCTGAGAAGGCTAATGGAGATCCGCCTTGAAGATTAATGTGATCGTCAATGAGCATGAGCTGCCCCTTTGAGAAGCCTTTATTAATGGCTCCTGCCGCATTGGATATCATCAGTTTCTCAATGCCCAGTGCGTGCATTACGCGAATCGGATAGGTCAGTGCCACAAAATCATAGCCCTCGTAAAGGTGAAAGCGACCCTGCATGACCACTACCTTTTTTCCGCTTAGTACTCCGTAAAGTAGTTTCCCAGAATGGTACTCTACGGTTGATACCGGAAAGTGCGGAATATGGTGGTAGTGGGCCACCGCTAAAATTTCGAGCTCATCGACGAGTTGGCCTAGGCCCGTTCCTAAAACAATTCCAATTTCTGGGGTCTCGAAACCTTTAGACCTAAGGTGTTCTAGTGTTTCGGTGAGTAATTCATTCTTCAACATAGACGTACTAAATTACGCCATTTCTGCCGAGTCGCGGAGTGCTAACTGGTTAAAAAATCAAAGTGGGCTAGATCGTCAGCGGTGTCTACATCACGCAATTTTTTCAGCATGGCCACCTTTAATTTTTCGCTGTCTGCGCACATTAGGGTGCGCTCATAAACCTCAGCATTGGAGAATTCTATGGTGGTAAAAAGACTGGGTTGAGGGGCCTTTAGAGCAATAAGGTAATAACCCCCATCTTCTGCTGGGCCGATTACTAGGTCACATGAATCGAGCTTTTCAAAGGCCTCGTCGATAATCGTTGTGCTGATTTCAGGAAGGTCACTTCCGATAAGCACGACCTTTTGGTAGTTGTTGAGCAGCTCGTTAAAGGCGTTGTTCATGCGCTCTCCAAGACCTGATCCGATCTGAATGTGCTGCTCAGCCTGAAGATCTATTGGTACAGACTCAAGGCTGTCACTATAATAGAGATGTAGTGAAGCGCTCACCCCTTTCACGGCCTTTAGCGTTAGCGCTACTAGCCTAGCATAGATCTCTAAGGCCCTTTGATTGCCGATAGCGGCGGCCAATCGTGTTTTTACCGCCCCTAGGCGTTGATTCTTCAGGAAAAGAGCTAGAGCTCTCTCTTGTTTAGTATCTTTCATTAACAATGTAAAAATAGCGGCTAATTCAATGCCTCAAAAAAAACCACCTATGGCCAAAACTGTTTTTTTGATTTCGTTAACCGGTCTATTGTTTTTATCGAGCTGTGCTCAAAAAGTAGAGACTCAAACGTATTATTCTGAGCCCTACAGGCCACAGTATCACTTCAGCCCTGATTCTATGTGGATGAATGACCCGAACGGACTGGTCTTCGACGGCAGTTCTTATCACCTGTTTTACCAATACCATCCAGAAGATATTGTTTGGGGTCCAATGCATTGGGGTCATGCCATCAGCAGTGATCTGGTTAGTTGGGAGCACCAGCCTATAGCGCTATACCCGGATCAGAATGGAACGATTTTTTCAGGTAGCGCGGTTATGGACTATGACAATACCTCGGGTCTAGGCACTGAAGAAAATCCCCCAATGGTGGCCATTTTTACCTATCACGATGCTGCCGGGGCCGAACAAAAGACCGATAATTTTCAAACTCAAGGAATTGCGTTTAGCCTTGATAAGGGTAAAAGCTGGACTAAATACGCGGGAAACCCCGTGGTAAAGAATCCAGGCTACATAGATTTTAGAGACCCCAAAGTGTTTTGGCATGAAGATTCCTCTTCATGGATCATGTCCTTAGTGGCAGGAGATCACCTACAGCTTTATCGCTCAGAAAACTTGATAGACTGGAATTTGACCTCTACTTTCGGACATGAAGTTGGGGCCCATGGCGGGGTCTGGGAATGCCCAGATCTCTTTGCCCTTGAACTCAACGGCGAGACCCATTGGGTACTGCTGATTAGCATCAATCCGGGCGGCCCCAACGGAGGCAGCGCTACACAGTATTTCATAGGAGATTTTGACGGTTATGACTTTTCATCAGACCAAGAGTCGATTAAATGGGTAGATTTTGGCCCTGATAACTACGCAGGAGTAACCTTTAATCATGCACCCAACGATAAGCGTTTGTTCATGGCCTGGATGAACAACTGGTCTTACGCGCAAAACACACCAACCTCCAGGTGGCGTAGCGCCTCAACCTTACCCCGTGAGCTCAGTTTATACAACGCTAAGGACGGGGTTCGATTAAAAAACACACCAATTGAGGCCCTAGAGCAGTTGAAGGTGCCCGCACCAATTAGCCCGCAGAGCAGCGGTGAAAATACTTACGTGAACTTACCCTCAGGTCAGACTTTTGTGCGACTAGAGCTTCCGATGATCCCTACCGAATTTGTGCTTACTAGCCTTAAAGACGAGCAGCTTAATTTTAGCCTCAATGCCGAAAGCAAGAAGCTGATTATCGATCGTTCGTTCTCAGGAGAGGTAAGCTTTAGCGAAGCATTTGCGGCCCCGATCATTATAGATCTTTCACCTAGCCTTTCTGATTTACTTACCCTTGATTTATGGATAGACGTCTCATCTGCAGAGCTTTTTATTAACGACGGAGAACAATCGGCCACACTTCAGTATTTCTCTAACGAGCCTATGAGTCGCCTGGTCTACAAGACGGGCGACAAGGGTATCAGAATAAAGCAAGTGGCCGTCATTGAGCGCATTTGGTAGAAAACCAATAGTTTGTTTAAGTAATGACCGCTATATTTAAACAAAAAAAGAAAATGAAAATGGAATCAACTGAAAATCAAACAAATAAGCGTAGGGAGTTCTTGACGAAGGTGTGCCCAACAGTTGCCTTTGCTGTGTTCGGAATCTCTTTTTTGGAGGCCTGTTCGTCTGAAAGCACCTCTGATCTAGGAACGACGGGTGTTACTGACACAGACAGCGAGGCGGAAAATTCTGACAACAATTCAACCGATAGCTCAGGATCAGACAACAGCAGCGATACCCCGGCCTATACTATTGATGGTGATACCATAACGGCCGACTTGAGTAATGCTTTCTTTGACAATCTCAAAAATGTTGGAGGGTATTTCAATTTTACTAATGCCGGTGTTTTACTGCTGCGCACATCTGCCACCCAAGTCTTGGCTTTTGATAACTGTTGTCCCCATGCCGGAACGAGTAATGCATGGACGTTTAGTGCCACTAGCAGCCGCTTCACCTGTGGCAACCATGGCAATTCTTATGGAACTTCTCAAGGCGGAACCGCGAATTGTTCTTCGGGAGCAACCTCAGGCAATCTAGCGCGTTATACGACCACCTTAAACGGAAATCAACTCATTGTAACCAAATAAATTTATGCTTCATAGGCCTGTTCTTTTTGTTTTTGTATTGTGCTTAAGTCTTCAAAATTTAAGTGCTCAAGAAGATTTATTTAGTCAAATAGCCGAAGAACAGGGCTCAGAACAAGCCTTCGATCTACTTCCCGAACGCATGCTATTTACCCAGCGTCTCTTATGGGGCGAAAAAGGGGCCCTACGAATTACGGGTATTGCAAAGCTCACCGAAGAGCAACGAATGAAAGAGCTGCGCCTGCGAAAGACGTTGCTCAATGTGCATCAAGTAATCGGCTATGCCACTCTAGCCGGAATGGTAGCACAAGGAATACTGGGGGGGCAGTTATACAACGGAGACTACTCGGTCTACAACACGCACGAGACCGTGGGCCAAATCGTTACTGCAACCTACTTTACGGGTGCAGCCTTATCTCTATTTACGCCTCCGCCATTGATCAGCTCTAAAGAGATGGGGTTAAGTGGAGCCAGGGCCCACAAATGGTTGGCAACCATTCATTTGTCGGCTATGCTAGCTACTCAATATTATTCTGAGCGCGATAAGGCGCTGCACAGAGCCTCGGCTTATACTGCCTTTGGTGCATTTGCCGCGGCAACTATTGTTATTCGCTTAAAACAATAAGATGAAATTATCAGTGCTCTTTACGGGGTTGGTGCTCCTTTTTGCGGAGGCTAAGGCCCAAGAAACCTACAACCTAGACTCTTCGAAGATTACCTACAGCGGATACCATGTCGCTCATGACTGGACGGGCGTATCAGGGCAGGCCAAGGGATTGCTAATTGAGTCTAACGGTGCCCTTCAACGTGTAGCCGTAACGGTGCCTCTGGCCTCCTTCGATTCAAACAGTTCGAACCGCGATTCGAACGCTTTGAGGGTGTTAAATGCCATTTTACACCCCGAAGTGCGTTTTTATAGCGAACAAATAAGCCCATCTGAGGGCGAAACTGTTGAACTTTTTGGGTTTTTCGAGTTAAACGGAATTCGAAAGAATTACCGCATAAAACTCAGACTTGAACGTGAGGCGAGTCAAGTCAATCTAACCGGAGATTTCAAGGTAAACCTGAACGATTTCGATCTAAAATTACCACGCTTTTTGCTCAAACCAGTTGAAGATGAAATTGATATGAGTGTCGATTTAAAGTTTAAACAAAACCGCTAATTTTTCATTTTCTCTCTAAAAATCAGCAAGTTAGTTTGCGGATCTTTGGATATATATTAATTTTACAGCAAAGTTGTTGTATGAACACAAATACCAACTCTGTGCCTCTTATTGCCGGAGATTTTTATTTAGAACACTATCACAGGTTGTGTGGTGAGCTTAACGGTACTTATTTAAAAGAGGTTTATCAGCGCATGGCGCAAAATTTCGAATGGGTCACTCCAATCGACGAGGTGGCTGAAGACTACAACACTTATCAAGCCTTCATCATTAGTGATCACCAGTATTCTGTGGTCTGGGTTGATCAAGGATTCTCTAAGATGACCGGATACGCCAGCCACGAAATCGTTGGCCGCAGACCAAATAAGGTGCTTCACGGGTCACAGACCCAGCTTGCAGAAAGAGAATTCTTTAGAGCGCAGCTGAAAACTGGACAACCATTTACTGCTCAAATTACCAATCACCGCAAAAACGGTGAGGCGTATGTGTGCGAGGTTAAGATTATTCCGCTCTACAATGCTTCTCAGCAGTTAACGCACTACATCGCTTTAGAGCGCGAAGTGGCCTAATTCAGTCGTATTTCAGCACTTAACCTAGGTTAATATTTATCCGCTTTTTAACACCTATAGGTTAGATTAGGAAGTATCTTTACGGTCTTAAAAATTATAAGACTATGAAAACAGTTGTATTTACTCTTTTCGCCGCCATGGCGCTCAATTTTTCTTTGACTGCTCAAGAGATTAGCCTTGCAGACAGTGCCCTGAAGTGGTTCGGTAAAGAAATTTCTGGAAAGGAACATTACGGATCTCTTAGATTCAAATCGGGCTCTATCAATGTGTCAAACGGGAAACTCACAGGAGGTGCGTTTGAAATAGACATGACTTCTTTGGATGTTGAGGATTTAGAGGGTGAATGGGCACAGAAGTTAGAAGGACACCTAAAGGCTGACGACTTCTTTGGAGTAGATCAGTTCAAGACTGCCTTTTTGGTGCTTACCTCTGTAAAAGAAGGCTCAGACAACACTTTCGAGGCTAATGGAGACCTAACTGTTAGAGGAAAGACGAATCCGGTTTCAGTTACTTTTACCCCTGCTGGAGCAAATAAAATGACCGCATCTATGGTTTTTGATCGCTCGAAATACGACGTGAAGTTTCGCTCTGGGGCATTCTTTTCAGACTTAGGAGACAAGCTCATTCTTGACGACATAAAAGTTGAGGTTACTTTAGCCTACTAAACGCTTCCATTTTTTGAGCTTTCGTACCTTTAAGGGGTATGAAGTCGATCACAGAAATAATACAGGGTCAGCGCCGGTTCTTTAGAACCGGCGCTACGCGTTCTATACCGTTCAGAAAACAGGTGTTGAGGAGTCTGTTGGTTGAGGTTAATGCGCGTGAAGAGGCCATTATTGAAGCGCTGAACAAAGACCTTAACAAGTCGGCCTTTGAGTCGGTGGCCACTGAAATAAGCTACCTTCAGGCCGAGATCAAGCACAGTTTGAAGCACATAGATCAGTGGGCTAGAACAGAGCGACGCTCTGCAAGCTTGGCTTCTTTTCCGGCTTATTCGAAGGTGTTCAAGGATCCGTATGGCGTAACACTGCATATAGCTCCCTGGAACTACCCTTTTCAGCTGAGCCTAACCCCACTAGTTTCAGCCGTTGCCGCAGGCAATACCGTGGTACTCAAACCGAGTGAATACAGTGCGCATACAAGCGCATTGCTCGCCGAAATAGTGAAGGCCGTGTTTGATGAAGATTTTGTGACCGTGGTTCAAGGAGACGCGGCGTTGAGTCAAGAGCTCTTGAAGCATCAGTGGGACTATATCTTCTTTACCGGTAGTGTATCGGTGGGTAAGTTGGTGGCTCAAGCCGCCGCGCAGCATCTTACCCCTACGACCTTAGAGTTGGGAGGTAAGTCTCCTTGTATTGTAGACGCTACCGCTCCTCTCGATTTAAGCGCCAGACGCATTGTGTGGGGTAAATTTTTGAATGCCGGACAAACCTGTATTGCCCCTGACTATGTGTTAGTGCATCAGAGCGTTTACGATGACTTTTTAAAGGCCCTAAAAGCGGCCATTGAATCGGCCTATTCGAAGGCCGCCGACCAAAGCGAAGATTACGGACGCTTAATTCACGCCAAACATATCGAGCGCATGAAGGGGTTTATTTCAGAGGCCTCTGTTTATTACGGCGGAGAAACAAATTCCGAAAAGCGCTATGTACAACCTACCATTCTCACTGAGGTCTCCAAAGATCATCAGGTGATGCAAGAGGAAATCTTCGGGCCAGTTTTGCCGGTAATTTCATATGAACGTGAAGAGGAGATCGAAGAGTGGTTGACTCACTTCCCGAACCCATTGGCCTTCTACCTCTTCTCAAAGAATAAGTCATGGGCCGAGCAATTGCTCAAGAATTACCGTTTTGGTCAGGCTGCTGTAAACGACACCATTATGATGATTGCCGAACCTAACCTGCCTTTCGGCGGGGTGGGTGAGAGTGGTCACGGAAGTTACCACGCCAAGTACGGATTCGACACCTTTAGCCGTGAAAAACCTGTGCTCTATCGGGCGACTTGGATAGACATTCCGTTGCGTTACGCCCCTTACAGAGGAAAGCTAGGTGTACTCAAGGGATTGCTTCGTCTTAATCGATGGTTTAGTTGACCTATCAAAACAAAATAGATGCCTACGATTGAAAAAGAAAATTACCTCAAAGCGCTCTACAAGTTTGACGAAAGAGGTGAAGGAGTTACGGTCACTGCCTTAAGCAGGCTCTTTGGAGTGAGCAAATCTACCGTCTCAAACATGTTAAAAGAGATGTCTAAACTCGGCCTAGTCGAGACCGAAGCGTACAAGCCTATTTTTCTCACAGAAGCAGGGCGGCAAATAGCCACAGAGATTGTGGCTAAGCATCGCTTGATCGAGACCTTTCTAGTGCAGGTGATGGGTTTTGAGCCGGATCATGTGCATCAAATTGCCGAAGAATTAGAGCATGTTCGGCAGCCTGATTTTTTTAAGCGAATGAACGAGATGCTCGGTGATTTTAGTCACGATCCGCACGGAACCCCCATACCCAATCACGATTTTTAAGGGGCCACTATGAATAGAAAACAAAACCTTGCGAAGCTAATGAAGCGCACTAAACCTTGGGATGTACTGATCATCGGAGGGGGTGCCTCAGGTATAGGCGCCGCTATAGATGCCGCATCTAGAGGATACAAAACGGTGTTGCTCGAAAAATACGACTTTGCTAAGGGCACCTCTTCACGCAGCACCAAGCTCGTTCATGGAGGAGTTCGTTACCTGCAAAACGGAGATATTTCGCTGGTTATTGAGGCCCTTAGGGAGCGCGGAATCATGCGAAAAAATGCACCACACTTGGTACAAGATCTGAGTTTTGTGATTCCGTCTTACGACTGGTGGAACAGCCCTTTTTACGGCCTAGGTTTAAAGGTTTA
>JAURFJ010000036.1 GCA_030834365.1 Flavobacteriaceae bacterium | reverse complement strand
CCTTGGTACGATAAGACTATCGCATCCATGGGGTCTAGATCCCCTGTAAAGTCTTGTTCGGCAACAAAAAATTCAAGTCCCGCTGTTTTCTGATGTTGAAATATCGAGGCAAAGTCTATTGTGCCTTTACCCACTGGAGCCATATTTCTTTCGCTATCCATATCTTTTACGTGAAAGGCCTTTATCCTATTTGGATGACGCTTTATAAATGCCTCAATGTCAGCTTCCGCATAAGTGGCCCAAAACAAATCGAGCTGAAAATTCACATACCGAGGGTCTGTGTTTTCAAGGATATAATCCGCTAGTATAATCCCCTCTTCGTTGGGCTTAAATTCGAAGTCGTGATTGTGGTAGAGCAATTCAAGCCCAGCTTTTTTTGCCTTTTTTCCGACTGTATTTAAAAAGGTTACCAATTCTTCTGGACTTCCTTTCATGCCCATCGATCGCGTTTCAAAATCATAGGTAAACATGCCCATAGGAGGAACCGGAATAACCACAAATTCAAACCCGGCGGTCACGGCATCGGCAATCTCTTTATCGGCATTTTCGTAGGTCATTGAACCGTGGTGCGAACTCATGGGTTCTAAATCAATACTATCCATGAATTGGTTAAAGTCGGCGGGAGCCATTCCGTAGTAGGTACCATTTTCGTAGCCCGCTGACTCGATATAATCGTACCCTATACTCGCCACACGCTTCAGCTTTTCTTTTGGGTTATCTTTCATTTGATCTCTGATGGTGTAAAGCATCAACCCCACCTCGTCGTCTAGATCATCGGTGTTTTGTTGTGCACAGCTTGAAAGCAATACGAGAATTACAAGGGTATACAGTAGTCTCATCTGATCGGATTTTTAATAAATATAGCTAAATGCAGGTATCTTTGCGCCATGAGCGAAGAGTGGCAATGGATACTTATTACCGTGGTGGGCTTTATTGCGGGTTTTATCAATACCCTAGCCGGTGGCGGATCTATTCTGACCCTTCCGGCCATGATTTTAGTTGGGCTTGACCCTACAGTGGCCAACGCAACTAACCGCTTAGGTATACTCCTGTCTGCGGTTTCTGCTGCTGCGGGTTTTAAAAGTAAAAAGGTGAGTGTGATGCCTTTTAGCTTATACGTGGGTGTTGCGGCCACCATAGGATCTGTTTTCGGGGCGCTTATAGCTGTCGAATTTGACAAGAAATTATTCAACCGCGTACTAGCGGTTATTATGATTGTTATTGTTGTGCTTATGGTATTGCAACCCCGAATGAAAAAGGTGTTAGATCAGGAGTACCTAAGTGGTAGACCCTTGTGGATTACCTTGTTTGTTTTTCTCATCCTCGGGGTTTACGGCGGCTTCATCAACGCCGGTATGGGCCTTTTGATGATTTTGTGGCTAAATATTTTCAACGGAATGAATCTCATTCGTACAAACGCCACTAAGGTTCTTGTAACCGCTATTTATACCTCAGCCGCACTAGTGGTCTTTATCTGGAACGATGTTATTGATTGGTTTATTGGTCTACTTTTAGCCTTTGGTAATATGGTCGGAGGATGGATAGCTGCTAGACTTTCTGTTAAAAAAGGTGAAGGATTTATTCGCTCGGCACTCGTAGTAATAGTAGTGCTCATGGCTATCCGACTCTGGTTTTTTTAGTACGATTGTACCCCTTCAATATGCAATCCGTACCCACTTAATCCAACGCGGTGAATGGGTGCAGAGTTTGAGAGCAACTTCAGGGAGATCAGATTTAGATCGTGCAGAATTTGCGCCCCTATACCGAAGTCTTTTTCATCCATATTTTTTGAGCGCGAGAGGTTCTGACCGTCTATTTCAATAAGTTCAGACAACTGCGCTAAAAATTCAGCTGCGTTTGGGTTTTTATTAATGAGTAGCAGCGCCACTTTATCGGCCTGCTGGGCTTTTTTAAAAATGCGGTCAAGTGTGTGATCTGCTGAACCCTTTAAGAATTGAAAGAGCGAAGCTCCGCTGTGATAGGGTTGAATGCGGGTAAGAACGGTTTCTCCTCTCTTCCACACGCCCTTGGTTAATGCAATATGTACTTGATCATTGGTGGTTTGCCTATAGGTGGTAAGGGTAAAATGACCGTAGGCTGTTTCGATTTCTTTGCTAAACTGCCGCTCGATCAAGCTGTCGTGCATCATGCGGTAGGCCACCAGGTGTTCGATGCTAATCATCTTAAGATTAAATTGATCTCTGACCTTGATCAGGTCATCAAATCGGGCCATGCTTCCATCTTCATTCATGATTTCTACAATCACTCCGGCCGGAGATAGCCCAGACAGTTTAGCCATATCGATAGCGGCTTCAGTGTGTCCGGTTCGTCTTAATACTCCTCCTTCTTTGGCAATTAACGGAAAAATGTGCCCCGGTCGAGTAAGATCTTCGGGTCTGGTTTCAGGCTGAGTAAGGGCTTTGATCGTTTTAGCTCGATCACTGGCAGAAATACCTGTAGTGACTCCATTTCCTTTGAGATCCACCGAAACCGTAAACGCCGTTTTGAGCGGATCGGTGTTGTCGTCAACCATTTTGTTCAAGGCAAGTGCCGCACAACGCGAAGGGGTTAGTGGAGCGCAGATGAGGCCCCTTCCGTGTTTCGACATGAAGTTTATGGCCTCTGTTGTGACTTTATCGGCAGCCATTACAAAGTCTCCTTCATTCTCTCTGTCTTCATCATCGACCACGATGATTATTTCACCGTTTTTAATTGCCTCGATGGCTTCACTTATTGTATTTAGGGCTGAACTCATGTTTTAGGCGTTTCTCTTTTAAATTTAGACAACAGGTAGCCAAAGCTTAGCGAATTGCCTTTTAGGCCTCGATCTAACACGGCCATTCGCGTTACGTAAAGGCTCACCGGAAGCATTACAAAGGTAGAAAACCAGGCCCCTATAATCGGATGTATGTTTCCTCTTTTCGCGTAATTCTCTGCAAAAACTCCCAAGAAGTGGTAACTCAAAAATAAAACCACGGCGATCACCATGGGCAGGCCAAGCCCGCCCTTTCTAATGAGTGCGCCAATGGGGGCGCCTACAAAGAATAGGAGCACACACGACAACGCTAGCGCAAATTTCTTATGTAGTGAAATGATGTGACGGTTATAAAACTCAAATCGCTTGCCCATTTCGGTAGACTTGGTAGAGGCGATGATTCGCAGATTGTCAAGCTGATTGGTGGCTGAACGAATCGCACTGGAGCGCTGTTGTGTAGACAGTACGGCTAGCAGTTCGTTAGCCTCAGTTTGCTGAAAGTAAAGCGAGTCTCTGTCGACCACAGGAAAATAAGGGGCTATCCACTGCTCGTGATAGGGTACAGTCTCCTCTTCACGCTTGCGCTCTTTTAAAACAAAAGTGGCGGCTAGACGCCTCATGGTAGCGTCTGAGTATTGCTTCAACTGTTCTTGAGTGTCTTTGGCTAGCGAATCAATGTCTTTGAGCAACTGTCGAGTAGGCTTCATTTTATCAGTTGTGATTGACGATTGCTCTTCAAGATCAATCTCATCTAGGCTCGAAAGATCTATAAACTTGATATAGGTGTCGAAAGAGGCACGAGCAAAGGGCTGCTTCTTGATGTCTTCAGGCTTTTGCAGCAGAATCTCTTCGTAATAAAATCCGTTGTACAGCACCAGCTTAAGCAATTCGGAGTCTTTGTTGCTGATAAACTCACCTTCTTTAGCGCTTATAACAATAGTGTTTTGCTGATTTTTAGCCTTTTGATGAATGAGTACATCTCTGAGGTAGCGATCATTCTCTCCGTATTTTTCCCTGACCTTCATGTTCATGTTGGTTCCTTCGATATCGGTAAAGATTCCCTCGACCAGGGCCGCTGAAGGCTTCACCTTAGCAATATTTCGCCTGAGGTTAAAGATCTTTTGTTCGGATGCCGGAATAAGATTGTTCGACACAAAGAAAGCCGCTATGCCCAGCAGCACAGAAAAGATAAATGTACTTCGCATAGCCCTCAGAAAAGAAACGCCAGATGCCTTTATGGCCGCAAACTCGTAATGCTCCGCTAATGAGCCGTAGGTCAGTATCGAGGTGACTAACACAGCCAAGGGTAGCACATCGTCAATGATAGTGGGCATGTAATACAGCAAAAACTTGCCGATTATTTGAATATCCAGATCCTTGCCAGCAAGTTCATCGATAAAGAGCCAAATGGCTTGGAAGATGAAAATGAACAATACAATCACAAAAACGCTAAAAAAGGTGCGCGCAAATTGGCTAAGAATGTATCGATCTAAGATGCGCATATGCGATTAATCAATAATGTAATATCCATTGGCCTCGTAAGCCTTTCGATCAAAGGCAAACAGCTTTGGATCTATAGCTGTAGCGGTATCGTAGGTGGTAACCTTAATGGTTGTTTCGGTCTTATTAAACCCCACTTGTGTTAGAGAAACTAAGCGATTTGATTTTGTGTTGATGCGCACAAAAACCTTTTCGATTTCGGCTTTAGAATCAATAGGAAAAAGCAAGATTTCCATTACATCGTCGGTTATAAGCCTACCCTTTTCAATACGAAAGCCCTCCTTGTAAAACGAAAAGAGTTCACTTGGGTTTATTTCGTCTGAGTTAGTAGTCGGATTAGGTACACTGATTACTACTTCAAGATTTTCGGGAATTATACTGTAGGAAAAAGATCCATCAAATAGTTGAACACTCTCGAACAATTCAAGTCGATACTTAGGCTCTTGAATGAAAACCCTACCCGAGGTGTTTTGGTTAATCTGAGCCTCTTTATTGGTCAACGTGTAATCAAAGGTTAACGTGATCTGAGGATAAGCAGACATGGTTGAATAGACCTTGTCTAAAGCAGCTTCAGACGCAAGATCGTTTTGTTGAGCACTTAGTGATAGGTTGAAGAATATTAGGCTCATGAATAACCCTAATTTGACGAATTCTCTGGCTTTACTCATGTGTCTATTGATTTTCTAAAAAGGTTTGTAGACTATTCAAATCTTTAAACATGACCTGGCGAGCACGGGATCCCTCGAACGGCCCAACAATACCGGCGGCCTCTAGCTGGTCGATTATTCGGCCCGCTCTGTTGTATCCGATTTTCATCTTTCGCTGAATAAGAGAGGTTGACCCTTGCTGTGCGCCGACAACAATTTCTGCCGCTTCTTTAAACAACGGATCGCGATCGTTTATATCATCGCTCAGCACTCCGCCCACATCATCGGCTTCGTATTCTGGAAGCAGATAGGCCTGGGCATAGGCGCGTTGCGATCCTATATAATCGGTAATTTTCTCTACTTCTGGAGTGTCTACAAAGGCGCACTGTAAACGGATCATCTCATTGCCCTGGGTAAAAAGCATGTCTCCTCTACCGATCAATTGCTCTGCTCCAGAAGCGTCTAATATGGTGCGAGAGTCGATTTTTGAGGTCACTCTAAACGCCAGGCGCGCAGGAAAATTTGCCTTGATGATACCGGTTATTACGTTTACCGATGGACGCTGGGTGGCAATAATTAAATGAATTCCAATAGCGCGTGCTAGCTGTGCTAAACGGGCAATGGGGGTTTCTACCTCTTTACCCGCAGTCATTATGAGGTCTGCAAATTCGTCTATCACTAAAACGATATAAGGCAAGAAGCGGTGCCCGTCGTTTGGGTTTAGTTTGCGCTTGACAAATTTGGCGTTGTACTCTTTTATATTGCGAACCATGGCGGCCTTTAACAGGTCGTAGCGGTCATCCATTTCTAGGCACAGTGAATTAAGCGTATTGATCACCTTTTTGGTGTCGGTGATGATAGCGTCTTCTACATTGGGTAGCTTGGCTAAAAAGTGTCGTTCAATTTTGTTGTAAAGCGTGAGCTCAACCTTTTTAGGATCTACCAATACAAATTTGATTTCAGCAGGATGCTTTTTGTAGAGAAGCGAGGTAAGCACGGCATTTAGACCAACACTTTTTCCCTGACCCGTAGCTCCAGCCATTAGCAGGTGAGGCATCTTGGCCAAATCAACCACAAAGGTTTCATTGGAAATGGTTTTTCCGAAGGCAATGGGAAGGTCAAAAGGGGCGTTGCTGAACTTCTTTGAGCCAATCACTGAGCGCATGCTCACCACTGTGGCCTGTTTGTTTGGGACCTCGATTCCGATGGTTCCCTTTCCAGGAATAGGAGCGATAATACGTATGCCCAATGCCGAAAGCGACAGGGCGATATCATCTTCGAGATTTTTGATTTTTGATATACGGATGCCCGCCTCAGGCACAATTTCATAGAGTGTCACCGTTGGTCCTACCGTTGCGGTGATGCGCTCTATGGCGATGTTGTAGTTGTTTAGGGTGTCGACAATTCTATTCTTGTTGGCTCCGAGCTCTTCCTTATCAATCTCAATTTGGGATTGTTCTATTCCATGACTGTCCAAGAGATCGATATGGGGCGCCTTGTAGTTGCTCAGCTCTAATGTCGGATCGAACTCGCCAAAATCTTCTACTAGCTTAGTCGACTTCTTATCGAGTTCATCTACATCGGTACTTGCGATTTCGAAGGCGACCTGTGGTTCCGAGTCGCTTAAGGTAGTATCTGGTTGTTCGGTTTTTTGGGCGCTGCTTAAAGACGGTTCATCTGAAAGGTCTATTTCAATCGATTCGTCAGTTAAAGAAGCGTCTTCTCGCGATTGGATCGCTTCAGCTTCATCTGCTTCATCAACAATCAAAGGTTTACGTGGTGTAGATTTGAATGGCTTAAAGCTGAATTTTTTGAGTGAAATAGAAGGAAAGCGAAGGGAACTTACTCTTAGTGAAGGGGTCCACTTAAGGGCAATTACAGCGTAGACCAATCCTGTAAATAGCAACGAGAACAACAATCCGATACGTCCGATATACAACTCGATGAATTCGCCTATCTCATAACCTACAATTCCGGCATATACAGAGCCCTTGTCGAACAGAAGGTAGAGTAGAAAGGTGATCCATAGCATCCAAAATAGCCCAGTTGACCAAAGGCTGATCAGTGGACGTTTACTCAGGTTGAAAAATAAAATGAAGCCTGTGATTAGTAAAAGCAAGGGAACGATTGTGCCCGAAATTCCAAAACCCTTATAAACTAATAGGTATCCGATAAATAGCCCCAAACTTTTAAATACATTTTCAACGGCTATGGCTGATTCACCGAGAGCATTCACTGCACTTAAATCAGATTTCCAGTGCATGAGAAACGACAAGCAAGCCAGTGCGCTGGCTAAACCCGCGAAAAAAAGAAAGGCCCCAAAAATAATGCGGTATTTTGCCCTATTTGGATTGGCTTTTACGGTTTTTTTCGTGCTGCGACTCATCGAGGGCTAAATTACGAATAATAGATAGGGTGAAGGGAGCGAACTTACGAAGTAGTTGAGGGTACCAATCTTCTTATTTTGATAGCGAATGCTGCAAAAATAAGGGTCATAAAAGGGCTGACGTAGTTGAATACTGCATAGATGAAATAGTCAAACACAGGAACGCCTAATACACTGCTGTGATAGGCTCCACAGGTGTTCCAAGGTATTAACACAGAGGTGACCGTTCCGGAATCTTCAATGGTTCGGCTCAAATTTTCTGGTGCTAATTGCTTCTTTTCATAGGCTTTCGAGAACATTTTTCCTGGCACTACTATGGCAAGGTATTGGTCCGAAGCGGTTAGGTTTAGTGCAATACAGCTTCCAACGGTGCTAGCAAACAGGCCAAAAACTGATTTAGACAGTTGCAGAAGGGCTTCGGTAATTTTATTTAGCGCCCCTATGGCCTCCATAATACCTCCAAAAACCATGGCGCATATGACTAGCCAAATCGTTCCGAGCATTCCGGCCATTCCGCCCGAAGTGAATAATTCATTTAGCAGACTATTTGAACTCTCGATGGCTAGATCTACCGTGATAGCATTGAGTAGTGTTTTGTAAACAGGTTCGAACGCGAAGTACTCGACTCCGCTGAGCTTTAGTACCAATTCAGGTTGTGCTAGGATTGCTGCAATAGCGCCTAACAAGGTTCCGATAAGTAAAGCGGCCAGTGGAGGTGTTTTGCGAATAATAAGGGCGATTACGATAAGCGGAATTACAAACAAAAAGGGAGAAATAGTAAAAACCGCTTTAATGTCACCCAGTAACGCATCGGTTTGAACCATAGCGGTTGGCTCAATTTGAAAGCTGATAATAGTAAAAGCGATCAAGGTGATTACTAGAGTTGGCACGGTAGTGTATAGCATGTATCGTATATGCGTAAATAAATCGGCTCCTGCCATGGCCGCGGCAAGGTTAGTTGTATCACTTAAAGGCGACATTTTATCGCCAAAGTAAGCTCCAGAAAGTATAGCTCCTGCCGTCATTCCCATGGGGATACCCATGGCATTTCCAATGCCGATTAGGGCGATACCTACAGTTGCAGAGGTTGTCCAAGAACTTCCGGTGGCTACCGAAATCAAGGCGCAGACGATAACGCTTACCACCAAAAAGATGCTTGGATTTAGTAATTGAATGCCGTAATAAATCATGGTCGGTATAACGCCACTGAGCAACCAGGTACCCGATAAGGCACCTACCATTAGCAAAATTAACAGCGCAGAAGAGGTTGACCTTAGGTTCTCGGCTACGGCATCCATCATCTGATCGTAGGAGACCTTTTTAGAAAACCCCACTAGTGCAGCAACCGCACCACCCAACAAAAGAATAAACTGGTTCGATCCGTCTAAACTGGCATCTTTAAAATAAAAGACATTAACCGCCAGCATCACGACAAGCATTACTAATGGAAATAGAGCCTCTCGAAGACGTATGGGATGAGAACGAGTCATTTAGTTTTAGATTATCCTACGATATTACGACAAATAGGCTGTTTCTGCCAATTTATTGGTTAGCGCATTTATCTTCAGCTGCTAGCGTTTACGGGTAAAACGTCTTAATTTTGTGGGATATTTATTTGGATATATTATGCAAAAGTTTGATGTGATTATTATTGGTTCAGGTCCTGGGGGTTATGTCGCTGCTATTCGTTGTGCGCAACTTGGAATGAACACGGCCCTAGTTGAGAAAGAATCCACTTTGGGAGGCACCTGTCTAAATGTCGGATGCATTCCGTCAAAGGCTCTTCTAGACTCTTCGCATCATTATGAAACCATCATGCACGATAGTCAAGAACACGGCATTACTATTCGAGGGGGGGTAAGCTTAGACTTCAAGGCCATGATCGATAGAAAGCAATCGGTAGTGGACCAAACCGTAAAGGGTATCGACTTTTTAATGGACAAGAACAAGATCACGGTTCTCAGAGGTATTGGAAGCTTTAAAGACGCCAAAACCCTAATGGTAAAAGACGCCCAAAAAGAGGCTACATACACTGCTGATAAGTTTATTGTAGCCACAGGATCAAAACCCGGAAACCTCCCGTTTATCTCTTTGGATAAAGAGCGCATCATTACATCTACTGAAGCCCTTTCACTCAAGGAAATACCAAAACACTTAGTAGTTATTGGTGGAGGGGTGATCGGTTTAGAACTGGGTCAAGTATATAAAAGACTTGGGGCAGAAGTGAGTGTGGTAGAGTATGCAGATCGCATCATTCCCTCTATGGACGCAGCACTCTCAAAGGAGCTTATGAAGGTCTTGAAAAAGCAAGGAATCCAATTCTACCTCTCGCATGCGGTTCGAAAAGTAGAACGAAAGGGAAATCAAGTTGTGATAGAGGCACTCTCGAAGAAAGAAGAGCTGCTTCAGCTTGAAGGTGACTACGCGCTGGTTTCGGTCGGACGCGTAGCTAATACAGAAGGCTTAGGTCTTGAAAATACGGGTATTCAGCTAGATGAAAGAGGTCGCATTGCCGTAAATGAGCAGCTACAGACCGCTGAACCGCATATTTATGCCATAGGAGACGTTATTCAAGGAGCTATGCTCGCCCACAAGGCCGAAGAGGAGGGTGTGTTTATCGCTGAGATCATCGCCGGTCAAAAGCCGCATATCAATTATAACTTAATTCCGTCGGTGGTTTATACCTGGCCAGAAGTGGCATCAGTTGGTCAAAATGAAGAGCAGCTTAAATCTTTAGGGATCGATTACAAGTCGGGCTCATTCCCGATGCGCGCCTTAGGGCGTTCTCGTGCCAGCGGAGACATTCACGGGTTTATTAAAATTCTTGCCGATTCTAAGACCGACGAGGTTTTAGGTGTTCACATGATCGGTGCGCGTTGTGCCGACCTTATTGCCGAGGCCGTTACGGCCATGGAATTCAGAGCTTCTGCTGAAGATATTGCCCGTATGTCTCACGCGCATCCAACCTATGCTGAGGCCGTTAAAGAAGCAGCCCTTGCGGCCACAGAAAACAGGGCTCTTCATGCGTAGTGTCTGATTTTACCACTTTCGAAACCGCCCTACATGAGGCATTGATCGTTTATCGCCATAAACGAATCCTTCTCGCGTGTAGTGGGGGAGTTGACAGTGTTTTACTGGCCCACTCGTTTAAACATAGCAGAATTGATTTTGCGCTTGCTCATGTTAATTATGGTTTGCGTGGGGAAGAAAGCCTAAAAGATGCTGAGTTTGTTGGTAATTTGGCTTCTGATTTGGGTGTAGAGATTTACACTAAAAGCGTGCAACTTAACACCGCTAAAAGTATTCAAGAAGAGGCTCGAAACGTCCGCTACCAGTGGTTCGATAAATTATGTGAGCAATATGATTTCGATTTTATTGCCACTGCCCATCACTTAGATGACAGTATAGAGGGGATGATTATGAGTGTTTTTTCTGGTGCATCGCTTAACCGCTTAAGCGGCATTTCAGATAGATCGAACATAATTAGGCCCTTACAAAACTTCAGTAAAGCTCAATTAGTTGAGTACGCTCACATGCGCCAGTGGAACTATCGAGAGGATTCGAGCAATATAAAGAATGATTATTTACGAAACTTCGTTCGAAATCAAGTGCTAGCAGATTTAGAAGCCCGCAATCAACACAGCAAAAAGCAACTTTTGAAAAGCCTTCAGCTATTTAAACAGCAAAAAACGCTTAACCAGGCGTACAAAAAGCGACTTGAGGATGAGGTGGTAAGTAAGTCAGAAAAATACTCGTCATACCGCATTGATAGATTAGTGCAGTTAGTTCCCTTAGATGAGCATTTAAAATTACTGTTTGAGCCTTTGGGATTCACCGATTTTAAGGCCATTGAGCGACTCATGGTTGCCGAAAACGGCAAGGAGGTGAGTTCAGCTCTCTACAAACTCGTTAAATTTGAGGGTGAACTGTTACTGACTACTATAAATATACCGCAACCCATCTTTAGGGCAAGTTTTGATGAATCGAAAGCGCAAGAAATAGATCAGGCACAGCTAGCCTACAGTGTAAGGGTTCGAAAGGATCTAGACCCACATGCGCATTTAGAAGTTCGATTGTGGAATTCAGAAGATCGAATTCGGCTTAACAGATTAAAG